>JANMLS010000059.1:0-11398 GCA_031372675.1 Verrucomicrobiaceae bacterium
TGCTTGCGCATCGGCTCGCTGGTGAGGTCGGCAATAGTCATCAGGCCGAATGCCTTGATGGGACCATTGCCTTTCGCCGCGACTCCGTGGCAGTGGCCACAGTAAATGCCGTAACGCTCCTGACCACGCTTAACGAGGTCCGCGCCACGCGAGGCGAGGTTTTCCGGGATGCCGTCGCCGTAAAATTCACCGATGCGGCCCGTGTTGAGATAATCGGGCTGGTTGGCAAATGCGCCGACTCCAGTGCCGAGATTATTTCCATCCGTCTGGTAGTAGGTTCCCTCGATGTTGTAGCCGATTGGGATGGTGCCCGCGACTGGCTTGCGCTCGGCGCGACCATCCGCAAAAAAGTCGCTGCGAACTTGTGGATTCACCTTTGGCTGATGCGCCATGTCGTTGAACCATTCGATGTGCGTCTGCTCGCCCTTTTGCCCGCGATAGCCAGCGAGGGCGAGGGCTACGATGCCCGCGATGATGAGTGCTCCAAATCCGATTTTAAGAATCATGGCTTACTCCTGGTCGTAAATTGGCGTGATGTGGGCGCCTTCGAGCGTCTCCAGCAGTGCCTTGGTTTTAGTCTCCGAAAACTGCGGGTCGCGGCTTTCGATGATGAGGAAAAATTTGTCGTCCGTGACTTTCGTGAACCGACTCCAGTTAAAGAGCGGATGGTGAAAACGCGGAAGCCCGTTGCGGATAATCATCCCAAACACCGCACCGAATGCGCTGAACAGAATCGTCAGCTCATACATGACCGGGAAAAAGAATTGCAGCGCCTGAAGTCCGTGCGCCCAGTCGTTCGGCTTGCCGTTCACAATCGTGGGGTAAAGCGAAAAGCTCGTGATGGTAACAAGCCCCAATCCCGTGAGGAATCCGATGATACCGCAGACGAAAACGAAAGCGGACAGCCACGATTTTTTCATGCCCATCGCCTTGTCCATCCCGTGAATCGGGAAAGGCGAGTGGCAGTCCCAAACGGTATAGCCGGAGTCGCGGACTTTCTCCGCTGCGTTGTAGATAGCAGTCGCGCTGTTGAACTCAGCACCGAGGGCGAATAGTTTTTTGAATTCGGCCATGTTAGTGAGCTGCCGCCTCCTTCGGCTTTGCAGTTGCGTGGCTGTCGTGGCTGTGATCGCCTTCCGGGTGGAAATGCGGGTCGGCCTCCGGTTTTATAGCTTTCACCTCGAAGATGGTAATCATCGGCAGGAAGAGCATGAAGAGTAGGAATAGTGTAATGAACATTCCAAACGTGCCGATGAAGGTAAAGACCTCCACCCAAGACGGAGTGTAGTGACCCCACGAGGAAGGCAGAAAGTCCTGCGCCAGCGTGGTGCCGATAATCACAAACCGCTCGAACCACATGCCCGCATTGACGAACTGGCAGACGATGAAGACCACGATGTAGTTGTGACGCGCTTTTTTGATCCAGAAAATCTGCGGAGCAATGACGTTGCAAAACATCATCGCGTAGTAATGCCACGCATACCAGCCAGTCGCACGATTGTAGAAGGCGTTCGATTCGTAGAAATTGCCCGAATACACGAGTGCCACGAATAACTCCATGAGGTAGGCGTAGCCGACGATGGTGCCGGTGAGCAGGATGATTTTCGCCATCTTGTCCACATGATTCCGCGTGATCATGTCGTCGAGCTGCGGATAGAAAAGCCGCGCCGGAAGCAAGAGCGTGAGCACCATTGCGAAGCCGCCGAAAATCGCGCCCGCTACGAAATAAGGCGGGAAAATGGTCGTGTGCCAGCCGGGGATGACCGATGTGGCGAAGTCGAACGACACAATCGAGTGAACCGAAAGCACGAGCGGCGTGGATAGACCTGCGAGGATCAAATACGCCATTTCGTAGTGCTGCCAGTGGCGGTTGCCGCCACGCCATCCGAGCGCTGCGATGCCGTAGGCGATTTGCTTGATTTTTGACTTCGCGCGGTCGCGCAGCGTGGCGAGATCGGGAATGAGTCCGACATACCAGAAGAGCACGGAAACTGTGAAGTAAGTCGAAACGGCGAACACGTCCCAAAGCAGCGGCGAACGGTAGTTTTGCCAGATGCCGTTCCAGTTCGGAATCGGGAAAAGAAACCACGCTTTCCAGAAACGCCCGACGTGGAAGCCGGGGTAAAGTCCGGCACACATCACGGCAAAAAGCGTCATCGCCTCGGCAGCGCGGTTGATCGAGGTGCGCCACTTCTGGCGCGTCAAAAACAGAATCGCCGAGATCAGCGTTCCCGCGTGACCGATACCGATCCAGAACACGAAGTTCGTGATGTCCCAAGCCCAGCCAAACGGCTGATTTTCACCCCAGACACCGACGCCGTTTCCGACCTGATACGAGAGCAGGACGGGGACGAGCAGCGCGATGGGCGAAAACAGGAAGAATGCAATCCACCAGTAACGACGGGTTTTTTCTTCGCAGATGGATGCGACGTTTTCCGTGATCCAGTTGAGTGAGCGGTCATGATTAACCAGCGGAATCTTCGCGAGTTCCGGCGGGCAATGCAGGACGACCACTCCGTCCTCGGACGTGTTGTGTGAAGCGGTAGCCATTAGTGCTTTCCTCCTTCCGCCTGCGCGTAAGCGGCAGGCGCTTCCTTCGGAGCATCAGGCATCAAAGGATTTGGGTTCATGATTCGGGCTAGATAATGGACGCGCGGCTTGATGCCCAGATAGTCGAACACGCGATAAGCACGCGGGTTATCAATATCGCGGCTGACTGCGCTCTTCGGATCTAGCTTGTTACCAAAAGTAATCGCGCCGGTCGGACAAACCTGCTGGCAGGCGACCTTGAAAGCATCGGTAGGCACTTTGACATCGCTGCTGTCCTTCGCTTTCACCTTCGCCGCGATCTTCGCCTCTTGCACGCGCTGCACGCAGAAGGTGCATTTCTCCATCACGCCGCGCATCCGCACGGTGACGTTTGGATTTTTCGAGAGCTTGAGCGTTTCCGCCATGCCCTTTTCGTTGATGATATTCGGGACAAAATACTTGTCCTTCTGGCGCTCATTGAAGTCGAAGAAATTGAAGCGGCGCACCTTGAACGGGCAGTTGTTTGCGCAATAGCGCGTGCCGATGCAGCGGTTGTAAGCCATCACGTTGAGGCCGTCGTCGCTGTGGACCGTGGCGTTCACCGGGCAGACCGTCTCGCAAGGCGCATTCTCGCAGTGCTGGCAGGGCATCGGCTGCATGACCATGCGGGTCTTTTCAAAATCAATCGTGTTGTCTTTCCGCGCGTTCATCGGCGTGACGAAGTAGCGGTCCATACGAATCCAGTGCAGTTCGCGGCCTTCGATGACCTGCTCTTTGCCGACGACGGGAATGTTGTTCTCGCTCTGGCAGGCAATCATGCACGCCGAGCATCCGGTGCAAACCGAAAGGTCCACCGCCATCGCCCACTGGTGATTTTTGTCGTTCAGCGGCGGGTTGGAATACGCGCTGCGCGAAACCGGATAGCCTTTTTTGTCAAACTCCTCCGCGTGCGCATCCATCGCGCCTTTTTCGTGCAGCCAATGTTTGTCGCGAGCGTTGAATTTTGGGTCCGTGCTTTCGCGATAAATATCCGGCCCACGGCCTTCGAGCGCACCGTGTTCCTGCGTGACCGCCAGCTTGTATGCGGGCTGGTCGGATTTGCTGACTTTTGCCGTCGCAAAATAATGATTCGCGCTCGTGCGCAGCGGATAAGCGTTGAAACCGACCTGACTCTTTTTCGCAAACAGACCGCCGTGCGACATGTAGTTGCCCTCGCGACCACCCACGCGGCCTTCGTGCGTGCGTCCGTAGCCGAGCGCGATGGTGATGCTCTCATCCGCCGTGCCGGGGATGATTACAACCGGCACGTCCAGCTTTGCAGCGCCGACTTCGACCGTGATCCACGCGCCGTTGTCGAACTCAAAAATCCCGTTCCCCTGCTTCGCTGCAAGCCCAAGCTGGATTGCGGTTTTCGGGCTGATGATTGCCGCGTTATCCCAAGTGATTTTGGTAATCGGGTCCGGCAACTCCTGAATCCAAGCGTTGTTCGCAAAGCGTCCGTCGTCCACTTTCGGGCACGCGGCAAAAACAACCTCTATCCCTTCGGCGGGAGCGGTGAACTTCGCAGCAACCTGCGCGGCAGCGGCACCATTGAATGTGAGCGATTCGACGGCGGCAGTTTTCGGCAAAAATCCATCGCGCAGAAACTTCGCCCAAGAAATCGCATCAATCCCACTGGCAACCTTGCCGAACGTCTCTTGCACAAGCTCCAAACCTTCCGATTTTTTTCCGGTGAGGATGAGATTGAGCAGTTGGATTTCCGACCATCCACCAAAGAGCGGATGAATCATCGGCTGCTGCGCGACGTGGCTGCCATCGCTCGCCGTGCCGTCGCCCCACGCTTCGAGGTAATGCGCGGCGGGAACGTGCCATTTCACAAAGTTCCGCTTGGTGACATTGCCATCAATATCTGCCTCGACCGAGTAAGTCGTCTCGTCTTCGTAGAAGCCGTGGCGGACCACTTCGGCGCTCTTTATCGCACGCGCAAAATTCAAATCGCCGGGCGCGCTGTAAACCGGATTTCCACCGAGAATAAACAGCGTCTTGACCTGCTTTTCGGTGAGCGCCTTCGTCAAATCAGCGATGGTTTTTCCGTCGCCGTGACCATGCGTCTTGCGACCGAGCACCGTCTGGCCCAGCGCACCGAGTGCCGCATTGATAGCATGTCCGAGCGCCTGCACCGCTGCGGGCTGGCGATAGCCGACAAGCACAAGTGCTTTGCCCTTTTGCGACACCAAATCCTTCGCCGCTTCTTCGATCCATTTCGCATCCGCATCGGTCGCGGCTTTTGGGAAAGCGTCCACAACAGCCTTCAGCGCAGCATCGCCGGTTGCCGCCGCGATTTTCTCCGCGAAAGCCCGCGCCACCGCGCCGATCTTGCCAGCTTGCGAGCGCAGACGATGATCCGCCATGCCGCCGGTCGTCGTGTAGCGATTCTCCACGACGTAGAGGCGATTCATTTTCTGCTCCGGCTTGCGACGCGCGGAAAATGCGCGGATGCCTTCGAGACGACCTTCATCCGAGCCGAGAAAATCGCAGTCGAGCGACAAAATCACGTCCGCCTTGTCAATCTGCGGAACCGCGCGGAACCCTTCGCCAAACACCGCTTCCTGCGCCGCACCAGACTCCGAGCCACTCAGCGGCTCATACACGACCCACATCGCTTTCGGCAGCTTCTCCGCGACCGCTTTTTTCAAACGCGCATAAGTCGGCGAGGTGAAATGCTCCGTCAAAAACGCAATCCCCTGCCCGTCTCCGGCTTTCTCGACCACGCCAGCAAGCCATTTCGAAAAATCCGCCTCGCTCGATTCCTTGCCATCGTGCTGAAAACGACGTGAGCGGTCCGGGTCATACACATCGAGCAACGAAGCCTGCGTCTGCGTATCCGTCGCGCCTTTGTTTGTCGCGTGCGCAGGATTTCCGTCCACCTTGGTCGGACGCCCGTCATGCGTCGTCGCCACCAGCGGAATCGCGCCCCGGCGATGAGGCCGCGAGGTCGCGTAAAACAGCGGCTTGCCGGGAATCGTCCACTCCGCCGTCTGCGCAAAAGGCACCAGCGTCTTCTCCTCGCGACGGCACGCACTCAGCGAAAGCCCAGCCAGCGCCGCGCTCGCCGCCATGTATTTCATGAAACCACGACGACCGACTTCGGGATTCAAATCTGCCGCGCCAGTCTGAAACTCGCGGTCCTGCCATTCCTTAAATTCCGGCGTCTTCGCGAGCTGCCCGAAGCTGCGCCAATACTGTGGCCCATTGGCTTCTTCCTGCGGATGTTCAAAAACTCGTTTGCTCATGGTCCGTGTCAATTAGCGGTGGCAGCCAGCACAATTGCTGTCTGGTGGATGCACGCCGCGCTGGGCTTTAAAGTGTTCGCCCATGACTTTCTGGGCTTTTTTTGGCGAAAGTTGGTCGCCTGCTTTCAGTTTCAATTTCTCCGTCGTCGTGCCGAGCAATGCAGCGAGTTCATCGGTCTGCGTCGGCGCTTTCCAGCCGAGGTCCGTCACTTTATCCAGCGGGCGCAACGCAGTCTCCGGCGCACGGTGGCACTCCAAACAGAAATTCATCGTGAGCGACTTCGCCTGATAGACCACATCCATTTGGTCCACACGTCCGTGGCACTCCACGCACGAGACGCCGCGATTGATATGCACCGAGTGGTTAAAATAAGCGTGGTCCGGCGTCTTGTGAATCTGCACCCACGGCACGCCTTTGCCCGACGCCCAGCTCTGGCGCAGAGGCTCCAGCTTGGGGCTATCCTTCTGCACCTGCGAATGGCAACCCATGCAAAGCTGCGTGCTCGGCAAATTCGAGTGCGCACCGGAATCCGCGAAGCTGTGGCAGAAGCGGCAATCAATGTTCAACTGCCCCGCGTGAACCTTGTGCGAAAAAGGAATCGGCTGCGAAGGCTGGTATCCGACCTTCGTATATTCGGGGGTAAAATAATACCAAACGGCACCCACGGCTCCCGTAGCCAAGGCTCCGACAAGAAGAAGAATCTTGAGCGCAACAAGGTTCGCTCCGCGTTGGAAAATCTGCGGCATCGGTCAGTAGTTGTGGTAGAAAATGCAGGTCACTTTCGGTCGAGAATGCGCCGACTTTGAAAAAAACACGCGAGCGATGCAAGGACTTTGTGAAAAATTTCACAAGCTCACATTTTCATCTCTGTTCTGAGGCGAAATCACTACTCCGAGTTTGTCAACTCCGTCCATTGGCTCTCCGTTTCTAAAGCATCGAATTTCAACCCGAACGATTCTGCGAAGCGCGAGAGGCGTAACGGAGCGGCGTGCCTCTGGCCGCCGACCTTCGCCACCGCGCAAGCGCACAATATTTTTAGCCGTGGCACGCTGTGAAAATTTCCGCTTCGCGTTTGAGAGACGGCGGCCAGAGGCACGCCGCTCCTTTACGCTTTCCGCCTTCAATTACAGCGTTCGGGATAATGCCGGTTTCCTGCGCGGATGAATCTCCACAAAAAATCAGTGGCACAGCCCGCCCCGGACCCGCAAAGAACAGGAAGAGCTGTGCCACATATATTTCCTTACCCAAGGAAAGTTTTATGCGCGACGACGGCGGAAGCCGAGCAGCGTCGCCAGACCACCAACCAGCATCAGCGCACTGCCGGGTTCTGGCACAGCGATGAGCACTACGTCGTTATTGTCGCTGCCACCGGCATAGCTGATGGTGAAATCCTGCCCACTGGCGGTAAATTGCTCACCTTCAGTCAACGAATTGCCGAGATAGGAGAAACCAAATCCACCTAGGGTGATGGCATCCGTGTTATTGTTACTGATGATGGTAAAGGCGTCATTCATCGCAGGCGTGTATCCGAGGCTGATCGTCAGCGCAGTATCCGCCGTGAAAGTGACTGTTCCAGTCACGTTCAACTGGTCGTAATTCGTCCCAACGGTAGTGCCGTTGATTTCATACGCCGCAGTGCCACCGGAGAAGGTCACATTTCCACTATTCAGAATTCCAGCGTTAGTGCCGGGAGCAATGGTGCCGCCGTTCAAAATCACTGGCCCCATCGTTCCTGCGCCGCCAAGCGTACCGCCGGTATTCACAGTCGTTGTGGTGCCGGTAAGACTGCCGCCGAGTCCGACGAGCAGTGTGCCTCCGTTGACACTGGTTGCGCCAGTCAAGCCATTGGAAACACTGTTCACTGTGAGTGTCCCTGAGTTGTTTTTAACCAGAGCGCCAGCACCACTGATTGCACCGCCGAAGATTTGGTTCGCAGAACTGTTGAACCTGAGTGTGCCGCTGCTTGTGTTGGCGATTGAAATGGCACCAGAATAGTTGCCAGAATTCAGAGTGCCACCGCCCCCGATTTCGACAACACCAGCACTGATGGTTGTAGCACCAGTAAAAAGGTTGGTGCCAGAAAGTATCATGGTTCCTGCACCGCTCTTGGTTGGCCCTTGAGCGCTGGACGAAAACCCAGCGGAAAACTCCACATCTGAGAGGGTCTGGTATGTGGTTGCGGAGGATGACAAGCTCGGTGCCACAGTGAATGTCAGCTTTCCGGTGTTCACCGTATCTCCGAGTATGACGGTGTTGTTGGCATTGCCGTTGAGCCTGCCAGCGATAGAGCGAGGAGTAGTGCTGTCGGAGCTGATCTTGGCACCAGTGCTAAAGAAAACTTGGTTCGCACCAATACTGAATGCAGTGGGTGCTCCAATGACGAGTGAGCCGTTTAAGGTAACACCTGCGCCGCCTGTTGAACTGCCATTCCCTACTACCAGCGTGCCTCCTGCATTGACGGTCGTTGTGGTAGCACTATTCGTCGACGACATTACCAAAGTCGCGCCTGAGCCAATCGTCGTAGCGCCAGTGTAGTTGTTCGATGCCGCGAGAATGACTGTGCCGGGACCGCTGACTGTGAGCGTTTTCCCTGCGCCGGTGAGGGCATTTGTGTTGGCCATGGTCAGCGTGCCGCCCGCGCCGCCGAGGCGGTAGTTGCCATTGGGCGTCAGCGTGCCGGTGTAGTTCACGGTGCCGACCGCGCCGAAGCCGACAGCAGTCAGGCCCGCCGTGTTCAGGTTGAAATTTCCACCCGCGTTGTTGTCTGCGGCAATAATGCCCGCAGAGGCGGTGACGACCCGGCCTAAACCGGTGGCGGTGTCTGCATCGCTCAGGGTGCTGCCGAAGAGAGCCACCGCGCTGGCGCCTACCGTGACGCTACGCCCGCTGCCGCTGATTGCGGCCAGAGAATCAAACTGGGTAATACCTCCGTTGATTTGGGTGGCACCAGCAGCCCCGGTATTGTCACCGGAAAGAACCAGCTTGCCCGCATTCACAATCGTGGGTCCTGCGTGAGTGTTATTGCCGGAGAGGATGACCGTGCCGCCGCCTTCCTTGTAAAGAGCGCCGCTTCCGCTCGACTGGCTGATTGGCGTGGAAATCGTCGCGGTCTTCGTCGCATCTCTCACCTCGATTGCACCACCTGCGGAGACCAAATCCAGTGCTGTGCCGCCGGAAATGTTGACAGTTCCATTTTTGAAAACGACGCCGCCAATCGACTGCGTGCCGTCAACCGTGACGCTGTAGCTGCCCGTTGCGTCCGAGCCAGCAGAGAAAACGGCTGTCTGTCCAGGCGTCCAAGCGGCGGCGCTACCGGTGCCAGCAGCCGAGGGATTCCAATTCAAATCACCCGCATTCCAAGTAGCAGAAGGCGTGGCACCGCCCGCGCCGGAGGCTGTGTCATTTAGGTCCCAGTAAGCGGAGGTGGCACTCATGCCAATCGAGTCCAGATAGGTCCCTCCGAGGCGAATCTCGTCGAAACCAAGGGCCGTGTTATTTTTCATGCCAAGGGCAAACGTGTCGAAACCTGATTGCGTGAGCGCGGCTGAAATTGAGCTTTGCACATTGCCCAAAACCAAGCCCGTATTTGGAAGATAAAGTTTGACGGTGTCTGCCGCTCCACTCGTTCCAAAAATCAGTTGCGCAGAGATCAAATATGTCGTGTTGGTGGTGAGAGCCACACCGGTTGCCTGACTCCTCGTGCCGCTAGCGTAGGACGTAGCCCTCAATCCACCGCTATTGAAAGCAAAACCAAAGCCGGAGCCGGAGTTAGCAATAGCAATACCATTGGCACCGCCGACCGTATCTGTGCCTAAAATAAAGCCCATGTCTTCGTTGATTCCATTATTTGTGGGCGTGTTGAACACGAGGCTGAACCACAAAGCTGAGCCATCCGTGAGTAAGCCAGAGTTATTCAGAGCGGAACCAAGTCCAACGGAGGCAGTCGTATTTGCCCCGGCACCAGTGTAGGCAACTCTGTTTCCGGAGGTCGGCAGCGCACCCCAAGTCGGGCTGCCAGCCGTAATTCCGAGGCCAGTAGATGCAGCCCATGTTCCTGTTAGTCCAGTGCCAACGGCATTGCCTGTGAGACTAGCGTTGCTATCAGCAAACGGCTCATAAATCAGCACCTCCGCGTGGGCGGAGATTCCGGTGATGAGCGTTGCAACGGAAGCGGCGATGGTCGTCGTGAGGATGTTTTGGCGGCGGTTGGTGATGCGGGTTGTTTTCATGGGTTTGCGGTTTTAGGTTTTGAGTGACGGGAGCAATTTAACTTCCGACACTTCGCAATCTCTCACTCGCCGGGATAAAGTCTAAATGTTCTTTCTTGCTGACTGTTATCATTATTGTGATGGTTTTTCCCATGAAGGCTTTTCGTCCACTCTCCACGGTCGAACAACTCGCCGCGCATCTTCGCGAAGAAATCCTGCGGGGCCGATTGAGTGGCGCGATGCCGGGGATTCATAGCCTTGTTTCCTCGCTGGGAGTCAGCCCCAACACGGTGCTGGAGGCCGTGCGACTGCTGGGGCGCGAGGGCTTGCTGGAGAGCCAGGGACCGGGGCGCCGCAGCCGGATTGTGATTCCCGAAGGCACGAAACCGCCGGGCCTGCACGTCGAGGTTTTTCTCTACGACGAAGGCGACTTGGCGATAGGCTACAACATTGAGCTGAAGCATCAGCTCCAAGAGGCCGGTCATGCAGTCTCCTACTCCACCAAGTATCTCGTGGACTTGGAAAAAGACGTGGAAAAAGTGGCGCGCTATGTCGAGAAAACGCCCGCAGATGCTTGGGTGGTGATGTGCGGTTCGCTCGCGGTGCTGGAGTGGTTTGCGGCGCAACCGCTCCCGGTGCTTGCGATGTTTGGGCGCACGAGAGAGGTTTCCATGCCCGGAGTACTGCCGGATAAACTCCCAGCCTTAGCCGCAGCGGTACAGCGTCTGGTGGAGCTGGGCCACCGCCGCATCGTGATGCTGGCGCGTGAGCAGAAAATACTGCCACAACCGGGTTTTGCCGAGCGCAGCTTTCTGGAGCTGCTGGAGGCGGAGGGCATCCGCACCGGCCCCTACAATCTACCGAACTGGCAGGGAAGCCCGGAAGGGATGTGCCGCTGTCTGGATTCCCTCTTCGCCCACACCCCGCCCACGGCGATCATCATTGATGAGCCGCCTCTATTCACCGCCGCCCGGCTGCATCTCGCGCAACGCGGCATCACCTCGCCGAAAGATGTATCAATCGTTTGTCTGGAGCCAGACCCACTCCATGCTTGGTGCCGCCCGCCAGTTTCGCATGTCTTCTGGGATACGGAGGCGATGGTGCGCCGCATCGTGAAATGGGCAGACAGCACAGCCCACGGCAAACAAGACCGCCGCAAGACCTTTCTAAAAGCCAAGTTTATCGAGGGCGGCACCATCGGCCCCCCGCCGAGATTGTAGTTTCGGGCTAAATCAAAGAACCGCGAAAGACGCGAAAAAGCGCGAAAGTCCTCTCCGAATCAGCCAATCTCCTTTGCATTGTTTTTCGCATATTTTGCGTATTTCGCGGTTAAATCAGCGACACCCTAAGACTTTCGCCGCAAAACA
>JANMLS010000068.1:0-11318 GCA_031372675.1 Verrucomicrobiaceae bacterium
AACGCACCATCGGCACCATGCTCAAAACGCTCAACGCGCGTGGAGACAAAAAGCTGATCTTCAGCGCAGTGGTGCCGTAGTGCTGGTTGATGGCGGCGAGCTGTGCTTGTCGGCTGTGATCGGTGATCGGTAATATAGCATCTGCCAAAAGTAATTTCTGCTTCTGGAGTCGGGAAAGGGTGCGGGGTCGCTTGCGACTGGGAGCGGCGGCATTCCTGCCGCCGTTTGAAAACAAAACGCGAAGCGGACACTAATTGAGCATGGAGCGCAGAGAGATTGGGAGCTTTGCGCTATGGTTTGGACGGCGGCAGGAATGCCACCGCTCCTTGGCTCGCTTCGCTCGCATTGCCGCGCTCCCAACCGGAAATTACTTTTGGCAGATGCTCTAAGTGATCGGTCGCAAGCGAAAGAGTGTGAGCACTGCGCTTGCGTCCGACCACGGATCGCCGTTCACCTTCATCCTCACCGCGTCGCGGAATAATCCGTCGCGAGCATCAGCTCCGACTTCACGCCATCCGGCACGGTGAGCGAGCCGCCCGCTTCCTTTTCCGACGCAGCCTTCGCCGCGATCCAGTCGGGATCGGCGCGGAATGCCTTGAACGATGCCGCCATCGCGTCCGCGTCTTTGTGCGCTAGAAAATACACGAGCATATTCTCGCTGTCGGGGTGTCCGGGCTGGAGGTTCCAGTAGAAAAGATTCGTCATCCCGTGCTTCGCAAAAAGCTTCGTCGTGTGATTGCGAAACCGCGCATTGATGCGCACGAGATTCCCCGGCGTCGTCGTATAAGTGCGCAGCTCAAACACACGCGGCGACGCCAGCGACGCCTTCATCTCCGGTGAAAAATCCATCGCGCTCAAAAACATGCTCACAGTTCTTTCCACCACACTTCCGCCCACCTCGCTGGCCCTCTGCGCCGTCAGCCATTCCGCATCCGCAGAGAACGCCTTCCACGCAGCATCACGCGCCTCGCGGCTCGGAGCGGCGAGCACGCAGACGAGTTTATTCTCCGTGCTCGTCGCAGGCACCCAACAGCCGAGAGCAGTCATCCCATGCTTCGCAAAAAGCCGCGTCGCATGTTCGCGAAACAGCTTGTGCAATTCATTGATCTTTCCCGGAGCCGCAAAATAAACGCGCATCTCAAAACAGCGGTCATCTTTTTCAGCAGCAAAAGCGGGCATGGCGGCGGCGATGGAAAGAGCGAGAAAAGTTCTGCGGTTCATAAGCACAAAGTGACGCAGAAACCCAACGCACCGCCAACTGAACATTTTCGAAACGATGCTATAATCCGAATACTAAGGATGAAGGATCCTAGATTTGACGGCTGCACATTGCCACTTGAATAAGATTTTTTGTAACACTCGTTGTGTTGCGGGCACAGTGCTTTGAACCGATATGGCATCCAGTCACGAATTCACCGCTTTGTTCGCCCGCGTCCTTGATGAGACGCAGGGGGAGGTGCGTGCTTATGTGGCGGCGCTGGGCGTGCCGCTGGCGGCGGTGGATGATGTGGCGCAGGAGGTTTTTCTCGCGTGGTATCGCTCGCCCCATGCGAAGCCGCCGGAGGTCGAGCCGGTGCGGTGGCTGAAGGGAATCGCACGGCGCATGGCGCTGCGGCATCACCGGCAGACGGCGCGCGAGGGCAGCAAACGCGAGGCACTGGCGCAGGTGCTGGCCTCGGAGTTGGAGGAGTTGCCCGTCGCGATGAACGCCAGCGCGGAGGCGGCACTAGCGCAATGCCTTGAGGCGCTCTCGGAAAAAAATCTGCGTGCCGTGCGGATGACTTATGAGGAAGGGCGCGACTCGCAGGCGGTGGGCGCGGCGCTCGGATTGGGCGCGGGCGCGGTGCGCGTGATGTTGTTCCGGCTGCGCGCGGCGTTGCGCGGATGTGTGGAGGAAAAACTACGGGAGGAACCGGCATGAACGAGTTGCTGCTGCGCTGGCTGGAAAATCGCGATGCGCTCGACGAGGCGGAGTCGCACGAGCTGGCGGCGCTTTTGGAAAACGACCCGGAGCTGCTCGTGGAGACGCGGGCGCAGCTTGCGGACGAGGAATTGCTCTCGCGGCGCTTCGATGGCGCACGCGCGGATTTTGCGCAGCGCGTGCTGCGTGCCGTCGGGAAAGAACCGGTCGTCGCGCGGCGCGAGGGCGGCTCGTTCATCGCGGCGGTGATGGCCCGGGTGCGCTCCGTGTGGCCGCGGCGCGTGGCATGGGCGTGCGCGGTAGCGTGCATCGTCGTGGCGGGCTTCTTTTTCTGGCCTTCGCCAAAGACCGAGTCCGCGCAGGTGCGGCTCGCCGTTGCCACGGGAGATGTGCGCGTGTGGCGCGAACAGAAAACCGTGGCGGGAAAAGCGGGCTTCGTTTTGCAAGCGGGCGACTGGCTGCTCACGGGAAAGGACGGCGCGGCGGAGATTGAATTTCCCGGCGAGACGACGCGGCTCGCGATTGGCGCGGACGCGGAGTTCGGCGTGGTGACGGCGCTGCCGGACAAGCAACTCAAACTCACGGCGGGCACGCTGCGCGCGAGCGTGGCGCGGCAGTCGGCGAGTCATCCGATGCTCATTCGCACGCCGACGGCGAAGGCGGAGGTGCTCGGCACGAAATTCGAGATGAGCGCGACGAAAGAGCGCACGGTGATGACGGTGACGGAGGGCCGCGTGCTCATCGCGCGCACGGATGATGAGAGCGGAGTGGTCATCGAGACGAGCCAGTCCGCGACGGTGACGGAGAAAGAACCGGTCGCGGTGAAAGCGCCCTCGGTTGCGCAGTCGCTCGACACCGGATTGCTGGCGCGCTGGACCTTCGATGAAGGCGCGGGCGTGATCGCAAAAGATGTTTCCGGCAACGGGCGCGATCTTACTTTGAGCGTGGAAGGCGCATGGGGCGAGGGACACTCGGGCAAGGCGCTCGATCTGCACGCGGTGAAGGTGAATGCGGAGTCGCCGCGCATCGAACTGCCAAATGTCTTCACCATCGCGCTGTGGCTGCGGATTCAGCACGGCGGACCCGCACGTCCGCAGCCGTTGCTCGGCTGCTATGGTCGCAGCCAGGGCGGGGATGATTTCTGGCTCACGGTGCCGCCCACTTTTCCGGGATCAGGCGTCGCGTTCGAGGTGCCGAGCCGCACGATGGGTTCACAGGCGCACTCAAAGGCGGGCCTGATTTTCGCCGGGCGCTGGCATCATCTCACGGTCAGCGTGGACTGCGCGCAGGGGCACGCGGCTTTTTTTGTGGACGGTCGCGAGGTCACGCAGGCAGGCGGGCTGCGGCATGATTTCAAACTCGGCGGCCCGATGCTCATTGGTCGTCGCGTGAAGGGCGGCGCGCTGGTTTTCGACGGGCAGCTCGACGACCTCCGCATCTACGGCCGCGCCTTGTCCGCCGAGGAAATCACCACGCTCGCCGGACAAAAAACCTTTCCTAACTGAACATGAAAAAAACCCTGCACGCCATCGTGGCGCTCGTCCTCGCGGCGACGCTGCCCTCACCCGCCCAGCAACCGCCAACCCAGCAACCGACCGGGCGACCTGGCGGCCCCAGCAGGCCGGATCAAAACCGGCTCCCCGAAGGCACGCGCACCGAGCGCGATCTCGTCTATGGCAAAGCGGACGGACGCGAACTGAAGCTCAATCTTTACCTCCCGTCCGGCGATGCGCCGAAGCCGCTCATCATCTGGATTCACGGCGGCGCGTGGGTGATGGGGAGCAAGGATGGACCCAGCCCCGCGCAGCAATTTCTCAATGAAGGCTACGCCGTTGCGCACGTCAGCTACCGCTTTAGCCAGGTGGCGAAATGGCCCGCGCAAATTCAGGACTGCAAGGCGGCGGTGCGCTGGCTGCGCGCGAATGCCGCACAATACCACCTCGATCCAAATCGCTTCGCCGTGTGGGGCAGCAGCGCGGGCGGGCACCTCGTGGCCATGCTCGGCACGAGCGGCGGCGTGGCGGAGTTCGACGGTGCGGGCAACGACGCAAAGGCATCCAGCAGTGTTCAGGCCGTCGTGGACTGGTTCGGCCCGACAGACTTTTTGCAGATGAACAAAGCTGGAAGTTCGATGAACCACGACGCTGCGAACTCGCCGGAAAGCAAACTCATCGGCGGCGCAATTCAGGAAAATAAAGAAGCCGCAGCGAAGGCAAATCCCATCACCTACATCGGGCGCGGCGAAGCACCGCCACCCTTCCTCATCATGCACGGCACGCGGGACGGCAGCGTGCCGTTCAACCAAAGTGAACTACTCCGCGACGCGCTGAAAACCACGAAAGCCGATGTGACTTTTCATCCCGTGACCGGCGCAGGCCACGGCTTCGGCGGCGAGCAAAACATCGCCCCTGTGCGGGAGTTTCTGACTCGGGTGTTGGGAGCAAAAACTTCTACCAATGGCGCAGAAACGCGCAAAGCCGAGCCTGCGCCTAAAGCCCCCGATGGTAAGCTCAAATAGGCGAAGCACTCCAAGAGAAAGCGAACAGCCAAACAGCAATCAATGCAGGCGATGCGAGCAGCAAAAAACCGGCGTGTAATGTGCAAGGCAACATCATTGCGGCGTGATGTGTTTTGGGGTGTCCTGCTGCCTTTTACCGTGCTCCTCATTTTCCAGAGCTTCGCACGGTCTGCCGACGAAATTCCTTCGGGCAAAGAGCGACGGTTTCCGGCAACTCCTTTGGTGATCGATGTCACAAAGCCTCCGTATAGCGCAAAAGGCGATGGCGTAACCGACGACACCGACGCGCTGCAAAATGCCATCAATGAAAACGTGGGGCGCCATCGGATGCTCTATTTTCCAAATGGCATTTATCTCGTGAGCCGCACTCTCACTTGGCCGAAAAAATGGAACGGTAAGGACAACTGGGGATTTACTTACCTGTGCGGGCAGAATCGCGACAAAGCCGTCCTGCGCTTGAAAGCCGGGAGTTTCACCGATGCCGCGAAGCCCCAAGCCATCATGTGGTGCGGCGGGTTCGGATCGGCGGATTGGTTTCATAATTACGTGGAGAATCTAACCTTTGATGTCGGCAGCGGGAACCCAGGAGCGACTGCTCTCCAATTCTATTCCAATAATAGCGGAGCAGTGCGCAATTGCCGTTTCATAGCTGGCGAAGGCAGTGGCGCAATCGGCCTCGACCTTGCCCACCGCGATATGAACGGACCGTTGCTCGTGAGAAATTGCGAGGTCATTGGCTTCCAGCGCGGCATCGTCACGGCCCACGCCGTCAATGGACAGACCTTTGAAAACATCACGCTGCGCGGCCAGCGGGAGATAGGATTCCAGAACCATGGGCAGGCCATCAGTATTCGTGGACTTAGCAGTGAAAACGCCGTGCCTGCCGTGAGCAGTTACGGCAAGCTTTTGTTATTAGACGCCGCACTGACTGGACGCGGCGACGCAACGAAAGCACCCGCAATCGTGAACTACAATCGCGGACAGATATTCCTGCGCGACATTAAGACCGCTGGCTACAACCGCGCACTTGCGGACATAGCCACGCCGGACTTTGCAGCAGCGTTTCGTATCAATGGCGAGGACAAGTCCGGCAGTCTCGGCCCGAGCATCGCGGAGTATTGCAGCCAAGCCCCGACCAGCCCTTTCCCATCGCCTGCGCATTCACTGCGACTGCCGGTGAAAGAGACGCCCGAAGTTCCTTGGGACGATCCTAAGACTTGGGCAAACGTGGATAGCTTCGGTGCAGACCCGACGGGCAAGCTGGATTCCTCCACAGCAATTCAAAAAGCGATGGACTCTGGAGCCAGCACAATATTTCTCCCCGGCAAATACAACCTGCGGACCACCGTAACGATACGCGGCAAGGTTCGCCGTGTGGTGGGGCTGGGTGGGATGATCAATTACGGCAAGGGCCTTCACCCCGATTTGCGCATAGCCGATGGTGTTTCGCCCGTGATCGTCATCGAACACTTCTCAAGTATCCACGGCGGACTGGAGATTGCGACGCGCCGCACGCTGGTGATGAGGAGCGTGGCGGATTGCGACCTTACGAGCACCGCTGCGGCGGATGGCGGAGAACTCTTTCTCGAAGACTTTGTCACCCATGCGCTGAAGCTCCGCAGGCAGCGCGTCTGGGCGCGTCAACTCAACATCGAAAACAAAGGAACCCATCTCGTGAACGATGCCAGCGACCTGTGGATTCTCGGCTACAAAACAGAACGCGGCGGCACGTTGCTGGAAACACGCAACGGCGGACGCAGCGAAGTGCTGGGCGGATTTAGTTACACCACTACCGCAGGCAAACTAGCGCCCATGTTTGTGAACGATAACTCCTCCGTTTTCGCCTTCTTCGCCGAGGTCTGCTTCAACGGCGACCCATTTGCTGTGCGCATCCAGGAGACGCGCGGCGGAGAGACAAAGACTGTCGGCAAAGACGAGGGAAAGACGCTGCCTTACTCCGGCTACATGGAGAGGCCGACTCCCATTCCCATCAACATCCCTGCAATTCAAAAATGAAAACCATCTTCGCACTCCTTGCCGCGCTCAGTTTCACGGCATCATCCTTTGCTCAAACATCGAGCTACTACCTGCCGCCGGGCGTGACGAATATCCGCGCGATGGTTGTCGGTGGCACGCCGCTGAACTCCGGCGTCTCGCAGCTCTGGCGGGACTATTGTTTGGCGCAGCGGTTGGGCTTGGTTTCGTCGCTCAATGACTTGCCTGCGGCGGTGACGGCAAGCGGGCATCCTGAAATTGCCAATGGACCCATCGTGACCATTGGCACCTCGGCGGGGGCGAGTGCGGCGGCGGCTGTGGCGATTGCGAATCCGGCGCGGACGCTTGCGGTGGTGGGCTTGCATGGCGTGATGCTGGCGGCGGGGAATGATGGCTTTAATGCGAACCGCAGTGGCGAGAACAACAACTTCCCGACGCTGAATTTCGCCGGAGCATATGGCATCCCGATGATTCATAACTTCGACAACAACGATGGATTTGTGAACCCGGTGGTGTTGCAGGGACTCATGGAATATGGCCGGGCGAACGCGGCTCCGTGGACGTTCTTCATTCACCATGATGGCAATCACACGGACAATAACACGGCTCTGACGACGCTGATTTTTCCGTGGCTCACCGCCGTGCTGGATTCCCGACTGCCCGCGAATGCAGGCACGGGCGATGGCTCGGTGGTGCTGAATGCGATGCCGGAGTCCGCTGGCTGGCTGGGTGATGTGAAGACGAAGGCGATAGCCGCTTTTGCCAGCTACACTGGCGATAAAGCGAAGGCGGCGTGGTTCCCGAATCAAAGCGTGGCGACGATTTGGAACGGCTACCATGTTGCCCCGCCCTATAACATTCCGCCGCAGCCCATCGTGGCTCCCAGCGGCATCATCGCGGACCTCACCATCCTCGACCCGAATAACAATGACACGACGAGCGGCACGGGTTGGAAAATCATCGCGAACTTCAAAGAGGCGGACCAGACGGGCAGCCTCGTGAAGTATTTCGTGATGGCTCCGCCGCCCGCGAGTGTGGCGGGGCTGGATTGGATTCGCGGCATCACGCCGGGGAACAACTACGCAGCCTACACGGCGGACCCGATTTTCACCTTCCGCGTCACGGCGGATGCCAGCGTCTATATCGCCCACAGCGACACGGCCAGCACCCGGCCCGCGTGGCTCTCGACGTGGACAAACACGGGCGAGCAAATCGTCAACACGTCCGGCAATCTCACGGCTTCGGCCCCGAAGTTCACGCTCTTCAAAAAGGACTTCACCGCGAACTCCATCGTGAGCTGCGGCACGAATGCTCCGGCCAATAGCGGGCACATGTATATCACTTTGGTAAAGCCGCTGGGGGCGCAGGCATTGCCTAGCGTCAGCGTGAATGCGAGCGATGCGAATGCCACGGAGGGCGGCGACAGCGGAGCCTTCACGGTCACTCGCACGGGAGCGACGACAGCCGCACTGATTGTGCATTTCTCTATCAGCGGCACGGCAGTGAACGGCAGTGATTTTACATCGCTGGGAACGAGCGTGGTCCTTCCCGCAGGTCAAAGCAGTGCCGTGGTGACGCTGGGCACGCTGAATGATGCGGCACTGGAATCCACGGAAACGGCAGTGCTCACGCTGACGCCGGATGCAGCTTACAATCTCGGTTCGCCAACTTCCGCGACGGTGAATGTGCTAGATGATGACTCGCCGCCACTGCCGGTGGTGAGCGTGACGGACTCCATTTCCTCCGCCTCAGAGCCAAGCACGGCTGGGCAATTTACCATCACTCGCACGGGCGATACGTCGGCAGCACTCACGGTAAATTTCACCGTCGTCGGCAGTGCCACGGGCGGCACGGATTACACCTCACCCGGCACCAGCGTGGTCATTCCGACGGGGCAAAGCAGCGTCACTCTCGCGGTATCGCCAATTGATGACACGAGCGTAGAAGGCACGGAAACCGTGACCTTGAGCATCTCTAGCAGCGCGACGTATGCACTCGCCACCATCACCACAGCATCGGTTAATATTTCCGACAACGACACGTCAGGACTGCCCGTCGTGAGCATCGTGGCGAATGATGCGGATGCGGGCGAGACGACGAATCCCGGCTCATGGACGGTCAGTCGCACGGGCAGCACCACGGCGGCATTGGTTGTGAGTTTTGCGAACACTGGCACAGCGACGCGAAGTGTGGACTACACGCTAGTCGGCCCGCAGGCGACGAACGTGACCATCCCGGCGAATCAAGCTTCGCTCACCGTGACGTTGAATGTGGTGAACGACACAGCGGCGGAGTCCACGGAGACGGCCATCTTTTCCATCAATGCGAACGCGGCCTACACGGTGGGCACGCCATCCAGTGCGAGCATCAGCATCACGGACAACGACAGCGGCAGCGGTCTGCCCACCGTCACGATTGCGGCGACGAATGCGAACGCGGCGGAACCCAGCACGGCGGGCACTTTCACCGTTACGCGCACCGGCGCGACGACGGCGGCGCTGGCGGTCAATTTCGCGGTGAGCGGCACGGCGACGAGCGGCACGGATTTCACGGCGCTCGGCACGAGCGTGAGCATTCCCATCGGGCAGGCGAGTGCGACCATCACAGTCACGCCGATTGACGATGCGACAGCGGAGAGCAGTGAGACCATCATCGCCACGCTCAGCAGCAATGCGGCTTACACGCTGGGTTCGCCGTCGAGCGCGACGGTGAATCTAGCGGACAACGACAGCGGCGGCAGCGGCTCCACCGTCACGGTGGCGGCGACGATTCCCGAGGCTGCGGAGCCGAGCACGAATGGCCGTTTCACCTTCACCCGCACCACGCCGACGACGAGCGCGCTGGTCGTGAATTACAGCATCGGCGGCACCGCGACGAGTGGCAGCGACTTCACCGCACTGAGCGGCAGCGTGACCATCGCCACCGGCCAAACGACGGCCATCGTGAATGTGACGGTGCTCGACGACGTGCCCATCGAGAGCACGGAGACGGTCATCGCCACCATCACGCCGAGCGCGGGCTACATCGTCGGCGGCGCAGCCAGCGCGACGGTGAATCTCACCGACAACGACGCCAGCGTCGCGTGGGTGCAGCAGCCCGCCATCACCTATGCCACGCACGGCACGGTGAGCGTGAAGCTGGATATTTACCTGCCGAAAAATCCGCCCGCCGGGCCGATGCCCGTCTTCATTTGGATTCCCGGCGGCGGCTGGTCATCGGTCACGCGGACGAACATCACGGACAACTACCGCGCCTTTACCGCAGATGGTTTTGCAGTCGTGAGCATCGATCACATCAACAGCCCGGAGCTGAAATGGCCTGCGCAAATCCAAGACTGCAAAGCGGCGGTGCGCTGGCTGCGGGCGAATGCGGCGACGTATAATTTCGACACGACGCGCTTCGCGGTGTGCGGCAGTTCCAGCGGCGCACACATGGCGGCGATGGTCGGCACGACGGCGGGAATGCGCTACGTCACGGTCGGCGCGACGACGGTGGATTTTGTCGGCGACGCTGCGACGAACCCGACGCAGAGCGATGCCGTGCAGGCCGTGATTCCCGTCATGCCGCCGACCTCGCTGCTGTGGATGGACCACTTTTTCACATCGAGCATCCCGGACCATAACGCCATCAACTCGCCCGAGTCGCAACTCTTCGACGTGGAGATTCAGACCATCCCGGAGCGCGTCTCCACGGCCAATCCGCTGATGTATGTGAATGCCAGCACGCCGCCGTTTTTCATCACGCACGGCACCGGCGATACCTTCGTGCCTTTCAATCAAAGCGAGCTGCTGAATCAAGCACTGGTGCGGGCCGGACGCCCATCCACGCTCTGGAGCACCGTCGGCGGCGGGCACGATGCCAGCACGCGGGAGAACACGGAAAATGTGCTGCTCATCCAGCAGTTTTTGCGGCGCACGCTGCTCGGTGATACGAGCAATGCCGCGCCCGTCGCGAGCTTCACCGCCTCGACGATGAGCGGCCCCGCGCCGCTCGCCGTGAGCTTCAATGGCAGCGCATCGAGTGACAGCAACGGCAGCGTGACGAAGCACGCATGGAGCTTCGGCGAAGACGAAGGCGCGAACGGCAGCATCACGAGTTACACCTTCACCAAGCCCGGCATTTATCCCGTGACGCTGGCCGTGCGCGATGACCTCGGTGCCTCCGCCGCCATCACGCAATTCATCACCGTGCTCGCCAGCACGCCCGCCAGCGGCACGCCGCCGAGCGCGGCGGTCAATGCGCCCACGGAGGGCCTCGTGCTCACGCGGCCCGCGCATCAGCTCGTGCAGGCGACTGTCACGGATGGCGATGGCAGCGTCGTCTCCGTCGAGTTCATCCTCGATGGCCAAAGCGTGGCTTTTGACCGCGTCGCGCCCTTCAATTACTCGTGGGGCCAGCTCGCCGCTGGCACGCACACCGTCAGCGTGCGCGGCTACGACAGCAGCGGCAATGCGACGCTCACGCCCGCGCCTGTGACCTTCTTTGTGGAGGAAACAGCGGTGCAAACCGTCACCATCGCTGCCAGCGATGCCACGGCGGCTGAACCGAGCGACAGCGGCACTTTCACCATCACTCGCAACGGCTCCACCACCGCCGCGCTCACCGTGAACTACGCCATCAGCGGCACGGCGACGAGTGGCGCGGACTTCACCGCATTGAGCGGCAGCGTGAGCATTCCTGCCGGGCAAACGAGCGCCAGCATCACCGTCACGCCGCTCGATGATACGAGCATCGAGAGCAGCGAGAGCATCATCGCCACGCTGAGCGCGAATGCCGCCTACACGCTCGGCTCGCCCTCCACGGCGACCATCACTTTGAACGACAATGATGTCGGCTCCGGCTCCACCGTGACCATCGCGGCGACGATTTCCGCGACGGATGCGG
>JANMLS010000341.1:0-2964 GCA_031372675.1 Verrucomicrobiaceae bacterium
GCGACCGCGAAGTCACCGACTGGGTGCGCACGCAAGCTGCGAAGCACAAAGCACTGCTGCTCGGCACCGATGACTTCAACCGTGGCGGCGGCGGCGAAGACCACAACAGCGCCGCACTCGTCATCCCCGGTCGCCCGGAAATCGCGCTGCACGATAAAGTGAACCTCGTGCCCTTCGGCGAATATCTCCCCATGCGCCCGCTGCTCGGCTGGGCGCTCGCAGGCTTGGTCCCCGGCGATTTTATGCCCGGCCTTTTCCCCGTGCAGATGCCGCTCGACAAGCCGCCGGTCACACTCGGCCCGCTCATTTGCTTCGAGGACACACAGCCCGACATCGCCCGCGCACAAGTCCGGGGCGGCGCGCAACTGCTTGTCAACCTCACCAACGACGGCTGGTTCGGCCATTCAGGAGAACTGGAGCAACACCTCGCCAACGCGCTATTTCGCTGCGTGGAAACTCGCGTGCCGATGGTGCGCTGCACAAATACCGGCACCACCGCCAGCATCGATCCTTTTGGCCGAGTTGACCGCTGGCTGCCCGCGCACACACGCGATGTGGGCTTCCGCACCATCCCGATTTCCGCATCGCGGGGCGCGACGTTTTTCACGCAGCACGGCGACTACTTTCAAATCGGCTGCGCAATCCTCGCAGTCCTCGCCCTGCTCATACGCTGCCGCCGCTTGCGCCGTCTTCCGCGACGCTGAAAAATTTCCCACGCTGCGGGCATGGGAAGTGCATCAGCGCAAGTCCTTACAGCCCATGAAACACTACCTCATCGCCACCGCCGCCGCAGTCTGCCTCAGTGCCTGCGCAGGAACCAAAGTCACAAACTCCGTAATCGCCACCGGCGCATCCTCGCCCAAAGCCATCTACATCCGCCCATTTAATATCCCCGACGGCGCATTCCAAGGCGCACACGGCGGCGAAGCCCTTCGCAAAATCCGCGAATCCCAAGCCCCCGCTGCCTTTGCCGGAATCCTCAAAGATGAGCTGGAAAAAATCGCGCCCACTCTCGTCATCGCAGACAACGAAGAAGCCGAAGTCGGCTGGGTAGTCACCGGCGACATCGAGTTGGTAAATGCAGGCTGCGCCCCAGCCCGCGCCGCGCTTGGTGGCCTCGGAGTAGGTCGCTCCGGCATCCTCATCCACGTCCGCGTCACCGAAGCCGGCTCGACGCATCAAAGCGACTCCAAGGGAGGCCGCGGCCCTGTCGTCTATGAATTTGATGTCGCAGGCGGCAGCCGACTCATGGGCGGATTCGGCACCGTTAAAAACTCCGGCCTTGGCTACGCCGCGCCATTCGACATGCGCAACGCCGCAGAGAAAATCCGCCAGACCCTCGAATTGGACGGCAATCGTTACGGACTCCGCGAATCGGCCACGCAATAAAAAAGACTTTCAGATGTTGGTTGGAAAAGATGGGCGGCGTCCAAAAAACGCCGCCCATCTTATTTTGCACAGAACAGTGCTTGTGAAACATTTCACAAAGTACTTGCCCCATCCGCCTGCCGTCCGCACTTTCACCCGCAAAACGTATGTCTGCCAGCACTGTCGAGTTTGAAATGCCTGATGCTCTCACCAAGGCCCAACAAGGTCTCGAAGGCACGGGCGACGCATTGGGCGAAAAGCTTATCCTCAATATGGGACCGTCGCATCCCGCCACACACGGCGTGCTGCGGCTCATCTTGGAACTCGATGGCGAGGTGATTTCCAAAGCCACGCCGGATGTCGGCTTTCTTCACCGGGGCGATGAAAAAATCGCGGAGAACATGACCTACAACCAGTTCGTGCCCTACACGGACCGGCTCGATTACCTCGCGCCCGTAGCCAATAACGTCGCTTACGCGATGGCCGTGGAAAAGCTGATGGGCTGGGAACTCCCGCCGCGTGGACAAGCGATGCGCGTGCTCGGTTGCGAGCTGGCCCGCATCTCGGCGCACCTTCTCGGCATCGGATGTTTCGCGATGGATACCGGCGCGATGACGGTCTTCCTCTACACATTTCAGCAGCGCGAAATCGTCTATAATTTGATGGAGCAAATGACCGGCGCACGCTTCACGACAAGCTGGACGCGCATCGGCGGAATGGTGCGCGATTTGCCCGACGGCTTCCTCGGCGCAGTGCGAAAATTTTGCGATGAGTTGCTCCCCGTCGTGGACGAAACCGACAAGCTGCTCACCCGCAACCGCATCTTCGTAGACCGCACGAAAGATGTCGGCACCATCTCGAAAGAAGACGCAATTTCCTACGGCCTCAGCGGCCCAAATCTGCGCGGCAGCGGCGTGGACCACGACCTTCGCAAAAAGCAGCCGTATCTCGGCTACGAGCAATATGATTTCGACGTGCCCATCGGCAGCGTCGGCGACAGCTACGACCGCTACCTCGTCCGCATGGAGGAGATTAAACAGAGCGTCCGCATCGTCCGCCAAGTCTGCGACACCATACCCGGCGGCAACTGGTTCGTGGACGACCCGAAAAACTACCCACCGCCAAAGACGACAGTGCTCACAAAAATGGAGGAGCTAATCCACCATTTCATCCTGCACACCGAGGGCATCAAAGCACCCGCCGGCGAAGTCTATTTCGGCGCAGAAAACCCGAAGGGCGAGCTGGGCTTCTACATTTACAGCAAAGGCGGCGGAATCCCCTATCGCCTGAAAATCCGCAGCCCCTCCTTTATCAACCTCAGCATCCTGCCAAAAATTCTACCCGGCCACATGATGAGCGATGTCGTGAGCATACTAGGCTCGCTCGACTTCGTGATGGGCGAGTGCGACCGGTAAAGTTTGCGGCAACTCGCGCGGCATTATCCCGAACGCCGCGATTGGCGCGGCAATGTAGTGGCATTGGCGCCCCGCCAATGAAGAGTGGCCCGGCGGCCTCCGCCGGGTGGCGTGACTTGGGTGCAGGCAAACCATTTGGCTCTTAGAGAAACAAGGTTATGAATATATTTATGGTCCGACC
>JANMLS010000102.1:0-10786 GCA_031372675.1 Verrucomicrobiaceae bacterium
CTTCAATTGAATGGTCGCTTCGCGAGTTGTGTTCAGCCGCGATGGGACTCGCGGGCTACTTTTTCCGAAGACCGCAACTTTCCCCGAAATCTGCGGTTCACCCTGCCATGAAAATCACGCTCACTTTCGCCCTCATTACCTCCACCATTTTCGCACAAGCACAGCAGCCACGAGTGCCGGAGGGCATCGCGGTGAAGCGCAATATCGAATACGTCGCAGGCGGAGGACCACGGCAGATGCTCGATGTTTATTACCCCGAAAAATCGGACAAGCCCGTGCCGCTCGTCGTCTGGATTCATGGCGGCGCGTGGTCCGCTGGCTCGAAAGACCGCACACCAGCGCTGCCCTTGCTCCAGCAGGGATTCGCGGTCGCGAGCGTGACGTATCGCTTTTCACAAAACGCCGTCTTCCCCGCGCAGATCGAAGACTGCAAAAGCGCCATCCGCTGGCTGCGAAAGAACGCCGCGCAAATGAACATCAACCCCGAAAAAATCGGCGTCTGGGGCGGCTCCGCAGGCGGGCATCTCGTCGCGATGCTCGGCGTTTCCGGCGATGTGAAAGATTGGGAGAAAGGCGCAAACCTCGACCAATCCTCGCGCGTGCAGGCCGTGTGCGATTGGTTTGGTCCCTCGAATCTGCTGACCTTCGGACCGCAAGGCGGCAATGACCGCCCAAAAGGCGCGCGACCATTTCCCGCCACCGATGCCGCAGATTCCCCGGAAGGAAAACTCATCGGCGGACCAGTCCCCGAAAATAAAGAGAAAGCCAAAGCCGCCAGCCCGACGACCTACGTGACAAAAGACGACGCGCCATTTCTCATCATCCACGGCGATAAAGACCCGCTCGTCCCCGCCGCACAAAGCAAAGAACTACACGAGCTGCTGGAGAAAATCGGCGTGCCCAGCAAGCTCATCATCCTCCCCGGAGCAGGTCACGGCGGCCCGCAGTTCAACTCCCGCGAGACAATGTCGCAAGTGGAAGAATTCTTCGCGAAGACGCTGAAGGACTAACTGGAAACCTCTATCTTGCCTTGGCTACGTTTCTTCCCGACCACAAGCCCGCGTTCAAGTTCGCCGGGAAGCAGCACAAGTGGATACCACTCGTTCGAGAAATTCGCTACGAGGGCCTGTATCTCGGCATCCGAGGCGCCACGCGCTTCCAACGCTCTCACGTCCCGCTTAATAAAGCGATAGGCACCGTCGATGCGGCGCATGTACTCTTTTTGCTGCTCAAATGTAAGTGTCGTCGGCATTGGAGAAATGTAGTGAAGGGCCGAAGAGTGTCGAACTCCAAGAAGTCAGAGCTTCTTGATCATCGGCGCAAAGACTTCGGTGAATCGCCAAACGTAGCGACCCAGCCAGTCGAAGCATTCAGGCCATTTTGAGTGGTCAAGAAAGTCGAGTTCGTGACGAACCCATAGCTTGGCCGACATCACTTTTTCGCCGTTGTGCTCATACACTGGCAGCCCAAAAGCCTTCTCCAATTCAGCGTGTCGCGCAGCGAGTAATTTGAAGTGCGTTTTCGCCTCGTCGGACTTCATCACTAATTCGACCTGGATACCCGGCATGTCGGTATTCCCATTCAGTTTCCTTGCTCGCGTGATCAATGCGCCGATGTGGAAACCTGAGTGCCTGATTCCGAATTGCACCCACGCTTGTTAGATCGGTTTTGGAGGACGGATTTTGCTGTGCTCGCGAAGCCATTCAGCGAAACCGGACCAAAAATCAAATTGCAGGCTTTGGAGTGATGAATGGGACATCTAAGTTGCTTACAACATCCCCTTCGCCGCTGCCAGCGCCGCATCGAGTTGCGCGGCATCCTTCCCTCCGCCTCGGGCGAAGTCGGGTTTGCCGCCGCCTTTGCCGCCGACGATGGGGGCGATGGTTTGGATGATTTTGCCAGCCTGCACTTTCGCTTGGAACTCTTTGCCCACGCACGCGATGAGCGTCACCGCGCCCCCGCTCGCGCCGCCGAGGACGACGATGCCGGGGAAGGTTCCTTTCAGCGATTCGGCGATGTGCATCACGGCTTCGCCGTCGAGGTCGCCGAGGTTGGCGATGATGGTGTTGTTCTCCGCGCTGGCGATGAGCGTCTTGGCTCGGGCGGCGGCTTCGCGTTGTTGGGCGGCTTTGAGCACACGCTCCAGTTCTTTTTGCTGCGCGAGAACGGCGTCGAGTTTCTTCTCCAGATCGCCGAGCGGGGTGCCGAGTTTCGCGGCGATGTTCACGAGTCTCGCGCTGTCGGCAAGAGCGCCGTCGTAGGCGGTGAGGCCCGCTGCGGCTTCGATGCGGCGGACTCCGGCGGCGATGGCGGCTTCGCTGACGATTCGGAAAAGGCCGATCTCGCCGGTGCTGCGCGTGTGCGTCCCGGCGCAGAGTTCCTTGCTGTAGCCGCCGATGTCCACGACGCGGACAAACTCGCCGTATTTGTCGCCGAACATTTGCATGATGTCGGCGCGGCCCTTCACGTCGGCGTAGAGTTGCTCGGTCCAGACGATGGGCGCGTTTTCGAGGATGCGCTCGTTCACGAGCCGCTCGATGTCGCGGACTTGCTGCGCGGAAAGTGCGGCGCTGTTGAAGTCAAACGTGAGCTTGTCCGGCGCGACGCTGGAGCCTTTTTGCGTGGCGTCGGCGCTGACGACTTCGTGGAGCGCCCAGTGCAAAAGATGCGTGACGCTGTGGTGCCGCTCGATGGCGCGGCGGCGCTCGCGGTCCACGGTGAGCGTGACGGTGCTGCCGAGGGACGGGAGGGACTCAAGGGACGGCGTCCCTTCGGTCGCTTTTGTCCCTTCAGTCCCTTCGATGAAGTGCAGCCACGTATGCCCGACCTTCGTGGTATTGGCGATTCGCCAAAGCTGCCCGCTGCCCGCCAACTCCCCGCTGTCGCCAATCTGCCCACCCATCTCCGCGTAAGCGGTCGAGGCGTCTAAGATCACCGCCGTCTTGTCCTTGAGCGCGACGACTTCGAGCACCTTCGCTTCCGTGCTCAGCGAGTCATAGCCGAGAAACCGCGTCGGCTCCTTCGTCTCCACCTCGCTCAGCTCGATGACGGTCTTCTTCTGCGCAGCCCGGGCGCGGGTGCGCTGCTCTTCCATGTGTTTTTCAAAGCCCGCCGTATCCACCGTCAGCCCGCGCTCGCGAGCCATGAGTTCGGTGAGGTCGAGCGGGAAGCCCTGCTCGTCGTAGAGACGGAAGGCGAACGCCCCCGAAATCTCAGACGACGTGACAACCGGAGAAGAAAAGGGAGCGCGGGCTTCCAGCCCGTGCTGCCCGGCATCCTGCCGGGTAGGTTCGACGCCCGCAGCACTGAGCGCCTTCCTATCATCCCAAGTCCAAAGCCACGAATAAGACTCTTCCGGCCCTACGACATTATCCGCCCAAGGATTCCGCAAAATGTAGGCAAATTTCTCCGTCACCTCACCATCTCCGCGCATGAGCCGGTCATGGTATTCGTTCTCCCAAACTTGCCCGCTTTCGCCAGTCAGTTTGTTGATTCCTTTCGCCGTGAACGACTTTATCGAGTGCATCAAATCCGCGAGCGGCCAATAGATCGCGTTTTCCTGTGCGTCGTATCCTTTCACCCACGGCTGAAATAGAATGTGGACGTGATCCGGCATCACGACTGCGGCGAAGAGATCGTAGCGGACGCGGTCGAAATGGACGATTGCGTTGAGCACGATGTCGCGGACTTCGGGGGAAAGGATGCGGCGGTCGCGGGTGGAGAAAACGATGTGGTAAATGCCTTGCGGGCGTTCGTAGTGAGGGAGGCGGCGCTTCGTGTAGTGCGCGGCTCCCGCACATGTGTCCGGCAGGATGCCGGACACAGCGGGCTGGAAGCCCGCGCTCCCTTTTTCGTTCGTGCTTGTCGCGTCTCCCTTGATTCGCGCGACTTCGTTTTCAAACAGCGCGATGCCTTTATCCAGCGTCTTGTTAAACGATTCTTCCTCCCGCTTGAGCGTGTCTTTTACGAACTGCAATCGCTCGCGGATGTTTGGGAAGACGTCGCCCATTTTTTGCGCGAGCACGTCGGCGAGTTTGTAGAAGAACGGTTCGCGGAAGCCGAGGGTGCGTCCGTAGCGGACGGCGCGGCGCAGGATGCGGCGGAGGACGTAGTTGCGGTCCGTGTTGCCGGGCACGATGCCGTCGGCGATGGCAAAGCTGAGGGTGCGGATGTGGTCGGCAATAACTCGGAAGGCGATGTCTATGGCCAGTTGAGGGTTGGGAGTTGAGGATTGAGAGTCCGCGCTCGGCAGTGTGCTCGTGTATTTGCAGCCGCTCATCTTTTCGATCTCATCGAAGATAGGGCGGAAAACGTCGGTGTCGTAATTGGAAATGCGGGCGGTCTCGAAGTCGGTGAAGTTTTTCGTGCCGTGGATGATGGAGACGACGCGCTCGAAGCCCATGCCGGTATCTACATGCTGCGCGGGGAGCGGGGAGAATGTGCCGTCGGGGTTGGCGTTGTATTGGATGAAGACGTTGTTCCAAATCTCGATGCAGCGGGCGTCCGGGCCGTTGACTAGCTTTGCGCCTTCGCGCTGGCGCTCGATGCCGGTGTTCACGGGGCCGGGGGTGAGGTCCACATGGATTTCCGTGCAAGGGCCGCACGGGCCGGTGTCGCCCATCATCCAGAAATTGTCTTTCTTGTTGCCGTTCACGATGTGGATGTCGGGGTCGAGGCCGATGCTGCGGAACTTTTCCGCCCACAGTTCCCACGCCTCCTGGTCGCGGTCCGCCGGGTCGCCAGCGCCGGGCTGGTAAATGGTCGCATACACACGCTCGGCGGGGAATTTCCAGCGCTCGATGATGAGTTCCCACGCCCAAGCGATGGCTTCTTTTTTGAAGTAATCGCCGAAGCTCCAGTTGCCGAGCATCTCGAAAAAAGTGTGGTGGTAAGTGTCGAGGCCGACGTCATCGAGGTCGTTGTGTTTGCCCCCGGCGCGGATGCACTTTTGCGTATCGGCAGCGCGGCCCGGCGTGTAGGGGCACGGCGTTTCGTTGAGGAAGATGGGGACGAATTGGTTCATGCCCGCATTCGTAAAAAGCAAGTTCGGCGAGTCCGGCATGAGCGAACTCGAAGGCACGATGGTGTGCTGTTTTTGGCGGAAGAAATCGAGGAACGATTGGCGAATTTGTGCGCTGGTCATCATATAGAAAAAGAGCGCGGAAACTACATGCCGCCGGGCAAAGGTAAAGCGCGCTGCGAAGCTCAGTCGCGAATCTCGCGATAGCGCAGCGGGATGAAGCCGCTGGCCGTAAGATCGGCGATGTCGTGCTCGATTGCGCGAGTCTTGGAGAAGGGCGCGGCTTCGTAGAAAAGTGCGCGCTTTTTGCCGGAGTCGAGCCAGCGGACAAAGAGGATGACGTGGCCACCAGCGGTGTTCATCACGTCGGCGGGCTTGAGTTCGGCGGGCGAGGCGAGGCGTTTGGAAATGCTGCCGAGCGTGGAGGTGGACTCGCGTTTTTGCAGTCCCCAGCAGCGGGAGACAAAGCCGGAGCAATCCACACCGACGCAATCTCCGCTCACCGCTGCGCCGCCCTTGCGCCGCTTTTCTGCGGAATACACATCGCCCGCAGCGCGCCCTTTCTTCAGCCCAGCGTCGAACTTTTCCGGCGTATCCCAGCCGCCCCATTTGTAGGCGACTCCGATGTTTTGTGCGCCCACGGTCCAGGCATCTTCGGACGGGTTTGCGTGTCCACCCGCGCGGTCTGGCGTGTGAATCTCAATGCCTGCAGAGTCCTTGCCATGCCGGACATGCCGCGCCTCCGCAGTCCAGCGGTGATTCACAAATTGCTCGGCGATTTTCAGCGCATCGGCGCGGGTGATGTCGGCAAAAGCTGTGCTCGCGAAAGCGAGGATGATGGCGAGGAATTTCATTTTACGCGAACAACTCTGCCAGATCGACTTGGATGCTTGGAACTGCGCTGCATTTCAACACGACGGGCGATTTGAAAACGACTGGCTGCGCGTATCCCTGCGGCGATGGGGCGCGATAGACTTCGATGCACTTTTCATCGGGGCGGACGATCCAGTATTCGGGAATCCCAGCTTCGGCGTAGATGTGCGCTTTCACGCGGTCGATTTCGAGCGAGGAGACAGCGACTTCGATGACGAGTTCAGCGGTAGCGGGGTGTGATTTTCGGAAGTCGGCTTTTGCTCCTTTCACGATGCAGAGATCAGGCTCCGGCTCCGATTCGGCAAAGGTGAGCGGTCCTTCGGTGCGCAGGAGGTAGCCGGGCTGAATCTGGCCGGTGAGAATCTCGCGGAGGTCTTCGACGGTGGTGAAGTGAGCGGGTGATTTCGACATTTTTTCAACAATGGTTCCGCGCAGAAGTTCGACGGGGCGCTCGCCGAGGCGGTGGTAATCTTCCACCGAAATCCGGGCAACGCGCTGGCGGATTTCCGGTAGTTCAAGCAGTGCGTTCATGATGAGCCGCACGCTATCAATCCCGACCCGAAACGCAAGCGCCGCACTTCCCGCTTCACGTCTCGGAAAAAACGGGCATACATCGCGGCGTGTCATTACTCGAAGTTCGCAATCTCAAAACTTGGTTTCCTGTCCGCACCGGCTTGATGCGCCGTGTTTCGGATTATGTGAAGGCTGTGGATGATGTCAGTTTCACCGTGGAAGCGGGCACGACCGTCGGGCTTGTCGGCGAGAGCGGGAGCGGCAAAACGACGATTGGGCGCACGATTTTGAAACTGAATCCGGCGACCGAGGGGCGGGTGCTTTTTGAAGGGCAGGACATTCTGCCGCTTTCGGAATCTGGGTTCCGCCCGTTCCGGCGGCAGATGCAGATGATTTTTCAGGACCCATTTGGCTCGCTGAATCCCCGGCTCTCCATTTTTCAAATCGTGGGCGAAGCGCTGGAGATTCACTTTCCAGAAATGAACCGCGAGGATCGGCGGCAGCGCGTCGCGGATTTGATGAAACAAGTGGGGCTGAAAGTGGATATGATGGAGCGGTATCCGCACGAGTTTAGCGGCGGGCAGCGGCAGCGCATCGGCATTGCGCGGGCGCTCGCGGTGAAGCCGAAGTTCATCGTATGCGACGAGCCGGTGAGTGCGCTGGATGTGAGCGTGCAGGCGCAGATCGTGAACTTGCTGCAAGACCTCCAAGACGAGTTGGGGCTGACGTATCTTTTCATTGCCCACGATCTCGCAGTGGTGCAGCACATCAGCCACAAAGTGCTGGTGATGTATCACGGCAAGATCGTGGAGAGCGCGAGCGCCGAGGAAATCTACGAAAACCCGCAGCACGACTACACGCGCAAGCTGCTGGCAGCGGTGCCGGAGATAGCGTGATTTTGCGCAAGATTCCGCGACGTTCCGCGTTGTAAAAACATGACACCGTTTCTGCGGAAATTGATCGGGATGAACTGGCTGCTTTTCGCGGCGGTTGTTGTGATTTCACTGGCGGGGGTTTTCTTTATCCAAGGTGCGACGGAGCATTTCACGTCGGAGAAAACCTACTGGCAGGATCATGCGCGATTTGTGGGATTGGGGCTGGTTGTTTTTCTCGCGGTGACGCTCATGGATTATCGCTGGGTGAAGTGGCTGGCGATCCCGCTTTATGTGGTGAGCCTGATTTTGCTGGGGCTTACTTTTACAAAATTCGGCGTGTCGGTGAAGGGCGCGATTTGCTGGCTGAAGCTGCCGGGGTTTCCGCAATTCCAGCCGTCGCAGATTGCGATTGTGTCCGGCATCCTTGTGTTGGCGCTGTTTTTGAGCCAATTCCCAAATCTTCACGCTTTCTGGCGGCTGTGCGGCACGGCCATCATCACGCTGCCGCCAATGGCGCTCACGCTTTTGCAAAAGGACAACGGCATGACGCTCGTGTGGGTGCCGACGGTGATGGCGATGCTGTGGCTTGGCGGCATCCCGAAGCGATGGCTGGCGGCGCTGATTTTGATCGGCCTTACGCTGCTCCCGCTCGTGATCTGTTTCAAATTGGAGATGTATGCGCGGAGCCGCATCGTGGCGTTTCTCGATCCAGAAATTGATCCTCGCGGCACGGGCTACGCGATCATTCAGTCGCTCATCGCGATTGGCTCGGCGGGCTTCAACGGAAAGCGAATGGCTGAGGTTCCACCGGGTGGCGAGCCGGTGCCGACGCAGTTGGAGCTTGGGCTTATTCCTGCGGATGTTGCGCACACGGATTACATTTTCACGACCATCGCGGAGCAGTGGGGATTTCTTGGCGGAGTCGCGGTCGTTGCTGCTTTCGGTGTGCTGCTGCTCTCGCTGGTGCTGACTGCGTTTCGTGCGCGTGATGCTTTCGGGCTGCTCATCGTCGCGGGAATTACGGGGCAGGTTTTCTTTCACATGTATCAAAACATCGGGATGACGATTGCGCTGATGCCCATCACCGGCCTGCCGCTCCCGCTCATCAGTTCGGGCGGCACTTTTGTGCTGATGCTGATGTTCACTTTCGGCCTGATTAACAGCGTGTGGGTCCACCGCAATCAGGTGGTTTCGACGAAGGATAAAGAATTTTCGCCGACTTAGTTTCCAATCCACTGAAGCCCGAGCCGCAGCCATAGTGGGATGGTGAGCAGGCCGAGCGCGGTGGTGGAAAAGACGATTCGCAGCGAGAGGCCAGCGTCGCCGCCATACATTCGCGCAAGGATGACGGGGACCATCGCAGTGGGCATCGCGGCTTGCACTACCATCACGCGCTTCAGCTCCAGCGAGCACGGCAACCACCGCGCAACCATGATGAAAAGCGGCGGCAGCACGACGAGCTTCACCACAATCCCGGCGATGGTCGTGGACCATTTCGAGGGCGCGTCTTTTTCCCGGAACTGATCTGCAAATGTCGCGCCGGTGAGCAGCAGTGAGAGCGGGAGCGCAGCTTGTCCGAGGAAATGCAGCGATTCCAGCGCGAATCGCGGCAGCCACTCGCCAGCCCGCGCAACGCTCAGAACGAGCGAACCGAGAATTGCAAAGAACGGGATATTAAACGCACGCCGCCACGATTTTTCGCCCGCAAGCAGCCACACGCCGACGGACCACAGCGCGAGTTCCAGGCCGATGTTGTGGATGAAAAGCACGCCGAGCGTGTCCTTGCTCTGCGCGGGGAAAAGGCTCTGGATGACGGGGATTGCGAGGTAGCCCCAATTCGGAATCGCCGATGTGAAAATGAACGTCCGAGCAGGCTGCGGGCGGTTCATTCGTAAAAGCAACGCGACGCCTGCCGCCACCGCGAAGCCGATGAGCAGCGTGGCACATCCCACAGCGGGAGCGAATACGATGTTGCCGGGATTGCGCAGCGCGGTGCTGTTGATCACGACATCCGCGATGAAGCACGGATAGAGGAAATTTACCGCCACCGAGAGCAGGCTGGAATCCGCCGCAGGCTTGAGTTTTCCCAGCGACCGAAGGCCCGCTCCGCACGCGACGACGATGAAGACGGGCGCGACGGCGGCGAGCAGCGTGAAGAAATCGGTGTTCAAGAATGGCGAGGCTGCAATGGCGCGGGACTGATGAACACAGAAAAGTTTTGCCCGCAGACCGAAGCCGCATAGCGTCGCATGGAAATGAAGGAAATGAAGGACACGGTCCGTGCGCTCGTGCGCATCGGATACGACGGCAGGGTTTACAAAACCTTCCGAGGCCCGGACGCACAGGTGCGCTTTGAAAATGAAGTCCGCGTGCTCCGGCACCTTGAGGAAAAGGGATGCCCCTTCGTCCCAAGGCTGCTGGAATCCGATCCGGAGAATCTGAAAATGGTGACTACCAATTGCGGCGCTCGCGTGGAGCGTATGGACGATGCGCACGTCGCGGGGCTTTTTGCGCAGTTAATTGAGTTTGGCGTGCGCCACGACGATCCGTTCAGTCGCAACGTAACCTACCGGATTTCCGACGGGCGTTTCTGCCTCATAGACTTTGAATTTGCGGCCATCCTGCCAGCCGTGGAAACCAAGACTGATGGAGCCGCGCAGTAAAACATCCGGCGTCACCGGCCTGCGCTGGCATGGCTTGAGCCATGTCGGGAAAGTGCGGAAAAATAATGAGGACTCCTTCCTCGGCCTGCGATTCGATGCGCGTGAACTCCACCGCCTTGGCAAAATCGGGGAAGCTTCGATTCAAGAAATGGATTTCGCTTTTGCCGTGAGCGACGGAATGGGCGGCGCGAAATCCGGCGAGTTTGCGAGCCAGATTACGGTGGATAAAATCACACGCCTGCTCCCAAGATCATTCAAGCTCTCGGCGCACGGCCTTGAGGCTGGGATGGGCGACGTGCTCACGGAACTCGTGCATCAAATTCATGACGCACTCATCGCGCTCGGACGCAGCTACGAAGAGTGCGCGGGAATGGGCGCAACGCTGAGTCTCGGCTGGTTTTCGCCGGGCTGGCTCTATTTTGCGCACATAGGAGACAGCCGTATTTACTATTTTCCCGCAGCCGGCGGAATGAAGCAGCTCACCGAGGATGATAACTACGTTGGCTGGCTGTTCCGAAACGGAAAACTGAGCGAACGGCAAGCCCGCGAACACCCCGCCAAACACGCGCTCGATAAAGCCCTAGGCGCGGGAAATCAATTCGTAGATCCACAGCTCGGAGCTGTCCTGTTTGAGCCGGGAGACCGCTTTCTTTTGTGCTCCGACGGCTTGATTGATGGCCTTTTCGACCACCAGATCGAAGAACTGATTCGCAACCCTTCTCCTGCTGAATCCGCAATGAATCCTGCCGAGCGGCTAGTGATGGCCGCGCTGGAACGCTCTGGGCGCGATAACACCACTTCGCTCCTCATAGAAATTTTCTGAAAAAAGTCCTTGCCGTATC
>JANMLS010000119.1:0-16730 GCA_031372675.1 Verrucomicrobiaceae bacterium
GTCTCCAGCTTTGCGACGGTGTCGGTGAGGTAGCCGGGCATGGCGGGCGAAGGCTATGCGGTGGTGCCGAGGATGGCGCGGAGGACGTTTGGCCGGGTGGCGAGGTCGCGGGTGCCGAGACCGTAGCCGATTTTCTCGATGATCATCTCGGGCATGAGACCAAAAGATGCGGCGAATTCGGCGGCGATGGCGGCGCCGGTGGGGGTGATGAGTTCGTGCGGCTCGTCGAGCTGGCCGAGCGGGATGCCGCGAAGGATTTCGAGAGTGGCCGGGGCGGGCACGGGGAAAACACCGTGCGCACAATGAACGGTGCCGTGGCCGTCTTTGAGCGGACTGCATACGACGCGCTCGATGCCGAGTGCTTCGATGCCGACGCAGGTGAGGACGATGTCTGCAATGCTATCGAGTGCGCCGACTTCGTGAAAGTGGACGTCCTCCGCGCTCATTCCGTGGATGCGGCCTTCGGCGACAGCGATGCGGTGAAAGATTGCGAGAGAGCGTTTTTTTACGCCGTCGGAGAGTTCGCTGGCGGAGATGAGTGCTTTGATTTCTTTGTGTGTGCGACCGTGTTCATGGTGGTCGTGATCGTGGTCGTGGCCGTGATCATGGTCGTGATCATGTGAGTGTTCGTGGCCATGTTCATGGCTGTGTTCGTGCTCGTGATCATGATCGCAGCAGCCTGCCTTGTGTTCGTGTTTGTGCTCCTCCTCGCCGTGGGAATGACTGTGATCATGCTCGTGGTCGTGATTGCCGCAACCCGCGCCGTGCGTGGCTCCGCCGTGGATGTCAAATTTCACGCCTTCGATGTCCTTCCGCTTTGCGCGGTCGTAGTGCATGTGGAGGTCGCCGAGATTCAGTTTGCTGATTTCCCATTCGAGGGTGCTGGGCTTTACGCCGAGGTCGATCAAGGCACCGACCATCATGTCGCCGCTGATTCCAGATACGCAGTCGAGATAAAGTGTTTTCATGAAATTAAAAGTGCGCGGCAGAGTTGCGATGACACGAGGGGAATCACAAGCGAATTGGCACGGAAATTTTGCGCTGAATGATTTATTTCGCAGCGTGCGTCATCTTTTTGACCGCGATGCCTTCACCCGATGACCGCCAGCGCACTAGCGCAGAAAACGCCCGAGGTTCTCGCGCTCCCACTCGATTGAGCGACGATAAAAGCGAAACTCGCGCTCGCGTTTCAAAAATCCCTCGTGATGCACGATGCGCCTTCCCGATGAGTCATAGCGATCCGGCACGAATGCGTGGAGCATCTCGTGAAAGACGACGTAATCCACAAACCAACGCGGCACAAACTCGCGGTCGAGCAGCGGATGGATGCGGATGATGCGGTCTTCTTCCTGGATGCTTCCAAACACGATCATGTTCTCCGGTTTGCGACGCCGTTTGCGTCCCCAAGTGATCGTGTAATTGCGCAGCCGGTTGCGGAAATACTGCGCGTTGATCTTGTCGAAAATACTCCGCAACTCGAAGTAACGCCCTTCGGTGTTGAACTCGAATTGCCGCTGGATGTTTTCCTGCGGAATCGCCAGATAGCGCTTCGATGGTTTGCGCTTCGGAGCGGGCTTTTTCTTAGTTGTGCGTTTGCTTTTCATCCTTGGACCTGCGGGAGCGTAGGTGCCTTGGATGAGTGAGCAAGCGTTACGTTGAAGCAGGCGGATTTTTTTCCGAATCGCGTAAAAATTTCTCGACGAGGTCGAGGCGCTTTTTTATCGGGCCAATCTGTCGCATATAAACGACTTGCTCCTTCCATTCCTTCGCTGGAATAGCAGGAAATCCCATGTATATCCCGTTAGAAGGCAGAGACTTAGTGACGCCGCCGCATCCACCCACCATGCTTTTGTCTCCGATGGTAATATGGCCATTGACGCCTACTTGCCCGGCAAGGGTAACGTAGTTGCCCAAACGCACGCTTCCGGCAATCCCAACCTGCGCACAGAGGATATTGTGTTTCCCAAGTCGCACATTATGACCAACTTGCACCTGATTATCCAGCTTTGAGCCGTCTCCAATCGTCGTCCGGCCAAAACGCGCACGGTCCACGCAGGTATTTGCCCCGATTTCGACATCGCTGCCGACTTCTACAATGCCGTTCTGGGGCACTTTCACATGGCGACCATCCTTAAACTCGAAGCCAAAACCATCCGCCCCAATCACCACACCGCTGTGAAAAAGCGCACGATCTCCGACTGTGCAGCGGTGCATAATGGTGACGCGCGGCTGAAAAATACAGTCAGCGCCAATGCGCACATCCTGGCCGATGTAGCTGTGCGCTCCGATGATGGTGCGTTCGCCAATCACAGCACCGTCTTCGATCACAACGTAAGCCTGAATGCTCACATCCGTTCCGAGAATCACATCGCGGCCAATCACCGCCGTGGGATGAATGCCTCGCGGAAGCTCGACAGGCGGCGGCGCAAAAACCTCCAGCACTTTTGCAAATGCCTTCGCGGGATTTTCGCAGCGAATGAGCACCGGCGGCGCGGGATGTGGATAATCTTGCGGCACAAGCGCGACCGTTGCGGAGCAAGTGTCCAGCAGTGCCCGATATTGCGGAGTTGCGAGAAAAGTCACATCCCCCGCCGCAGCTTCCGCAAGCGATGCGACACCACGAATCACTGCGGAACCATCGGCCCCGGAAGCAAGCTGGCCGCCAGTGAGGGCGGCCAGCTCTGAAATAGTCATCTCCACAGCGAGTGCGGGAGTTATTTTTTCTTATCAGCAGGCTTCGCAGGCGCTGGGGCCGAAGCGGGTGCGGGTGCAGGCGCGGGCGGCGCATCGAGGTCCGCTGCGCTGGCTGCATTGGGAGCTTTGTTCAGCTCATCAATGACTTCCTTGGTGAAATCCCACGAATCCCGTGAATGTAGCACGATGTTCACACCGTTGAGGCTTGGCCCCGATTTATCAAAAACCAGATCATAGCCTTTGGTAGCCACGGACTTTTCGATGATTTTTTTAATCTCCTCGACGATGCCGTTGCGCATACGGACGGAGTGATCTGCGAGCTGCTTTTCCTTGTCCTGCTGGCTTTGCTGGATGTCACGAAAGAGCGTGTTTGCTTCGCCCGCGATTTCGTCGCGCTTCTTGGCCGCATCCTTGCGTTTGGCATCGCTGAGTTCGGCTGTCTGCGCCTCTGCGGTGAGTTTATCTATGTCCTCCTTGAACGTCTTGAGCTTCTCCATGCGCTCATCGAGTTCCTTCTTATACCGATTGCGCATTTCGCTGATGCGCTGTTCGGCGTCCTTGGTCTTCTTGTAGTTTTCAAACACCTTCTTCATGTCCACAGTGCCGATGTTTAGCTCGGCAGAGGCTTGGTTGGTGAATGCGAGTGACGCTGCGAAGAGCGATAGGATGAGTGATTTCTTCATGTAAATGTTTGAGTTGAAATTAGACCGCTGATTTCCAGAACGGTTCAAAACTTGTAGCCGACGTTGAACTGCACTTTGCCGCTCGAATCGTTCTGTTCATCAGCCTGCATCGGGATGCCGTAATCAATACGCACAGGACCGATTGCCGGAAGTTCGACGAGCAGGCCGATGCCGACGTTTGAGTTCATTCCGCCGGAGCCAAAACGCGCGTCCTTCGGGCCAAACTGCCATGCGTCTTCGTTCACGTAGCCCATGTCGTAAAACACTGCGCCGCGCACGCTTTCCACGATTGGGAAAGTAAGCTCGGTGGTGAATCGCACGAGCGTCTTACCGCCAATCGGCTCGCCCTCGATGTCCTTCGGTCCGACATCGCGGAAGCGGAAGCCGCGCAGACTATTTGGTCCGCCGAGATACAGGCGGTCGTAAATCGGAACGTCGTCCGAGCCGCTCCACTCCGTCACGCTTCCGATTTCGCCTTCAAAGCTGAGGATCATATCCCAAGGAAGCTGGAAGTATTGCGAGGCTTCGACGGTGATGCCGTAAGTATTCACATCGCCACCGAGGAAACCGCCCGCGATGAATGCCTGTGCATCAATCTTGTGCCCTTTGCTCGGTAGATAAACGCGGTCGCGAGTGTCGTGCGTGATGCCCATCGAGAGCTGGCTTTTCAGTCCGTCGGCCTTGTCGATCAAATCGCGGAGTTCCAGCGAGATGTCGTTTTCATCATCGCTCACGTCGAGCTTGGTATCTTCGAGGCGGTACTCAAAACGCATCGAGGTGAAGTCATCAATCGGCTTGCGGACGTTCAGCGCAAAACCCATGCGCTGCTCGTCATAGACGCTGCTGGTAAAGCTCGCGTCGCGGTAGAAAATCTCCCCGCCAACGGAAAGACGCTTGTCCATGAAGTAAGGCTCCGTGAGCGCGAGGACGAAATCTTTACGCCGTGTTCCGTATTGCGCCCGGACGCGGAATTTCTGCCCGCCGCCCGATGGCCCGTAGCCTTTGCGCCAGCTAAAAAGGTCGAAGTTCCCCTGCGTCATTTCCACATAACCGAGCAGGTTATCAATCGAGCTGAAGCCCGCGCCGAAGCTGAAGTTACCCGTGCGCTTTTCCTCCACGATGACGTTCAAATCCTTCTGGCCGGGGACGACGGTATCCGTCGGATACATGTCCACCTTCGAGAAAAACTGCGTATTCATCAGACGCTGACGGCTGCGGTCCACGCGGACGGTATCGAAAATATCGCCGGGATACACAGCCAGCTCGCGGCGCACCACGTTCGGGCGCGTCTTGTCGTTGCCGGAAATATTCACGCGATTGACGGTGCTTTGCAGCCCTTCCTCAAAACGGAAAGTCAGGTCCACAACGCCCGCTCCCGCCGGTGCCGGGCTGGCTGCGATCTGAAGATCGACATAGCCCTTCGAGCCGTAAGCATCCTGGATGGTCTTGATGTCGCCGCGAATCGCCTGCGGCGAATAAATCGAATCCGTCTTTACTTTGAGACCCTTCACGAGTTCCGCCATCGGAATCGCGTTTGCGCCGGAATACATCACTTTGCCGATCTTGTATTGGCGGCCTTCGACGATTGGGAACGTGATGTCCACCTTATCGCCACGGCGCGAAATGCTCGGACGACGGACATCCACATCCGCGTAGCCTTTCGACTGATAAAGCTCGCGAATCGCGCGAGCATCATCTTCGAGCTGGTCTTCGTTCAGCTTCCCAGCGGTGGAGGACAGGAGGTTGAGGAAACCTTTCGGCTTCGACTTCACGACCTTCGCCAGCTCGCTCTTCGAGACATTCGTGTTCCCCTCAAAAACCACGCGGTCAATCTTCGTCTTCGCGCCTTCCTGCACATCAAAAAAAACGCGGCTGGTCCCCTGCTTCTCGTTGCCTTCCGTGCGATAGCGCACATCCACATCGCCGAATCCCTTGCCGCGATAGTATTCCAGAATCTTCTGCCGGTCGGCTTCCAGCGCGGCCTCGCTGAGTGCGTCGCCGGGCTTGGTGGAAATCTGGTCGCGCAATTTCGATTCGCTGAATTTCAGATTCCCGCGAATGCCCACTTCGGCGACTGTGCTCTTCGTCGCCACGACGACGATCACTTTCACGCCGTCTTCCGATGGCTCGCCGAAAATGCGCACGTTGGAAACATTGCCCGTCGAGTAAAGATTGCGGATGTCCTCCTCGGTCGTCGCGGGCGAGTAGGATTTGCCGACTCGTGTGCGCATGTTCGCGAGGATTTTGTCGCGCGAAACGGTCGAGGGACCGACAAACTGAATGTCGATGGACTTGACCACCGGCATCGCTGCTTGGGCGTTTGCGCGAGGCGCGGTTGCGACGAGAGTGGTGAGGCCCCAAAGGGCCATTACGAAGATACGGAGCTTCATTGGTTGGGTTGGCATTCAGGCCGCAACGTGAGGTTGCCGCCAAAGCGCGGCTATTAGCCCGATCCCACCGCACTCCGTCAAGCCGCCCTTTTGAAACAAACGCTTTTTCAGCAAAAAAGCGGCCATGCTTTGTGGGCGACGATTCGGTCGAGCGCTTGTGCCAGCAAGGTTTTGCCCGGCTCCATGCGATGCCACGGCGATGCGCCGCTGGGGTGCGGGAGCGGGATGATATCGAAGCGATGGCCGTGCTTTTTTACCTCGAACTGACCGCCAATGACATCGGTGAGTTTTTCAAACTGCATGAATTGCAAAATCGCCAGCTTGCCGATGGGGATGACGAGCGCGGGCTTCAAAATCTCGATCTCTTCGGCGAGCCAGCTTGCGCACGCCTCGATCTCGCGCGGGTCCGGCACGCGGTCGCCGCCGGCATTCGTCTTGCCGGGGAAACAACGCGCGACTGCCGCCATATAAATGCGCTCGCGGAACTGCGCCTCCGTCCATCCGCACGTCTTTGTGAACCACCCAAAAAGCGTCTTCCCCGCAGTCCACGCGAAGGGTTTTCCGGCCACGGGTTCTTTCACGCCCGGAGCCTGCCCGACGCTCATCACCTTGGAAAAAACCGCGCCTCCACTTACGGCGGGGCGGTGCATTTTTGGGCAGCGCGTGCAAGCGCGGAGCCGGGTGACGAGGTCGTCGAGGCGATGCTGCATGATCAGCCGATGAAGGAGCAGACGTATTCGCCAATGCCCGCTGCCACTTCGATGTCGAAGCCGCTGTTTGCAGGCACATCGAAATGCGTCCCGGCTTTATACGTCAGCGTCTCCGCGCTGCCGTCGAGCTTCACGATGCACTCACCGGCGACGATCTCCATGCGCTCCGCCTTGTCCGTGCCGAAGTGAAATTTGCCGGGATAGATCAAGCCGAGCGTCTTCTTCGAGCCATCGGCAAACAGGATGGTGTGGGAGACGACTCTCCCCTCGAAATAAATGTTGGCCTTAGCGACTGCGGTGACGTTTTGAAATTGCATCCGCGCGGGTTAGGCAGCGAAGGGAGCGAGGTCAAGCATCTCAAAAGGGACGGAAGGGACAACAGGGACGGAAAGGACAGCGTCCCTCGCGTCCCTCTCGTCCCTCGCGTCCCTTCCGTCCCTTCAAACCAATCTCCCTGGAGCACGCTGCGGCGCGAAGATGATCACCGCATTCGCCGCCAGAATCAGCGCACCGCCCACAAAAAACGCCGGCGTGAGGTGCTCGTTGGCATACGCGATCCCCGCCAGCGCCGAAAACCACCCCGGAATAAACAGCGCCCACAGCGTCGCGAACACCGGCTCCGTCGCGTAAATCAGCCCGGCCTGCGTGCTTGTCACATGCTGCTGCCAGCGCACCATCGTCGCGTAGGCAAACGTCGTGCAAATCAGCGTCAGCACCAGCGTCATCACCACAATCGGCATCGAAGTGTACACCTTCCAAATCCCCGACGCACCGCCCGCAAACACAAGCGGCAGCAGCACCAGCGCCTTCATCCCAAACATCACCGTCGCCGTGCGCCCCATGTCATTGCCGTGAAAGACCGGACGATCCAGCGTCACGATCTGCCCGGTGAAAAGAACCGCGCACAGGATTGTCTCAATCTCCCCGCGACCGAGGTGCATTTTTCCAAACTCCACACCGCTCAACACCGCGCACCCCGCAATCACCATCAACCCCGCGCACACCACCGCAGCAGACGGCATCCGCCGCCCATGAATCGCCACATAGATCGGCACAAACACACACGTAAATTGCGTAAAAAACGCCGACGTGCTCGCCGCCATATAATTCTGCGCATCCGTCTGCAACAGCATCCCCAGCCCGCCGAAAAGACCGAGCTGCACGCCCTGCACAAGCTCCCCGCGAGTCAGCCCGCGTAGCCTGCCGCGCAGCAACAGCATCATCACGATAGCCGATAGCACCATCCGATTCACCAAAACGAACGCCGCATGAAACCAATCCGGCCTACCCGGCAGCAGCGCACCCTGCGCCACCATCGCCGCCTTCGCAGCCGGGAAGCTCAAGCCCCAAGCCGCCGTCGTCAAAACCAGCCAGCACACGGCGGTAAAAGCGCGTGTTTTCTTGTGGCTCGCGGGTGAGGTGGTGGAGTCGAGTGACATGATTTTGTGGAAAGCGTGATTGGTGATCTGTGAACGGTGAACAGTCGCAAGGCGAGGTTGCGCACCTGCTTCGCTTGCGACCGTTCACCGTTCACCAATCACCGATCACGACCTACAAGCCCATCCGCTCCGCCGCCAGCACCGTATTGTGCATCAGCATCGCAATCGTCATCGGCCCCACGCCGCCGGGCACCGGCGTGATTGCGCGGCACTTCGGCGCGACCTCGGCAAACGCCACATCGCCCACCAGCTTCGAGCCTTTTGGCGAAGCCGCATCTGCCACGCGATTGATGCCCACATCAATCACCACCGCGCCCTCCCGCACCATGTCCGCCTTCACAAACTCCGGCTGCCCGATTGCCGCGATGAGAATATCCGCCCCGCGACACACCTCCGCGAGATTCCGCGTCCGCGAATGCGCCACCGTCACCGTCGCATCGCCTCCCCTGCCCTTATTCATTAAAAGCAACGCCATCGGCTTTCCCACAATCATCGAGCGACCGAGCACCACCACGTTTGCGCCCGCAGTCTCGATGCCACTCTCGATCAGCAGCCGCTGACACCCCAGCGGCGTGCAAGGCACAAACGCATCCGCATCCCCCATCGCCACCTTCGCCACATTCACCGGATGAAACCCATCCACATCCTTGCGCGGGTCCAGCGCCTCCACGATAGCCCGCTCATCAATATGCTTTGGCGGCGGCGACTGCACCAAGATGCCATGCACCGCCGGGTCCGCATTCAGCGCACGGACCACCGCCAGCAGCTCCTCCTGCGTCGTGGAAAAAGGCATATTCCTTTTCACAGAGTGCATCCCCAGCTCCTTCGCCGTCTTCTCCTTGCTCCGCACATACGCATGAGAAGCCGGGTCATCCCCCACCACCACCACCGCCAGGCCGGGCGTGGTTCCCCGCGCCTTCAACCGCCCCACCGCCGCACGAGTTTCCTCATTGATCCGCTGCGCAATCACCTTCCCATCAATAATCATCATGCCGCCCATCAAGGCGCATCCACGCACTGCGAAGCAAGCCTGTGCTTTGGGAAAATGAGCGCGCTTGCGCAGCGCGTGATCCGTGATCGGTGATCGGTGATCGGTCGCAAGCGGGGCGGCGTGCTTCTGCGCTTGCGACCATTCACCGATTACCGATCACCGATCACGCGCCCCACACGGGGCTTTGCGGTCTAAAGAGCACCATGACCGACGACTCACCGACACCGCGCAGCGGGAGGGCCGAAGGTCCGCAAATGTAATAGCCCAGGGTCAGCGACGAAGAAGCGCAGCCCTGGGTTCCGGCGAGAGAACGATGCAGCCCTGCAAGGGCGAAACAACCGCGTGCGTCCAGCGGATGGACTCGCACGCGCTCCCTGAATTTCGTGGACCCAAGCCTCATTGATACGCTTACCTGCCAGCCATGCACCGACTCTTTCTCCTGCTTTTCATCCTCACCCTCGGCATCGCAAAAGCCGCCGACCGCAAGCCAAACTTCCTCTTTATCTACACGGACGATCATCGCTGGGATGCGATGGGCGTGGTGCAGCGCGAGCAGGGTGAGCGGGCGCGTTTCCCGTGGTTCAAGTCGCCGGGCATGGACCGGCTTGCCGCCGAGGGCGTGCGGTTTCGCAATGCCTTCGTGGTGCTCTCGCTTTGCTCGCCCAGCCGCGCCGCATTCCTCACCGGGCGCTACAATCACGCCAACGGAATCACCACGAACAGCAAGCCCTTTCCCGCTGAGGCCGTCACGCACGCCACGCTGCTGCGAACCGCTGGCTATCGCACGGCCTACGTCGGCAAATGGCACATGGGAAATCAGAGCGGGCAGCGTCCGGGCTTTGATTATTCTGCCAGCTTCGTGGGGCAAGGGATTTACCAAAATTGTCCGTTCGAGATCAACGGAGTCTCCACGCCCACGACCGGCTGGGTGGACGACGTGAGCGCCGACTACGCAATCGAGTGGATGAAGCAAAATCGCGAGCAGCCATTTTCGCTCACGCTTGGCTTCAAAAGCCCGCACAGCAAGCGCGGCGGCGAGCAACTCCCCGAACGTCTGCGCAATCTCTACGATGGCGAAACCACTCGCCCGACGCCCAACTGCGGAGTCCCCGCGATTTTCCACAAATCCGCTGCGACCGATGGAAAACCGGGCGGCCTCGCCGACAACGCCATCCACCTCGACTACCTGCGCCACGTCGCGGGAGTGGACGAGAACATCAGCAAAATCCTCAACGCGCTCGATACGCTCGGAATCGCCGAAGACACCGTGGTCGTCTATTCCAGCGACAACGGCTATTTCCTCGGCGAGCACAACTCCGGCGACAAGCGCGCGCTTTACGAAGAATCCATCCGCGTGCCCTACCTCGTCCGCTTTCCACGCATGTTTGGGAAAGGAATCGCCGTGGATGAAATGGTCCTCAACATTGATCTCGCCCCCACTTTCCTCGACCTCGCGGGCGTTGCCATTCCCGCAGAAATGCAGGGCGCAAGCTGGAAGGAACTCGCCGCTGGCCGCAAGCCCGCCGACTGGCGCAAGTCCGTCTTCGTGCAGTATTTCAAAGAACTCGGCGACGTGCCGACCTGCTACGCCGTCCGCACCGACACGCACAAGCTCGTGAAATACCCCAACCGCCCGGAGCTGACGGAACTCTTCGATCTCACCGCCGATCCTTATGAAATCAAGAATCTCGCGACGGACACCAAGCTCGTCGGCAAGCTCGACAGCGAGTTGGAGCAGTTGATGAAAACCTTCAACTACACCCCGCCCGCCAACGCCAACAAAGCCGCTCCACAAGAAGCACCAGCGAAGGAGTGAGCGCGCAGCGCCGTGGACTGCGTGTCCCGACATGTCGGGATCGCCGCCGTAACTCAAGCGACTTGTCGCGCAGAGCCTCGCTCGCAAGGCCGTGAGTCGTTGCTACGACTCTTTGCGTGACAAGTCCCGCAAGCCACGGCGGGAACAAGTTCCCGCACTCCACGGCTTCGCCCGAGTTTTTGGGAGCCGACGACTTTCGTTCGCAAGCGCTTTGCGCACACCTTCCGGCTCGCGTGTTTCATACACGCACTATCACACGCTGGTTTGACTCGCACTTTGCGACTGCCCATAGTCCCGCGCATGGACTCCGCCGTTCGCAAGCGCATTTACGAATTTCTCGACACGAAAGGTCTTCGCAAGACGACCCAGCGCGATGCGATCATCGAGGCGGCGTTTTCCACCACGGAGCATTACACGGCGGATGACTTGCTCGTGATGGCGAAGAAAGTGGACCACTCGGTTTCGCGGGCGACGGTGTATCGCACGCTGCCGCTGCTGGTGGAGAGCGGACTACTGCGGGAGATGGACTTCGGGCGCGACCACAAGTTTTACGATCCAAACTACGTGGATCATCCGAATCACAACCATCTCATCTGCCTCGATTGCTCGAAGATTCTGGAGTTTGAGGATGTGCATATTGATACGCTGGAAGTCTGCATCAGCCGCCGGATGGGGTTCACGCCGACGGGGAAAGTCGTGCGCATCGAAGCGCATTGCGACGAGATGAAACAGACGGGCCGCTGCCGCAGACAGGTCGCATCGTAGAGCATTCGGGAATCGCGCAGGCCGCAAACGATGAAGTTTTCCTCTCCATCCGGCGCGTGGCTTTTCGCGCTGCTGATTCCGCTGATTGTATTTTACTTCCTCAAGCTGCGGCGTGCGCGGCAGACGGTGCCGTCGCTCGTGTTGTGGCGGCAGGTGCTCAATGACCAGCGCGTGAACTCGCCGTTTCAGCGGTTCAAAAGGAACATCCTTCTTCTTTTGCAAATCCTCCTGCTGGCGCTCATCGCATTCGCAGCGATGCAGCCGTTTTTGCAGCGCGATCCCACGGTAAAGAATCGCACTCCGGTGCTGATTGATATTTCCGCGAGCATGGCCGCGACAGTGTCGGGAAAGTCGCGGCTGGATGAAGCGAAGGCGCGTGTCCGCGAGCGCATTGACGGGCTGCTCTCCGGGCAGGAGATTGCGCTGGTAGCCTTTGGGCGCACTGCGCGGAAGGTCGCGGGTTTTAGTAACAACAAAGGCGAGCTGCGAGCGCTGCTGGATGCGCTGGAGGTGGAGGATGTCGCGGGCGATGTGGATGAGGCGCTGCGAGTGGCTCAGGCGCTTGCGCGGAGCACGCCGTTTGAAAGCGTAGTGATCCTCACGGATGGAAATCTGCCGGGGCAATCGAGCTTCGAACTACCCTTCCAAGTGGAGCTTCAAAAGCTGCCGCGCGGCGGGCCGAACGTAGGAATCGTCGCGCTCTCAGCGCGGCGTGCGACTTCTACGGAGTGGGATGTTTTTGTGCAGGTCGCGGCTTCAGCAGATCATCCGGCGGGCACGGTGGGCGTGGAGTTGCGCGACGGAGAGCGTGTGCTGGCGCGGGATTCCGTGGCAGTCGGCGGCGAGTCTTCCGCGCCGCGTCTGGCTTTTCGCGTGGACGGAACGGCGGCGACTTTTTTGAAAATCGCGCTCTCACCATCGGCGGAGGATTCGCTCGCTGCGGATAACGTCGCGTGGCTCTCGCTCCCCGCGATTCGCCCGATGGATGTGATGGTGCCGGAATCGCTCGGAGCATTCCGCCGTGCGCTGGGGACGCTGGATGCCGTGCGCATTTTCCCCGCGAAAGATGTCGCGTCGCCGAGCGCGTTCGATGTGCTTTTTGCCGAGTCCGCCGACGCGATGAAGACGCCCGCGCGTGTGGCGGTGGGCATCGGGTTTTTGCCGCCGGAGCTTGAGAGCGCGGTGACGTTGCAAAAGGGAAGTGTCGCAGCGATTGACTGGCAGCGGGATTCCGCGCTGCTCCAGCACATGAGCTTCGACGAAGTGGTGTTCACGGATGAGCCGGTTTTCAAAGACGGCGGGCAGGCCACGCTCGGTGCGGCTGGCTACGAAGTGATCGTGGATGGTCCGCGAGGGCCGCTGATGCTTGAGCGACGCGAGGGCGAGACTTTGCGGGCGCAGCTTCTCTTTCACCCCGACCGCAGCACGATGCCCTTCCGCGTCGCCTTTCCCGTGTGGGTGAGCAACATCGTGGAGCAGGCGCGGAAGCTCTCCGGCACTTCGGAAGCGATGCCAATCACGACCGGCGTTCTACCCGCGCAAAACTTCCGAGGCGAGGGCGAGGTGAAAGTCTCCGGCCCCGCTGGAAGCCGCACGGAACGCATCGGCGCAAACGGCGTCGCATCGGGAATCCCCGCGCCCAAAGTCGGCGAATACAAGCTTTCCGGCCCCAGCAGCGATGTGCGACTAGGCGCGAATTTGCTCTCGCTGCGGGAGACTTCGCTGGCTGCGGTGGACGAGGTGCAGTTTGGCGACAGCGTCGCAGTGAGCACGACGGACTCGACATCCAAAGCCGACCGCTCGCTTTGGTGGATGGCGGCATTGCTCGGCTATTTTGTCCTGCTGCTGGAATGGTGGTGGTTTCAGCGCAAGCCGTGGTAGGGCGATGGAAAATAACTGCGCTCGCTACTTGCATCTTGTCCGCGCCGCCCGCGCTCGCTCTCATCGTAGTCACTCATGACGTGGAGCATTCCCATTGCAGCAGAACTTTTCTCGCTGCCCGCCGGCGCCGTCGGCTGGCAGATTGTTTTCGTGCTTTCGCTGCTCGCTGTCGCAGTGGTGCTTTTTGCGACTGAAAAAGTCTCTGTGGATATTGTCACCTTCTGCGTGCTCATTCCGCTCATTCTGGTGGGCATCCTCACGCCGGAGGAGGCTTTCAAGGGATTCAGCAGTGAAGCAGTAATTTCCCTCGCTGCCATTTTCGTAATCTCCGGCGCACTCACATCCACGGGTGTTCTCGACCTCGTGGGCAGCCGCATTATGAAAATCGGCGGAGGTAGCGAGGCGAAGACCATTGGGATTCTCATGATCATCGCGTGCGCCGTCTCCTCCGTGATGAATAACACTACCGTCACCGCCATGTTCGCTCCAGCGGTCGTCGTGCTGGCTAGGCGGACGGGCATCAGTCCTTCAAAAATCCTGATGCCCCTCGCTTTTGCCGCAATCATGGGCGGCACACTCACGCTCATCGGCACGTCCACCAACATCGCCGTGAACAACTACCTTACGAGAAACGGACACACCGGCATCGGCATGTTCGAGGTCACTCCGGCAGGACTCGTGATCTGCGTCGTAGGAATGCTCTACATGATGTTTATCGGGCGGAAACAGCTCGTCGCCCGCGCCGACGACAGCCTCACCGGGAACTACGGCATTCGCGAGTATCTCAGCGAAATCATCATCATGCCGGGATCGCCGCTCATCGGGCAGCGGAGCTTTGATTGCGACCTGAGCATCCTCGAATTTCGCATCCTCAAAGTCATTCGTGGCGCAGAGAGTCTCCTGCCCGATTCGCGGGTCGTGCTTGAGCAAGGCGACGTGCTGCTTGTCGAAGGAAAAGTGGAAAACCTGATGAAGGTGAAACGCATCGAAGGCATCGAGATTCAAGCTGAAGCCCAACTCGGCGACCTCGCGCTCAAGAGCGCAAATTTTCGCATCGCGGAAATGCTTGTGACGCTGCAAAGCGAAGTGACCGGACGCACGCTGCGTGAAGCGGACTTCCGTTCCAAATACGGCATCACCGTTCTGGCTATTTACCGCCACGGGCAATCGCTCATTGAGAGCATCGGCACCGTCCCGCTGCGCACCGGCGACGTTCTCCTCGTGCAAGGCCCGGATGAAAACATCGCCAATGCCCGCGAGAAATACGGCCTCTCCATGCTCGATGAAGTAAGGCCCACGACCTACAATCCACGCCTCGGCGTCCGCACCGTCGTGCTCTTCCTCATCGCAATCGCCGCAAGCACGATTCCGTTTCTGCCCGGCCCGGTGAAGGGTGGCGTCCAGACATGGGAGGCGCTCCCCGTCTCCGTCGCGTTTCTCATCGCAGCAGTCGGCGCTGTTTCGATTCGCGCCATCAGCGTCGAAAAAGCATACGAGTTCGTGGACTGGAAACTGATCATCCTCATCGGCGGTATGACCGCATTTGGCCAGGCAATGACGAATACCAAAACCGCCGACTTCCTCGCCAACATGGTCGTCGGACTCGCGGGCGGGATGGGGCCGTTTGTCGTCATGGCGGGATTTTTCTTCCTCACCGTCCTGCTCACGCAGCCGATGTCCAACGCTGCCGCAGCGCTCGTCGTTCTGCCCGTAGCCATCACCGCCGCGCAACAACTCGGCGCAAACGAACACAGCTTCGCGATGGCTGTAATGCTTGCTGCCTCGGTTTCCTTCATCACGCCCTTTGAGCCTTCCTGTTTGCTTGTCTATGCGCCGGGCAAATATCGCTTCCGTGATTTCGTAAAAGTCGGCAGCGGGCTTACGCTCGTGCTCTCCATCGCGATGCTGATTCTCATCCCCCTGCTCTGGCCGCTGACGAAGTAATCAGCCGCCGAGTTTTGTCCCCGCAGCGACGGGATGACCGCGCAGAAACTCCTTCGCATCCATCCGTTTTTTCCCCTCTAGCTGAAGGTCCGTCACAAGCACCGAGCCGTCGCCAGTGCCAATCAGCAATCCTCCGCTCGAAGGCAAAATCACGCCTGCTTCACCGCACACATCACCCATCTGCGCCGCGAAAATCTTCAGCCGCAACGTGCCCATTTTTGTCGCAGCGGCAGGCCACGGATTCATTGCACGAATGCGGCGATGCACAGCCGTTCGACCTTTTGTAAAATCAAGCTCTCCATGCTCGCGGCTCAGTTTTCCAGCGTAGGTGACGCCCTCCGCTGGCTGCGGAACTCGCGGTGCATCACCGCGCTCCAGCAACGCGAGTGAAACAGACAGCGCACCCGCTGCTTCCTCACCAAGCCGGTCGTGCAATTCACCGCCGGTTTCATTTTCTCCAATCCGCATCTGGCGGATCAGCAGCATGTCGCCGGTATCCAGCCCCTCGTCCATATACATCACAGTGATGCCAGTGAATTCATCGCCCGCATCAATCGCGGCCTGGATCGGCGCAGCGCCACGCCATCTCGGGAGAATGGAAGCGTGAAGATTCAGGCAGGCAATTTTCGCCGCATCGAGAACACCCTTCGGCAAAATCTGCCCGTAAGCCATGACGACAATCACATCCGCCGCAAAGCTCTGCACTTTTACCACAGCCTCCGCCGCCCTCATTTTGACCGGCTGAAAAACTTCGATCCCACGCGCCTGCGCCTCGGTTTTAATGCGCGGCGGTGTGAGTTCCATTTTCCGCCCGGCGGGCTTATCCGGCTGTGTGACTAACGCAACAACTTCGTAATGTCCGAGAAGCCAGCGGAAGCTGGGAAGCGCAATGTCGCCCGTGCCAATAAAAACGATTCGCATGTGTGGGCGAGAGAAGCCCTTCTCCAATCACTCCCGCAAGTCCACATTTCGCGAAAAAACGCCCGCCGGATATTTGAGTGCGGCAGGAGTGGATTCTTCAGTTCATTTTTGCGTTTGATACAAGGAGAGCAGCGACACGCCCGCAGGGTAAGCATAGCGAATCTTCCGTAGTGCGGCTCCCGTCTTTCTTGCTATGAATGTAGTTTATTGTGCTTAGGCCGTATCATTCTAATGTGGCACGCCCAAGCGACCCACGCGATCAAAGCGAACTGCAAAGGCAGGCGGAGCCAAAGAATCCAGGGCGCGACGTTCATACCTGGGATGCCGTGCAGCGCCATTTGGATGTTGGCCGGAAAGACCGCGATGAGCAGCGCAATCAATCCCCAGCCCGCCGCGCGCCGAAGCTGCGGGAAAAGCACTGCCGCGCCACCCGCGATTTCCGCCGCGCCGCTGATGAAGTTGAGCGCCGCGTGAAACGGCAAATACGGCGGCATCA
>JANMLS010000132.1:0-15413 GCA_031372675.1 Verrucomicrobiaceae bacterium
GATGCGAATATCCCAATCGCGCCGCTTTTGCCATACCCCAGAGCCCCAGAGCCGGATTTCGATACGTTTTTACCCGGCGGCGACGGCATTTAGCCCTTCAATCGCGGCGTTCGGGTTTACGCGACTTTTCCACCCTCGCGAGGATGTGTGGGGAGAGCATTTCGAGTGGAGCGCGGCGTGGATGCGCGGCAAGACAGCCATCGGACGAACGACTATCGCGGTGTTGGAAATCAACGACGCGGATGTCCTCGCCGTCCGCGAATCGCTGCTCGCCGAAAGCGCTTGGGACGTGGCGGGCAACGACGATTAGAAAGCATACCCAAACGTGATGTGCAGCGCACCCGCAGGCTCGGCGGCTTGGCGGGTGGGATTGTAGCCGTAGTCGATGCGCAGCGGGCCAATCGGCAGCTTGTAGCGCAGGCCGAGGCCGATGGCGTAGCGCAGGTCGGTGGTGCTGAGACTGCCTGCATCGCCAAACAAGGCCAGCTCTAGGCTCGGCACGAGTTCATACGACACCTCAGCACTCGCCGTCTGGCTCGTGAGCCCGCCGAGCGGAGTGCTGCCAGTGCGCGAGCGCGGCCCCAGTTCTCGCTCGGGGAAACTGCGCACGCTGGTTGCGCCGCCGTTGTAGAGGCGGAGGTCGATGGGCAGTTCCGCGATGCCGCCGCTGGTCCGAATAACACTGCTTTCCGCGCTGATGCCGGCTCGCAGTTTCTTGGTGATGGGCTGGTAAAATGCGAACGCGAAGTCGCTGCGCAGGAAGCTGGAATCGCCTGCCGCACTCGTGAGCGTGAGGCTGCTCATCCAGCCACGGGTGGGCAGCAGCGGGCTATCGCGATAGTCGAGCACAAGCTCTGCGCCGAGTTGCCCGAGCTGGTAATCTGTCGGGCCAAGTTCATCGAGCGTGAGCAGCGTGGCTTCGACATTGTGGATGGAAGCCTCGGCGAAGACATTGGAAAAAATGTGCTTATTCCAGCGCCGCTTCAACGTGGTGCGCAGGCTCAAAGTGCGGCGCTCGTAGTCGAAGAAGTTGAACGTCTGCGCGGCGAGTTCGATGTCCAAACTGTAGGGCGTTTCAAAGATCGCGGGGTCGAGCCATTTGATGCCAGCGTTGAAGCCATTCGTAGTGACTTCCGCTTTGACGCGCATCGTGTCGCCGCTGTCCATGAAGTTCACCTGTCGCGCCTCGGCGCTGAGAAATGCGCCGGAAAATGTGTCGTATCCCAGCGACGCGGAAAGCGTGGTGCGCTGTGCCTCCGTGCCGGAAATGTGGAGCGTCAGCGTGTCAGTTCCGCTGGCTCCCGGCTCCACATCCAGCCGTGAAAAGACGGCGGTATCCAAGCTGGCGCGTGTCAGGAATTCCACTTCGCCGGGCGAGTAAATACGCCCCGTCTCGCGCTTGAAGTTGCTGCGCAGGATACGCTGCGCACCCTTTGAAAAACCCGGCGCAAGCGTCACGTTCGTGATGTGAAATACGGGACCGGGTTCGACGTGATACACGACATCTGCGGCATCAACTTGCGAGGTGACCGTAGCGACGTAATGGCCCCGCTGCTCGTAGATCCCGACGATCTTTTTGCGCACCGTCTCCACGCTCACTTCGTTGAACGGCTGTCCTTGCAGTTCCTTGAATAACTTCTCCACTTCGCGGTCCTGAACAGTCGCCCGCACCACGCCAAACATCGAGCGTTTGCCTTCCCGCACGCGCACCAAAACGTCCACCGTGTGCGACGCAACTCGCGGCGCAAATACCAGCGGTTCCACGACGGCATTGAGGAAGCCTTGCGCTTGAAAGTAGCGCTGCACCAGCTCCCGGCCCGCCTTCAAGTCCGCTTCCACAAAGGGCGCATTCGCGCTCGCTCGGCCCAGACGCTCGCGAGTCGCGCGCAGCAGATACGCGTTCAGCTCGCTCTCCTTTTGCGAAGTATTCCCCACGTACGAAATCACGCCGACTCGAAATCTCTCGCCTTCATTCACCAGCAGCAGAGCGGTGTCGCCTTTCACCTTCCAAGTCACCACCGCCTCGCGAAAACCGAGGTCGCGGTAGCGCATCCGCACGAAGAACGCGAGGTCGTCGGCCAGCGGCGGAGTCGCAGTCGTATCGCCCGTCAATGCGGCCTGCTCTTCGACCAAAGCCTTCACCTCGCCGCTCACATCCTTGCTCACGCCATCTACCCGCACGCGAAGACCGTGCGCCTCGACCACCACCACATCGCCGCGAGCGCAGAGGCAAAGGGTGATGAAGATGAAAAGCGCCAATTTCATCGAAAGCGAACGAGGTAATGGAGCATCCCACGGAAGCCGCGTTCGCCGAGCCGCACCTCCGCCTGCCAGTGCGGTGCGATCTCATAAGTGCCGGAGACATTGGCCGCCGAAGTGCCCGTGCTCAGCGGATTAAAATTGAACGACGCACGCCCCGGCTCCGCATTCATCCGAGAAGACGAGGGTTTGCCGAAGACCTTGCGATACGCCTTGCTGAGTATCAGAAACGCAGCGCGATTCGCAGCGACACCGCCCGCCGATTGCGCATCGCCAGTCGTCGTGCCGGTGGCGAGCAAGGTCGCAATCTCCGGCTCCGACAACGGCGGGCTGGACGCAAAACGCACCGTCGGCTTCGCGGCGGAACCGGTGGCATAGACCGTGACTTGGTAATTGCTCACCAGCGACTCGCCTTCCAGATCGAGCTGCGGCTCAAACGGCTTTTCCCGCGTGAAAATGATGTCGCCACGCGAGAGCGCCAGACGGCTGAACGGCAATTGCACACGCGCACTTTGCTGGGAGATTTTTCCTTCCAGCATCGGCGTAGCCCCAGTCCCGCTGATGTGCAAGTCCGCCGTTGCGCCACCATTCAGCACGTTGCCGAGCAGCCGGATGGGATCGCGTGTGACCACATCGATATTGAACGTCCACTGCGCAAAAGCAGCGGGCAGCGAAGGCGCTGCCGACCCGAGCCGCACCATCGGCGGAGGCGACGGGAGCTGGTTTGGCAGCGACAGTGGCAGAAATTCGATCTCCTTAAACACACGCCCGCGCACCAGCTCCACGCGGCCCGCGACAGCCGCTCTTGCCAGCGTGCCGGTGCAAGTGAGCCTGCCGTCGGCACGCAGGCTCATCGTGTCATCACGCACCACGAGCGCCTCCTTCACGTCGAGGTAGAGATTCAATGTAGGATCGTTCAGCGACGCCAAATCCACCGTCCCGCCAACACGGGCACGACCGCCGGAGAGCGAGGCGGAAACGTCATCCAGCGTGAGTCGCTGCCCGCTAAAAGTGGCGCGTGCTTTCACGTCTCGAATGTCCATCTCGGAGTCCACGATAGTCATCGTCGGAGCGTCCGCACGAATGGCTCCCTGCCATTCCGGTTTGCGCAACGACCCGCTGAGTCGCACATCCGCGCTGACCGTGCCGCTGATGCGAGCGATGGCTGGCACGAAGCGTTTCAGCACCGACAAATCAGACGCAGGAAGTGTGAGATTTGCTGTCAGCGGAGCATCCAAAATCGCGCCCGGCTTCTCCGCGTCAAAAGGAATTTCGGCATGAGCCGTCAGCGTTTGCAGCGGCTTCTGCTGGGCTGTCGCTTTGACGGTGAGAACGCCACTTTCCAGCGCCGCATTAAGCTGCACGAGCGCTGGCTCCAGGCTTCCTTTCGTCGCTTCCGAGCGTGCCTCCGAGATGGTTACGGAGAGTCCGCCAGCGGGCTCTGACAAGGTGCCGCGCAGCTCAAGGTCCATCGCCACGAAGCCCAATACAGGCGGCTTCTGGCCGATGAGCGCAAAGATTTCCTCCACGTTCATCCGGGCCATGTGCAGATGCGCGTTCATGGGTTTCGCGGTATCGAATGGGACATCCGCATTGCCATCAACGAGGCGCGTCTCGCCGGAGAACAGCACGAGTTTTGGAATCGTCAGTTCCGTGTCTGTGAGCGTCATGGACGCCTCCGCCCGCATCTTACCTGCGCTCGCTTTGAACGTCGTTATCTTTGCGTTCTGCCCTGCATGTGAAGTCTCCAGAGCCAGCGCAAAAACTTCCGCACGGCCTTCGAGCGTCACGCCGGAGATGTTCACCGCGCCCGCGCCCGTGACCTCACGCCGGACGAAATCACCAGCGCCCTTCCAAGCCACAGAAGCCCGTCCGCTGGTGATGCGCGGCTGCTTTATCCAGTCGGAAAAATCAGCAAGCTGCTCCAGCTCTGCGCTGACCTCCGCATCGAACTCACCCAGCGCGTCGAGCCTCGCATTGCCTTTCGCGGTGAGCCGGTTGCGCTCATTGAGCCGGACCTCCAGCGCCTTTACTTCGACTCGCGCATCGCGGCAGGAAAAGTCCAACGCCGCTTCATCCAATCGAGCGTCCTGCCACACGACGCTCGTCGCTCGCACCGTTCCGTCCGCGATGAGGCTCCCGTATTTCTGCTCGCGTAAGTCCCCAATCACGCCGCTCGCTTTGCCTTGCGACGTGAACACGCCTTCGCCATCCCATGGCGCAAGGTTTCTGACTTCTGCCTGCCACTGGAGCGCAAACGATTGCCGGCCCGCCAGCCCGAGACTGCCGGTGATACCGACATGGTTTCGGGCATCCAGATGCAGGTCGAGCGACTCCAAATTTACCACACCATCGGCAAAGCTCGCCCGCCCGCTGAGCCTTTCGCAGCGCAGGTTCGCAGCGTGAACATCGGACGCGGCGACCTCCAGAGTCCCGACCATCGACAGCGGTTTCGCGAGCGGTCCTTTCACTCGCAGTGCGGCGGAATCGATCCTCCACGAGGTGCCTTCGGGAAGCGTCGCCCAGCGTGCGATGTCCGTGTCTCGCAGTTGCGTTAAAGCGAGCGTGAGATCGAGCGACTGCGCATCCACGCGGCCCGTTGCCTCGATGCTCGCCTCGCCAAAACGTGCCTCGATTTGAAAAGGCAACAATCCCTTTTTCCAATGCTGCAAATCCACCGCGACACGCGGCACATCCACACCCGGCGCGATGGCCAAGTCCGTGAGAATCACCGTGCGCCCTTTCACCTCCGTCTTGCCGCGCACCGCCGTGAGATGCAGGCCAGACGCAGGCACAATCAGTTCCCCGATCTCAAGCATGCCGGGCGCACCGTCATCCAGCAGCAGCGTGAAACCCCGCAACACGATGTCGCCATTTTCCGTGATGATGCGGGCGTTGATGTTGCGCAGCTCAATGCGCCGCAACCAAATGTCGGGCTGCTCAGCCGTTGGTTTCGCAGGCTGCTTGCCGCCAGCGGGACGCACATCCAACACGAGATTCGCATCTCGCAAAGTCACGCCCTGCACGCCCTCCGCAAAGCCCTTCGTCAGAACGTTCCAAAGACTGTAATCCACAGACGCCCTGCGCAATCGAAGCTCCGCGCCCGGCGAGCCAATGAGCGCCACATCTTCCGCAGAGAAGTCCGAAGTCATCGAACCCGAAACCCGCCAAGCCAATTGATACCCATGCTCTGCGGCAAAGCGCCGCCCCGCCCATTCCGCAGCCAAACGCAGCAGCGGACGATGCGCCAAAAGTGTGAGCACAAAAATGAAAAGCAGCGTCCACAACGTGCGACGAAACCACCGCCGAGGCTTAGCCGATTTCAAGGAATTGTAAGTTTCATGGAATGCAGAATGGGGCTTTCAGAGTTCCGCTGCAATGGGGTGAAACCCGACTGCCGAAAAAAGCCGGAAATTCCTCCACCCGATACACGCAAGCAGGGCAGCGCGGACGATGGATCGTCACGCACACCATGACACCAAAACCACCGAAACCAAAAAAGGATACTGAGCAGGACATACAAGAGTTCGATAAACTCCCCGCCAAAACCAAAGAGCTGCTGATTCTCGGCGACACCGAAGAACACGCGGTCGGGAAGGAAAAGGTCGCGCTTCAAAAACGCATCCGGCGAAAGGCCAAATAGCAAGGGACGTCGCTCTCACACCGAGCGGCGATTTTCCGCTCGCTCCGTCGCATACACCTGCGTGAACTCCGCGCCGAAGAGCAGGATGCACGATGCGTAATAGACCCAGAGCAGAACGATCACCAGCGAGCCCGCAGCGCCGAAGCTCGACGCCGTGCTTTCCCGCCCGAGATACACGCCGAGCCCGAGTTTCCCGACCTCAAACAAGAGCGCAGTAACCGCTGCGCCAATCCAGACATCGCGCCACTCGACTTGCGCATCGGGCAGCACTTTGAAGATGAAGGCGAACAGCAGCGTGATCATCCCAAACGACACCAGCGACGCGACGATTCCGCCGACGACGAGCGGCAGGCCGATGACGTGCTCCACCCAGCCGGAGAAGGCCGCGAGAATCGCGGTGAGGCCAAGGGACATCAGCAAAAGAAAGCCGATCACGAGGACCATCCCAAAGCTCAACAGCCGGTCACGGATGAACGACAAGAAGCCGTTCGCACGTTTCCCTTTCACTTCCCAAATCGTATTAAGCGCATCTTTGAGCTGCCCAAATACGCCCGACGCGCCGAGCAGCAGCGTGGCAAATCCTACGACCGCGCCAGTCCAACCATCGGAAGGTTTCGCGGCACTTTTCACCATCGCCTCCACGCCTTGTGCGGCCTGCGCACCGAGGTAGCTCTGAAGTTGCTGCCCGAGTTGGCCGCGCACCGCTTCCTCGCCGAGCACCAGTCCCGCGACGCTCACAGCGATGACCAAGAGCGGCGCAATCGAGAATATCGAGTAGTAGGCCAGCGCCGCGCTGAAGCGGAGCGCGTTGTGGTCGATCCACGCATTGAGCGTGGAGTTTAGCATTCGGGGGACGCGATGGGCGGCGAGTCTGCTAAAGTTCATCGTCTATTTGGCGGGAAAAAATATCCCTGCGACCAACGTGAGTCGGCCACAGGGATTTCCCCTACAACAGAGAATGGTTATCGGCGGATGAGCAGCCCGATCATGAAGCCTGCAACGAGCGCCGTGAGGACGGCGGTGCGCGGCTGCTCGCGAACGTAGGTTTCGCCTTCATCCCGCCAAGTGCGGGCCTTTTCGCACGCACCGTCATAGACCTCTTCCGCTTTTTCCGAGACGTCGTGCGCGACCTCCGCGACCTTCTGCTTTGCGGACTTTGCTGCTTCCTCCACTTCATGCTTCAGGTCGGCCAGCGTCGTTTGCAGTTGTTCCGCACCTAGGCCGAGTCGCGCCTTTAGTTTTCCGAAAAGTTCTTCGCCTTTGCCTTCGGCAAACTGAAGATCGTCGTCGGTGAGTTGCGCATACCTTTGGCGGAGCTTGCCTTTGATTTCGTCCCAAGAGCCGTCGAATGTGAATTTATTCATAGACCGATGCTTCGCGGCTGGCGGGTCGTCTGGATGTGTCGGAGAAAATATTTCTGCGTTTCATACACGCAAGCAGTGGGCGTGGGCCGATACGTCTTTATGCAAAGCAATCAACCATCCAAGTGCTGCTCGAAGGCGGAACGCTACGTGACCGACCAGCCCACAAAAGCCGTGGCAACCGCGCTCGGCGTCGGGCTTTTGGCGAGCCTTCTTCCAGTCGGCAGAATCGTCGGCATGTTGGTGGATGTCGGCTTTTCCCTCACACGCCCGATCCTGCTCGTTGCTGGCATCTGCAAACTCTCCGAGTGCTGCCGCTCACAAACTCAAAAATGAAAACAACCGACCTGCCAAATTCCTGCTGCGAAGACCTCGCACAACTCGCGCAAAAACACCCGACACGCACCGTGCTCGCCACCGTCGCGGCGGGCATCGTAGCGGGCGTTCTCGTCCGACTTTTATTCGACCAGCAACACCCGACTCGGATGGACACGGCGCTCAAGGCAGTCCACGGCCTCGGCAACCGCGCACGCGCCCTGTTTCGCTAAGCCTCGCGCCTACTTTTGAAAGAAATCCTCTCAAAGCACATCCAAGCGTTTGGCATCGCGGCGCGGCTCGTCACGGCTGCCTGCGTGACGGGATTTCTCTACTACGGCAGCGTCGTGTTTATCCCGCTTGCGCTTGCGCTGCTCATCGCCTTTGCCCTGCACCCGAGCGTCCGGCGCTTGATGCAGTGGAAGCTCCCGCGAATCGTCAGCGTGGCGATTGTCGTCACGACGTTTGTTGTCTTAATCGGGGGAGTCTTTTGGTTCATCGGCGGCCAACTCTCCGGCTTCGCCAAAGACCTCCCGCTTTATCGCAACAACATCGTGGAGAAAGTCCGCGAATTCCGAGGGATGTTTGCGGGCGGCACGCTCGACAAACTTCGTGCGACGGTGAGCGACCTCAACGCCCAATCCGGCACCGACCCAAAGGCACCGAGCGCACCAGCAGCAGCGAAGGAAACAAGCATCGAACAATGGATATCCTCTGCCGGTGCGGTGGCGAATCCCGTCACGACATTCGGCCTCGTGATTCTACTCGTCGCGATGATGCTGCTCCAGTGGCAGGACCTTCGCAGTCGGCTATTCGGACTCCTGCCGGGCAACGTCTCGCACACCACGCAAGCGTTCGCAGATGCGGGCACTCGTGTGGCAAATTTTCTCTTCCTCCAATTCGTGTACAACTCGACGTTTGGCATCATCATCGGGCTGTCGTTGTGGGCGCTCGGCGTGCCGTATTCCGCGCTGTGGGGGCTGTGCGCGGCATTGTTCCGTTACATCCCGTACGTCGGCCCGTTCTTCGCTGCGATGCTGCCGTTGTTGGTGAGTCTCGTGACGAGTTCCGGCTGGTCCCAAGTCGCATCCGTCGGCGTCCTCTTTCTGGTGCTCGAACTGATCAGCAACAACTTCATCGAACCGTGGCTTTATGGAAGCAAGCTCGGCATTTCAGAAATCGGAATCGTGATGGCAAGCGTCGTGTGGGCGAGCATCTGGGGGCCCATCGGCCTGCTGCTCGCCACGCCCCTCACCGTGTGCCTCGTCGTGCTTGGCACCCATGTGCCCGGCCTCTCATTTTTTGCAAACCTGCTCGGCACCGAAAATGTCTTTACCGACTCACAACAGCTCTACCAAAGGCTGCTCGCAGGCGACTCCGTCGAGGCCGCCGAGCTGACCAAGAAGCATGTGAAAAAACGCGGCTCCAGCGAGTTCACCGTGGATGTTCTCTTTCCCGCCCTCAACCTCGCCCGACGCGACCAACTCTTGCGATGGCTCACCCCAGAAAGCGCCGAGCAACTCTTCGACGAAGTCCAAACGATCACCGATGAACTCAACGCACTGGACGAAACCGCACCACGCACCGAAAACACGAACAGCGCTTTCCTTTGGTCCGCCTGCCCATTCACGGATGCCGCGCTCCCGCTCATAGAAAGAGAGATGCAGTCCCCGCACGGAACTCCAAACCGGATACGCTCGTCGGACCTACTCGGCGGAGTGTTGCAGAGCTTCGGCGAGAAGCCCGAAAAGCCTACCGCCGTGACCGTCTTGCACCTCTGCGAAGTGGACACGCCCCGCGTCATAGGACTCGTCAAACGCCTATCCCGCGCCCATCCCGACATCCCGATCCAAGTCGCCCGCTTTGGTGCCCAGCCATTCACCGCAGAAGAACGAGCACAGCTCAACGAAAGCGGCGCAGCGGCCCTCGCGTCCACGCCCGCCGAGGCGAAAATCTGGATCGCAGCCTACGACGGAATCACAAAGGCCGCATCGTAAAATGCGGATTGGCGAACGATGCGGTGAGTGGGGTGAAACCCTACCAACGAAGATTGATACAACCAGCGATCATCATCCTCCCGAAGTGAGTGTGGCAGTCGCAGTGCTCATTCCGAGTTCGGCGGTCCGCCAAAACAAAACACATGAAAAAACTATTCACACTCACCGGGCTTTTCGCCCTCGTCTCCACCTTCGTATTTGCTGCGGACGACATTGTCGCCACTGCAAAATCAACGGGCACATTCAAAACGCTCTGCACTGCGCTGGAGGCTGCGGGGAAAACGGAAATGCTCCAAAGCAAAGGCCCATACACCGTCTTCGCTCCCAGCGATGAGGCGTTTGCGAAGCTCCCCGCAGGCACCGTCGAAGATTTGCTCAAACCGGAAAACAAAGAAAAGCTAGGCAAGATTTTGGCCTACCATGTCGTCGCCGGGAACATCAAAGCGGCTGAGGTCAAAACCAATATGGTCAAGACTGCGAACGGCGCGGACGTGGACATCAAGGTCAACGATGGCGTCGTGACAGTGAACGGCGCGAAAGTCGTGAAGGCAGATGTGATGGCCAGCAATGGCGTCATCCACGTCATTGATACCGTACTGATGCCGCCAGCAAAATAGGCTTTGCAAGGTGGAAAAAAAGCTCGCCGAGGCACCTTGAAAAAGGACCACCTCGGCGAGTGTTTTTTGTACAGCTTTGCGAGTGGTTACGCTGCTTCAACTGGCTGCGGGATGCGGCCACGCCATCCGCCTGTGCTTGTTCCATTGGCTTCAATGAATTGTTTGAACCGCTTCAAATCTCCGCCAATACGAAAGGAGAGGATACCAAGTGCGTCCGCGATTTTCTCTGCTGCGCCTTGGGGTTCATACTCGATCACGAGCGAGACGCGCGTCGTGTTCGTATCTGTAGCTGCAAAACTCACCGTGCCGGTGTTTGCGTGCCCGCTGGTGCTGCGCCACGAGATGCGTTCGTCGGGAGTTTGCTCCGTGATTTCCGCTTCCCATTCCACTTCTTGCCCGAGGATTTCCGCCTTCCATGCAAGGTGTTGTTCGTCGATCTGGCGCACCGACTTGATCCCCTCCATGAATTGTGGGAAGGACTCAAATTGCGTCCACTGATTATAAACGACGCTGAGTCGCGCGTTCACTTCGATGTCTTTTTCGATGCGTTGCATCGTGCTAATGTGTGTTTCCATAGACCTCTGGATCGTGGGCGCTAGGCCGTTTGGATGCCTGTGGTGCGAGAAATTTCACTCTGGGTCGAGCCGCCAAAGCGTGAAGTTCTGGACTGCCGCGCAGGCTCGCCGTGGGGTGAACACCCTATATTCCACATATCACGCTACGATAGCTTTTACGCATGACGACTGAAATCACACCACGCCAACTCCACGACCGAGTAATCAAAGAAGAAAACATCCAACTGCTTGATGTCCGCTCCAAAGCCGAACATGCGAAAGTCCATGTCGCTGGTGTGCAACTCACTCCACTCGGCGAGATCGATGCGGATACTTTTGCCCACGAGAGCGGCTTCGTAAAAGACCAGCCGCTCTACATTTTCTGCGCTTCGGGTAAGCGCGCGAACCAAGCAGCAGCCAAGCTCGCACAGATCGGCTACTCGCAATGCCACGTCGTTCAAGGCGGCACGGAGGCTTGGATAAAAGCTGGGCTGCCGGTTAATCGCGAGACTCCCAATATGGTGTCGCTCGAAAACCAAGTGCGCATCGTCGCGGGGGGTATCGTGCTCACCGGCGTGCTACTCACGCAGTTTGTAAATCCTGTGTTCGTCTGGCTTACGGGCTTTGTGGGCATCGGCCTGCTCATCTCGGGCTTCACCGAGTGGTGCGGCATGAGGATGCTCATCTCGCGGATGCCGTGGAATCAACGCGGCGACGGCGGCGCTTGTTGTGGAAAGTAGCCACACGGATTGGCACAAGCGCCCCGCAGAGGAGGTCGTCTCGCAGCTCGCCTCTTCGCCCACGGGAATCTCCTCACAAGAAGCCGCCAAGCGGCTCGCAGCGGACGGCCCGAACGCGCTGAAGGAAGCCGAGCGCATCAGCCTGCTGCGCATTTTTCTCGGGCAGTTCAGCAGTTTGTTGGTCTGGATTCTCATCGCGGCGGGCGTGGTCGTGGGCGTGATGGGTGAGGCTACGGAGGCTGTCGCGATTCTCGCCATCGTGGTGCTGAATGCGGTCATCGGCTTTTACCAAGAGTTCAGCGCAGAGCAGTCCATCGCTGCGCTGAAAAAGATGACGGCCCCGCAGGCGAAGGTGTTTCGCGATGGGAAAGTCGTCGCCATTTCTGCCACGGAGATTGTCGCGGGCGATGTGCTGGCGCTGGAGGCGGGCGACCTCGTCGCGGCGGATGCGCGGTTGATTTCCAGCGCCGCGCTGAAGTGCATCGAGTCTGCGCTCACGGGGGAGTCCGAAGCGGTGGAGAAGCAGCCTGCGCCTTTGCCAGAGGGCGATGTGCCGCTGGGCGACCGGGAGAATATGGTCTTCATGGGCACAGGCATCGCATCGGGAACAGGCACCGCCGTCGTCGTCGCCACGGCGATGAAGACGGAGCTAGGCCGCATCGCGGAACTTCTAGAAACCGCAGGCGCAGACGCAGGCACACCGCTCCAGCAAAAGCTCGACGCGCTAGGCCGCATCCTCGTCTGGGCCGCGCTCGCGATTGTCGCGCTACTCTTTGCGCTCGGGCTTTTGCGCGGCACGCCGCTGTTTGATCTCACGATGACTTCCGTAAGCCTCGCCGTCGCCGCTGTGCCGGAGGGTCTGCCCGCCGTCGTCACCGTCGCGCTGGCGCTCGGCGTGCGCCGCATGTCGCGCCGCAACGCGCTCGTCCGAAGGCTGGCAGCAGTGGAGACGCTCGGCTCCACGAGCGTCATCTGCACGGATAAGACGGGCACTTTAACCGTAGGCGAAATGACCGTGCGTGCGATCTACGTCGCCGGGAAAACCTACGAAGTCACCGGCGAAGGCTACGGCCCGGAAGGCGAGGTGCGCAGCGATGGCAAGAAGGCGGAAGGCGCACCGTTGATTGAGCTGGCGGCGATCCTGCTCGGCTGCAACAACGCGCAACTCGTGCAAGAAGACGGCAAGTGGAAAACAATCGGCGACCCCACGGAAGGTGCGCTGCTCGTCGCGGGAGCGAAGGCGGGCGGGAGCAAAGAGTTGCCGCCGAAGCATCACGAAATCCCATTCGACTCAGATCGCAAACGCAGCGCCGTCATTCGCAAACTGCCGGAGGAAAAACTCCGCGCATACATCAACGGAGCGCCCGACGCGCTGCTCCGCCACTGCACGCAGCTCTACACCGCCGACGGCGTGCGCCCGATGACGGATGCCGACCGGCACACGCTCGCCGAGCAAATCACCACGATGGCCACACAAGCCCTGCGCGTGCTCGGCTCCGCCTACCGCGACCTCGCTCACGCGCACCCATCTTCACTCAGCGCCGAAGTCGTCGAGCGCGAACTCGTCTTCGTCGGCCTCAGCGGGATGCACGATCCGCCGCGTGAAGAAGCGAAAGAAGCCGTGGCAAAATGCCGCGCCGCTGGCATCCGCGTCGTCATGATCACCGGCGATCACCCGCACACCGCCGCCGCCATCGCGCGGGAACTCGGCATCGCCACAGACGCCGCCGCCGTGGCTGGCACAGAGCTAGACGCGCTCGACAACGAAGCATTGAAGCCCCGCGTGCAGGAAATCGCCGTTTATGCCCGAGTCACCGCCGCGCACAAACTCGGCATCATCCGCGCACTGCGAGCGAACGGCGAAGTCGTCGCCATGACGGGCGACGGCGTGAACGACGCCCCCGCAATCAAAGGCGCAGACATCGGCATCGCGATGGGGAAGACCGGCACCGAAGTCACCCGGCAAGCAGCGGACATGATCATCACCGACGACAATTTCGCGACCATCGTCGCCGCCGTAGAAGAAGGCCGTGGCATCTACGACAACATCCGTAAGACCCTCCAATACCTGCTCGCAGGCAGCACCGGGGAACTCCTGCTCATGCTCGTCTGCGTCATCCTCGGCATGCCCACGCCGCTCATGCCGATTCATTTGCTGTGGATCAATTTAGTGACCGACGGCCTGCCCGCCGTATGCCTCGCCACCGACAAAATTGACCCCGACGTGATGAAGCGCCAGCCCCGCCCCCGCGACGAAAGCATCACCAACCAAGCCTTCATCCGCACCATGCTCTTCACCGGCCTACTCACCGCGGGCGTCGCGTTCGCCGTGTATTACCATGCACTAAAAACCAGCACCGTCGAAGTCGCCCGCTCCCAAGCGTTCGCCACGCTCGTTTTCGCCGAACTGCTGCGCGCCTTCGGAGCACGTAGCGAGACAAAGCCTGTCTGGCGCATCGCCCTCTTTACCAATGTGAACCTCCTCGTCGTCGTCGCCATTTCCTTTGCCCTACAAGTCTGGAGCCAGCACAACGCCACGTTTGGCCGCTTCCTAAAAAGCACACCCATGCCCTTCACCGACTGCCTGCTCCTCCTCGCCGTCAGCGCCATCCCCCTCGTCATCCTCGAACTCGTAAAAGCCGCCCGCACACACAAAACATGAAAGCACTCATCTACCACGGCCCTGAAGCCAAAGCCCCGGAAGACCGGCCCGTTCCCGCGCTCCAAGACGCCACGGATGCCATCGTGCGGATTACGAAAACCACCATCTGCGGGACCGACTTGCACATTCTCAAAGGCGACGTGCCCACGGTCAGCGAAGGGCGCATTTTGGGGCACGAGGGTGTCGGCATCATCGAGGAAGTCGGTAGAGGAGTGACGTCCTTTTATAAAGGCGACCACGTCATCATCTCGTGCATCACCGCGTGCGGAAAGTGCGACTATTGCAGGCGCGGCATGTCATCGCACTGCGAGCACGGAGGCTGGATTCTCGGCAATACCATCGACGGCACACAGGCCGAATACGTCCGCATCCCGTGGGCCGATACGAGCCTCCACGCAATCCCCGACGGAGCGGATGATGAGGCGATGCTCATGCTCAGCGACATCCTCCCGACTGGCTACGAATGCGGCGTGCTGAACGGCTGCGTGAAGCCCGGCGACAACGTGGCCAGCATCGGCGCAGGCCCCATCGGTCTCGCCGCGCTGCTCACCGCGCAATTCTTCGCGCCTGCGCAAATCATCGTCACCGACCGAGACCTCTACCGCCTCGCCGTCGCGCGGAAACTCGGAGCCACCATCATCACCCAAACGACCGCAGCAAATTCCATCGAGCGCATCATGGCCCTCACTGAGGGCGTTGGCGTGGATGTCGCCATTGAGGCCGTCGGCATCCCCGAATCGTTCGAGCTGTGCCAGGAAATCATCGCTCCCGGTGGCCACATCGCAAACGTCGGCGTGCATGGTAAAAGCGTGGCGCTGCACCTCGAAACGCTGTGGTCGAGGAACATCACCATCACCACGCGCCTTGTGGATAACATCACCACTCCCCTGCTGCGCAAAACGATCCTCAGCGGCAAACTCGACCCCCGCGCCCTCATCACGCACCGCTTCCCATTTAGCAAAGTGATGAGCGCCTACGACACCTTCGCCGACGCTGCAAAAGAGCGCGCGCTGAAAGTCATTCTGGACTGCGAGAGCCGCTAGGCCACGGGCTAGGAGGGGCGGTATCATACCGCCCTGAACCACGCAGTGGTTCCCAAAAAAGCCACCGCATTCCTGAAAGCATAAGTCTATGGGCGACCCTACCAGGTTGCTGAAAAGCGGGGTGTTTTTTGAGGTCATTGGTCCGTTGGAGTCAAAATTGTTGGTTTTTCGTGTTTGGGTAGGCTGTTGCAGTCGGTTTGCGGGGCGGTTTCGCCCCGCGCC
>JANMLS010000153.1:0-2347 GCA_031372675.1 Verrucomicrobiaceae bacterium
GGGCGATTTGAAGATGAAGATGAAGATGAACTTTGTTGAGAAGGACGAAAACCATTCAACTTATTCAAAGCAACAGATCTACACCAATTGACATGGCAATAGATTGGGGTTTCATCAGAATATGTAGAAAAACCATTTGCATCAGTAAATCTAGTCATATCAAGGAGAAGCTTGACACGAACACAATCATCGCGAGGCATTGTGTTAGAAAAGGTAACAATGGTGTGACCCTTATAAGAAGCTTTCTCTCCATCACGAGCATTAGTTGGGAAATGAAGCTTGAAATCGTTACTATTAAGAAATCCCAATTCAACAAGATTGTTGAGTTTTTCCAAGATTTGAGTTTCAAAAAGCTTCTTCTCTTCTGGATTATTGATATCAAATGCTTCACAAGGGATATGAAGAGCATGAGCAGAATTAGTAGAAGGATGATTATTAGGACGAACCTCATATGGAGCAATCAAAAAATCGTGAGGCGTTCTCTTTCCATAACCATCAGCAACAATGGAAGAATAAGCATCCTTTGAAAGTGCAACAATTGTACGATTAGTATCATTAAAAACTCTTTGACCATTCTTATCAAGTGTAGATTGATAATCTACACGAATCGAATGAACTTTTCCATAAGAACTCAAAAAAGTTAAAAGATCACTGACTGTATTAGAAGAGTATACGATGGCTAGTGCAACACCCTTTGATGTTACGAAAAGTTCAGCCTTAGCAGGCTTAGATGGCTTATTATCAGCCAACACTTGAGTTGTGTTATCAATAGATGTTTGAGACATTTTTATTTATATATTTAATATTTTTATTTTTGTAAAATCAATTTTATTTTAATATTATTGATTTAATAGATAAAATACATTAAATTATAATAAATTAATATTAATTTATTATTTTAACATCAAATAAAATGAGTCCATTAGTAGCTTATTTTTTTGGAATAATGACAATTTTGATTATTTTATTTGTTTATTGGTTGATATCTTTATCTGTTACAAATGTATATGATGCTTATAAAAATTCTATTTGTTATAGAATATGTAATTCTTAAATAATATATTATTTTTTTAAATAATATATTTATATTGTTAGATATTTTTACTTATTGTTGATATACATATTTTTGAAGTAATTGATCATATAACGCAACTCTATTAGCAGTTTTTGTATCATTACTTTGTAATGTTTCAAGAATTTCTTTATCACCATTTTCTTTAACAACAACAAGTTTAATTGTAACAGTTTGAACACCAGTAGTAGATCTAGGTGTTTCAAATTTAATATATGTTGAACCCCACTTAGCTAACGCTTTCTTACGAGTAGCATCAACCAAAGAAGGATTTTGAAGAGATATTTCATAATCTGTTCGAAGTCTTTCAACAAGACCTTGAGTAAATCCTATTTCATATAAATTATCATAAGCATTAAAATAAGCTGCTGTTTCAGCTGAATGTTTTGTTTTACCCATACCAATACCAATAGGATTATCGATTCGTTTAGTAATTTTAGCAACATCACGAAGATATTGAAATACATTAGGTTTAAAACTAATTGTCATAGTATAATTTCCAATATCACCTGTAAGAGTTTCAATAACGGCTTTATCTTTTGATTGATTATTATCTTCGTTGTTTTGAAGATAGTTATTATTTTTAATAACTTGAGGATTCCATCCAAGACGTTCAGCAGTTTGATTAATAAGAGTTTTTGGATGTCCTAAAGCACGAAGAGGATCAAATACTTGATTATGAAACATCATTTGAAGTAATTCGAATGCAACAACAGTACCCATACCTTGTTCAATTTCATTACCAATATAATCGAGACCTCCAAAGAATGCTTCAAATAAATCTTCAGCAATACCAGCAGAAGGAACTGAATCACCCATTAAAACCCATGTATCAAACTTAAGTTGAATAGACAATTTTGATTGAAATATTTTAGCCATGTAATATGTTTCAAAGTTAGATGTTTGAGCTGAAGTAATTTTAGAAAATCTCTTTTGAAGAAGTTTTCTAAATATATATGCTAATACACCATCTCCCATTGTTTCAAGAGATTCATAATTATCTTTTGTATTATATGTTTCATGAGTGAAAACAGATTTCCATACTGGCATAAATTTAGGTGTAAGAAATTGCAATACAACACTATTATCAGATATAAATCCTCTAAGTAATATGTATAAAAATTTTTGAAGTTGATGTTCCCAATCAATGTTTGTATTATTCTTATTATAATGAGGTAAATTATTTGTAAATGATACCCAATTATTTTTACCGTCAACAACTTTATCTAATTGTTTACCATCTTGAGATTTTAATTGTGTTTGTTGTTGAGGTTG
>JANMLS010000180.1:0-7278 GCA_031372675.1 Verrucomicrobiaceae bacterium
GTTGGGGGGGCGTCCCGCCCCCGAGCGCCAATGGCGCTTAAGGCAGTCCTTCTCTGTTGGATGAGGGGGCCGGGACGGCCCCGCTACTTTGCTCCATCTCCCTATTTCTCCAGTCGTGGGTTTCCAGAGGTGCCCTGAAATCCATTATTAATTCGTAAGAGAACCGGAATACGACGTGGAGCTTGAGGAAATTGGGGGGAGCTAGGGGTAAGGCGGCGAAAATGAAATAAAACACGCCAGATTGCCTCTGAAAGCTGCCTGTTTTTCTATACTCGCATTTTGTTATCTGTCGTCGGCATATTTCCCGATGTTTTCCTCCTTCGTCTGCCGCGCAGGATCGGCGACTGTCGTTGTAATTCTTACACCCAAACACTCCATGATCCCGCATCCGCTCAAGACCGCCATCATCCTCACGCTCGCTGCGCCATTTTCGCACGCGGAAAAACTGAGCTTCAACCGCGATGTGCGGCCTATTCTTTCGGATACGTGTTTTCATTGCCACGGGCCGGATGAAAAGGAGCGTAAAGGCGGGCTGCGGCTCGACATCCGCGAGGCTGCGCTGAAGGGCGGCGAATCCGGCCCGGCGTTTGTCCCCGGCAAACCTGAGGAAAGCGAACTCGTGAAGCGCCTGCTGCTGCCTCACGACGACGATGATTTGATGCCGCCAAAGAAGCTCAAAAAACCGCTGAAGCCGGAGCAGATTGCGACGATTAAAAAGTGGATCGCCGAGGGCGCGGAGTATCAGGGCCATTGGGCTTTCATCAAACCTGTGCGCCCCGCAGCACCGGCGGGTGCTGCGAATCCGATTGATGCGTTCGTTTTGAAAAAGCTCGCGGAGAGCGGGCTGAAGCAGTCGCCCGAAGCGGACCGCGCGACGCTCATCCGCCGTGCGTCGCTCGACCTCACGGGCGTCCCGCCGACGCCAGCGGAGACGGCGGCTTTTGTGGCCGACGCTGCGCCGGGTGCTTTTGAGAAAGTCGTGGACCGTCTGCTGGCCTCGCCGCGCTACGGCGAGAAGATGGCGCATCAATGGCTCGATTTTGCGCGGTATGCGGACAGCAACGGCTTCCAAAGCGACACCTCGCGGCAGATGTGGCATTGGCGCGACTGGCTCATCGGCGCTTACAACAGGAATCTGCCGTTTGATAAATTCACCATCGAGCAGCTTGCGGGCGACATGCTTCCGGGCGCGACGCAGGACCAGATTGTGGCGACGGGATTCAACCGAAACCATCGTCTGAACGGCGAAGGCGGGCGCATCGTGGAGGAGTGGTTTGCCGAAACCGTGATCGACCGCGTGGAGACGACGGGCCTCACATGGATGGCGCTCACGCTGAATTGCTGCCGCTGCCACGACCACAAATACGACCCGGTTTCGCAGAAGGAATTCTACCAGCTTTTCGCGTATTTTAATTCCAACGACGAGAAGGGCGTGATGGATGAGTTCGGCGGAGCGGCTCGGACCCGGCAGGGCGGGAACTCCTCGCCAGTGCTCGATTTGCCAACGCCGGAGCAGGCTGCGCGTCAGCAAAAAGCGCAGGAGGTAGTCAACGCAGCCAGCGCGAAAGTCGAGGCACTGAAAAAGACCGCGCCGCAGCGCGTCGCCGCGTGGGAAGCATCTCTGCAAAAGGAAATCGCGAACAACAAGCCAGCGTGGTTCCCGCTGCAAAAAGACACCGCAAAAAGCGCGGGCGGCGCGACTTTGACACGCCAGCCCGACGGCTCGTGGCTGGCCAGCGGGCAGAATCCCGAAAACGATACTTACACAATCACCGCGCCCATCGCGCCGGGAGTTTTCACGGGGCTGCTGCTCGACACGCTGCCCGATCCATCGCTTCCAAACCAAAGCCTCGGGCGATACGAAAATGGGAACTTCGTGCTCACGGATGTGGACGCCGAGATCACCGCACCCGGTTTGCCAAAGCCGCTGGAAGCAATGTTCACGCGGGCCGAGGCATCGTACGAGCAGAAGGGCTACACCGTTTTGGGCATCGTGCAGGACAAGCCGAAGCGCGGCAAAGGCTCGAAGAACAAAATCGGCTGGGCGGTGGACGGCCCAAGCAGACGCGATGCGACCAAAGCGATGTTTGTCTCGGCGGCACCGATCACCATTCCGGCAAATGCCACGATGAAAATCACACTGCGCCACGACGCGCTCGGCGGGCACAACATCGGGCGCTTCCGCATTTCCACGACCTCGCTCCCAGCCAGCGTGATGAAGCTCGATGGCGGCGGCTTGCCAAAGAATATCCAACTCATCCTCGCGACGGAAACCTCCAGCCGCACGCCCGCTCAGAAAAGCGAACTGGTGAAACTTTTCACTGCGAGCGGAGACAGCGTGCTCAAAGCCGCAGAAGCAGAACTCGCAGACGCAAAAAAGAAGCTCGGCGAAGTGGACCGCGATACGCCGAGCACGATGGTGATGCGAGAAATCGCGACTCCGCGAAATGCGTTCATTTTGAACCGTGGCGAATACGACAAGGTGGGCGAAAAAGTCTCGCGTGCAGTGCCCGCTGCGCTTCCGCCGCTCCCCGCCGGTGCGCCAAACAACCGCCTCGGCTTCGCGCAGTGGCTCGTGAGCGGTGAGCATCCACTCACGTCACGAGTGTGGGTGAATCGTGCGTGGGAGAATTTTTTCGGCATCGGCATCGTGAAGTCTTCCGAGAATTTCGGCTCACAAGCCGAGTGGCCAAGCCATCCCGAATTGCTCGACTGGCTGGCCACGGAATTCGTCCGCCTAAAGTGGGACATGAAGGCGATGCAGAAAACCATCGTGATGAGCGCGACCTATCGGCAGTCCTCGAAAGTAACGCCGGAGCTTCTCGCGAAAGACCCCGAAAACCGACTACTCGCCCGCGCCCCGCGTCTGCGGCTTTCCGCCGAGGTGCTGCGCGATCAGGCGCTCGCAGTCAGCGGGCTGCTCGTCGAGAAACTCGGCGGACCCAGCGTGAAGCCCTACATGCCGGAGGGCGTGTGGGATGAAACGAGCGTCTATGGCGACATGCGCGGATACAAGGCCGACAGCGGCGACTCGCTCTACCGCCGCACGCTTTACACGATCTGGAAACGCACCGCTGCACCGCCCTCGATGCTCCTTTTCGATTCACCGAATCGCGAAATCTGCACCGTGAAGCGCAGCCGCACCAACACGCCGCTCCAAGCACTCGCGCTGCTGAATGAAGTCACCTACGTCGAGGCTGCGCGCGTACTCGCACAGCGCATGATTCTCGAAGGCGGCTCCACACCGGAAGCCCGCATCGCGTGGGCGTTCAAACAAGCCGCAGGCCGCGCAGCGACGGAAAAGGAAATCAAAATCCTCGCAGACGGACTCGCAAAGCGCACCGCCCGCCTTCAGCAAAACGCCGAGGAAGCGAAGAAGATTACGACCGTAGGCAAGGCCAAGTCGGACCCGAAAATCGATCCCGTGGAACTGGCAAACTACACCGCCACCGCCAACGTCCTGCTGAACCTCGACGAAACCATCAACCGCGAATAATCACGCATTCACGCGGCGCACTTTTTCGACGACTTGCGGGATGATTTCCAGCGCACGCTGGATTTGCTGCGCAGTGTTGAAGCGGCCAAATGAGAAGCGCAGCGTGCTGCGGGCGCGGGTGTCGTCGCAGCCCATCGCACGCAGGACGTGGGATGGCTCGTGCTGGCCGGTCGTGCAGGCGGAGCCAGCACTGCAACAAACTCCCTGCTGATCGAGCAGCATCAACAGCGCTTCGCTCTCCACTCCGGGGAATGCGATGCTGCACGTATTTGGCAGGCGATTCACGCGGTCGCCATTCACGATTGCGTCGGGGATTGCAGCGAGCAGTCCGTCTTCAAAAGCATCGCGCATCGCGCGAACTGCGGTGGCTTCGTGCGCGATATTTTGCGCGGCGATTTCGCAGGCTTTGCCGATTGCGACGATGTGGGTCACGTTTTCCGTCCCGGCGCGGCGTCCGTTTTCCTGACTGCCGCCGGTGACAAACGGCGCATACTTCATCCGGCGGCTCGCGTAGAGCACGCCGACGCCTTTGGGCGCATGGAGCTTGTGGCCGCTGAGTGAGAGAAAATTCACGGGCAACTTGCCGAGATTTACGGGCACTTTACCGATGGTCTGCACGGCGTCCGTGTGAAAGACCGCGCCTTTTTCGCGGACGATGCGGGCGATTTCTTCGACGGGAAAAAGCACGCCGGTTTCGTTGTTGGCCCACATGATTGAGACGAGCGCAGTTTCGTCGGTGATTGAGCGCTCCAGCTCGCCGAGGTCGATCTGACCCTCACTATTTACGCCGAGCCAAGTGATTGCGTGCCCGCGCTTCGCAAGGCCCTCGCAGGTTTTCAGCGTCGCGCTGTGTTCGACTCGCGTGGTGACGATGTGCTGGCGGTCGCGGTCCATCTGGAGCGCGGAATGGATGGCGGTATTCGTGCTCTCCGTGCCGCAGCTTGTGAAAATAATCTCGCCCGCCGAGCAGCCGAGCAGCCCGGCGACGCGCTCACGCGCTGTATCAATAGCAGCGCGCACATTTTTCGCCATGCGATACGTGCTCGATGGATTGCCGTAATGCTCGCGCAAAAACGGCAGCATTTCCTCCAGCACTTGCGGATCGATCTGCGTGGTTGCGTTGTTGTCGAAGTAAAAAATGTCGCTGCTTTCGCTCATGGAAAAGGTGGCGAAACTATGCGCACCGCGTCGCGCCGCAAGACTGCATTCGCTGGCTCCCGACTCGATGGGGTGATGAACGTGGCACGAGCGCCCTCGCTCGTGATTGTGTCCCGGACGCCCCGTCCGGTACAGCAAAACGCCGAAGGCGCATTTCTGATTCGTGCGGCTGCGTCGTTGATTTGTGCCGGACGAGGGCGTCCGGGACACAATCACGGGCGAGGCGCCCGTGCCACGCTGAGATGCCACGCCATCATCCCGCGCGTTATCCCCCGTTTTCAATCATGCCCGGTGTTTTGCGCCCCAAAACCGCAGCGAAAAAGTGCGCTTTGGAAAATCCCCTTGTCGCGCCTTTTGCGCCGCATAGTGTCTCGCGCCCGCTTCGGCGGGTCATCATTTTTACCCACTATTTTTTACAATGAGCACATTCACTTGGATTGAATCACCCGCATGGCAACTCGACTTTTTCGGCCTCCCGCACCGCATCCCGTGGCCGCAGGGAGCGCCGGTGCCGGATGGGCAACATGCGCAGTTTGACATGGCTGCGCTGATCTCTGGCGTGGAGGCGTGCGTGAATGGAGAGCCGGAGTTGATCGGGCCGTGGCGTGGTTTTCTCGCAGCGGTAAAGCATTTCGATGCGATGACGGAGGCGCTCGAAGATCATGAATACATCAGGGCTGGCGAGCTGCTCGCGGAGATCGAGAAGGAGCACGCCGGCTCGCCGTATTCGCTGTTTCATCAGGCGTTCGTGGCGCGGCAGACGGGGAATGATCAGGAAGCCGTGCGCCTTTACGCGGGGGCTGCGCAGAAGGCTCCGGGGATTCCTTTTATCTGGGACAATCTCGGCACGATGCTCGCGGAAAATGGAAATCGCGAGCAGGCGGTGCAGGCTTTCATCAACGCGCTGCAAACGAATCCACAGGATCAAGTCGCGCTGGAATCGCTCGTGCAGCTCAAGGCAGCGGTGAAGATGCTGCGCGATCCGAAGGATCCAAATAGCACGGTCGTGGTGCCGATTGAGCAGTTCCGGGAGATGGCGCTGAAGCAGCTCGAAGCCGTCGAGAAGCATCCTGAGCAGTTGATTGCGTTTGGCGAGCAGTTGCTCCGCGATGGACTGGTGCAGGATGTGGGCATCACGGCGCTGGAGAAGGCAAACGCTGCGCAGCCGGACCAGCCGCGCGTTTTAGTCGCACTCGGCGCGGGCTACCGGATGGCTGGGAAGTTTGAGGAGAGCAAGGCGACGTTCGTGCGCTACTCGGAATTACAGCCGCAGGACCCGTGGGGTTATTTCAATCTCGCGCAGACGATGAATGCAGCGGGCGATGAAGCAGGCGAGAAAGCCGCGCTGGCAAAGACGCTGGAAGTGGACGCGAACATCCAGCAGGCAATCGGCATTCACTTTGGGCTGAAGGGCGAAAACGACATCGAGAAGGAGAAACAGCTCGTCGCTTTTGCCGACGAACGCGGCGCGTGGATGCCGCTGCTCATCGCGAGCAGCATGGCGCGGGATCGCGGCGATACTGCGACGGCGGTGGAATACGTGGCGCGGGCGCATGAGCGCAATTCCAAGGCGGAGGAAGTGATGCTGCAATACGCAGCAATGCTCGGCGATGCGAAGGACGCAGGCACGCTGGAACTCGTGGTCCAGCCAGCGGTGACGAGTGGTCGTTACAGCAAGCGGCTCGACTGGAACTACGCGCAATCGCTGCGGCAGGTGGACAAAACATCGCAGGCAATTGAAGTGCTTCGTCGCGCTCAGATGGGCGAAGCTCCGGCGGATTTCAAGGCGGCGGCGGAGAGTGCTATCGAGCACTGGACCGGCCTGCGTGCGCAAAGCGGAGTCGCGATTGAGGTCCACGCCAGCGGGCAATTGCTCCGCCCACTCGTCCTCACGCTGGATGACGGCGACGGCGGGATGATTCTCAATCCACGCCAGCCGCTGCCCGCGCAGCACAAGTTTCCGTGGCGTGCGCAAGGCTCGGAAGCCCGTGTGAAATTGCAGCAAGGCCAGACCGGAATCGCCGGTGCGCCGACTGCGCTGGGGACATTTATCGTTCGCAACGTGACGCCCGCCACAGAAGGCGCGACCACCGTGGAATGCCGCGTAGAAGTCACACCAGACGGACGCCTCACAATGACCGCCGGACAAAGCGGACGAAAGCTGCCGGTGGATTGGGAAGCGTAGGCGGCCCCGCGCAGTCGCTTCGCGAAATGACGAAGTCCGCAAGCCAAGCAGCACCATTTATCCATCTGGACTAAGGCGGCAAATACTCGCTGCTCGTGCACAGTGGCGTGACACCGCTGGGCTTGGCGGGCGCGACGCGCAGTCAGGCATAAGTGCGGATCGAAGTGCCGTAAGCGTGGAAATGACGACAATTCGCCTGCGTTTCATTCGTCATCACTTGATCTCCACGAGCCGCAATCCTGGCTGGAGATAAGTCACGGGCCCGAGTTCGGATTTCCAGATTATGCGGCCTTCTGCGAAGACGCTTTCGTAAAACGCACGCTCGCGGGTTTGATTGGAGCCTTTGCTGTCCTTGCGAGTTTCATCGAGATAGCGCCCGTAAGTCCGCGTGCAGACGGCTACGTGCGAGACGCCCTGCGCACGAAGTTCGGCAAGCGTG
>JANMLS010000212.1:0-18842 GCA_031372675.1 Verrucomicrobiaceae bacterium
TTATAGCCCCGTTGCCACGTCAGTGGCAAAGCGCGTTGCCGCTATCGCGGCAAACGGGGCTATGAAAGCCCCGCTCCTCTTTCGCCCTCGGAGAAATTTAGATGCGTGTGCCGTGTTTTGCGGGCAGGTGGAACTTTACAAACACCGCATCGCTCCCAAAACTCCACGAGAATTATGACACTTCGGACTGCTGAAACTTTGCGCGACACAGTGCTTATTTTCCTGTCCGCAGTGCTTCTTGGCGTTGGTTTCAACAGCATGAGTCCGCTTAGTGTTCGCCCAGCCGCCGCCCAGCCGCCGCCGACAAAAAGTCCGAGCGGCCCGACAAGCGTCACATGGCCGCAAGCCAGAGTGCTTCTCGAAAACGGCGCTGTGCTCGTCGATGCCCGCGAGCGGGATGCCTACGAGTTTGAGCACATCAACGACGCAGTCTCGCTGCCGATGGACTCTTTCGATGAGGAAATCGTGGCGTTCAAATCGCGCACGCCAGCCAACAGCGTGATCATCATTTATTGCTCCAGCTCGCAATGCACCTACTCGCGCACGATGGCTCAACTGCTGATGCAGAAGCACGGCTTCACCGACGTGCGCGACATGCCCGGCGGCTACGAGGAATGGCGGCTCGCCATTTACGCAACAAAATGATCGCCACACTGCTCCGCTGGTTCCTTGCCATCATGCTCATCTGGGCGGCGCTAGGAAAAATCGCGAATCTCCACGAGTTCTACATCGCAATCCTCGCTTACAAGCTCCCGCTTTCTCCGATGCTTTTGCGCACAGTCGCAATCGTCCTGCCTTGGCTGGAGCTGCTCGCCGGGCTGCTGCTCGCCGCAAATCTCCGCCGCGACGCCGCGTTGTTTTGGGCGTTTGCTTTGTTCAGCGTCTTCACACTGGTCACGTTTCAAGCATGGGTTCGCGGGCTGAATATCTCGTGCGGTTGCCTCGACCTCCGAACCGTCGGAATCCAGCCCGGCAGCAGCATCGCGCACATCATCGAGACACCCGCTTTTGCCGCCATCCGTGCCGCATTGCTTGCCGTCGCAGCAGGCTTGCTTCTACTTCGCTTCAAGCCTCTTTGTAAGGACGAGCACTCGCCAAAGCGGCATTGCTCCGAAGACGCCGAATGAGCAGTCGATGAGCTGCCAGTAGATCGGGATGCCACGAATCGGACCCGCGATGAACGCGAGAGCCAGCACACCCGCGCAGGCGATGAGGCCCGCTTGAATGATCCACACGTTGCGCACCGGATCGCGGTAGGGGCCGATGAAAAAGACACCGATGATAATGTGCGCAAACGCAAGCCAGTCGGTGCCGTAGGCGAGCCAGGGATATTTTGCGTCGGTTGCCACAAGGCCGTCGCGGACGGTGCGCAGCCACCATTGCAAGCCGCCGGTTTCAACTCCCGGCGCATCTACACGGAACCAATCACCGAGCAGACGAAGCTCGGCGACGAGCGGAAATGCCGTCACTCCGCTGAGGACGAGCGCGACGATGAAAAAGGCGATCCATCTGCGGATTTCGCGCAGCTCGCGGGCAGCGCTCACAATTCCTCTCCGGGGAGGCAATCATTGCGGATGTCCACTTTCGCGCCGACGCCCACGGTGCTGTAAAGCCGGATGATGTCCCGCGAGCGCATCCGCACGCAGCCGTAGCTGGCGGGCGTGCCGATTCGCCATTCTTCGGGCGTGCCGTGGATGTAGATGGTGCGCGAGTAAGTGGTGCGGTTGGCTTTTTCGAGGCCCTTGAGCCAGAGGATGCGCGTCACAATCGGGTCGCGACCGGGCGCGTTCACGGGCACGATTTCGCCGGTCGCACGACGGCTTTTGAACTTCATGCCGGAAGGCTGTCCGCCGCCGACTTTCTTCGCGACTTCGTGAATGCCGAGCGGTGTTCCATTGCTGCCGGAACGAGTGCTGATGCAGAACTTGGAGGTGGAAACGTCGTACGTCTGGATAAGTTTTCCTTTCCGGTAGAGCGCCATTTTTTGCTCAGGAATGCTGACGACCATCGTGTGGATTCGGTCTTTGGCACACGCGGCAAAAAACAGTGCGGATACGATGGCGAAAATTCGGAACGATAAGGCAGTCACGGTGCGCGATATAATCAGCGGCGGGACGAAAGAAAAGTCCCCATTCCCGCTGCTCATGCTAAACTTCGCCCGTGAATAAAGACCGTCTTGCCATGAAAAAACTGATCACCATCCTGCTGTTCGCGATGTTTTCGCTGCGTGCAATCGGAGCCGACACCGCAGCATCCGCGCCTGCTATCGAGGCCGCGAAACCTGCCGATGGGCCGGTGTTTATTTTTCCGTTGAGCGGCGGCGTGGACCCCGCGAAGGAGATGTTTTTGCGCCGTGCGCTGAAGGACGCGGAACGCACGAATGCCTCAGTTTTCGTGATTGATATGGACACGCCGGGCGGTCGTCTGGATGTGACAATTGACATCCTAGAGTTGCTTCGGAAAACGAAAGTCCCAGTGATTTCCTACATCAATCCGAGCGCGGGTTCCGCAGGCGCACTCATCGCGCTGGGGACGAAGAAAATCTTTATGCGCAAAGACGCAGTCATCGGCGCGGCGGCTGTAGTAATGGGCGGCGGAGCGGAAGTAGAGAAATCAATGAAGCAAAAGATTGATTCTTTTTACACCGCGAAAATGCGCGCGGTGGCGGAGGAAAATGGATACAATCCCGACATCGCGGAGGCGTTCATGGTGACGGAAAAGGAACTGAAAATTGGGGAAGTCATCATTGATTCAAAGGAGTCGCTCTTGAGCCTCAATGGTGGCGAGGCGGTGAAGCAATATAACGGCAAGCCGCTTCTTGCCGCAGGTCTGGCGGAGACGGTGGAGGAATTGCTGCAAAAGCAGGGCTACACGGGAGCCGTGACTCGCGTGGAACCGACGGGCTTTGAATCCGCAGCGTTCTGGCTCACGACGCTTTCGCCGATCTTACTCCTGCTAGGAATCGTGGGCGGGTATATCGAAATGAAAGCACCGGGTTTTGGCATTGCGGGATTTGTCTCACTCATTTCGTTTGGTCTGTTTTTCCTTGGGCATTACGTGGCTGCGCTCACGGGTTGGGAGGCGACGATTGTTTTCGTCATCGGTGCGCTCCTGGTGATGGTGGAAGTTTTCTTGATGCCCGGCGTCATCATCCCCGGACTTGTCGGGGCGATGATGATCTTCGGCTCAATTATTTGGGCGATGGTGGACCACTGGCCGACGCAGCCCGGCTCGCTCGGAGCCGTGGATTTTGAAAAGCCAGTGTTCAATTTCATCCTCGCGCTCGGCGGGGCGGCGGTGTTCGCGGCGTTGATTGGGAAGTATCTTCCGCACACGTCATTTTACCGGCGCATCGTCCTGCAAGGCGAAGGCGGGACTCACGAAGCTGGAGCAGGCGGCGAATATGCTCAAATCGCAAAAGTCGGCGACATCGGCATCGCGTCCACCACGCTGCGTCCTGCGGGGAAGGCGATGTTTGGCGAAGTGCTCATGGATGTCGTGAGCGACAGCGAATTCATCAATTCGGGAACACGGGTGAAAGTGCTCCACGTCGAGGGGATGAAAGTCGTCGTCGAGCCTGTGTCCTAGCGCTTCGGCTGCCCGGTTTTATTGCGCTTCGTTGCGTTGGGTGAGGACGAATTCGCCGAGGCGTTTGATGAGTGGCTTGATGCCTTTTTCCGAATCGCTGCCAATCGGGAAAATCTCCAGTTTTTTGTAGCGCGTGCGGAAGTGCTTCAGCTTTTCGGCGGCTTCGGGAAGGTCCATTTTATTGGCGACGACGACCCACGGGCGCTCACTGAGCATGGGGTCGTAAAGGTCCAGCTCCTTGCGCAGTTTTTGCAAATCTTCCAGCGGCTCGCGGCCTTCGCTCCCGGCCATATCGAGGACGAAGATGAGCAGCTTGCAGCGGACGATGTGGCGGAGGAAATCATGGCCGAGGCCCACATTGCTGTGCGCACCTTCGATGAGGCCGGGGATGTCTGCGACGGTGACGCGGTCAAATTCGCCCATCTCCACCACGCCGATGTGCGGCGTGAGCGTGGTAAATGGATACGGCGCGATGCGCGGGTGCGCGTTTGAGATGCGCGAGAGCAGCGTGCTTTTACCGGCATTCGGGTAGCCGACCAGCCCAGCGTCGGCGATCTTGCGCAGCTCCACGTAGAACTCGCCTTCCTCGCCTTCCTCGCCGTCGGTGTACTGCGTGGGGACGCGGTTGCGACTGCTCTTAAAGTGGACGTTCCCCTTTCCGCCATCGCCGCCTTTGCAAAGGATAAATTCCTGCCCCGGCGCGGTGAGATCGGCGACAAGTTCGAGTTCGTTGAGATCTACTTTTGGTTTGTGCCTTTTGCCTTCGAGCTTGGCAGCTTCTTCGTCGGTGAGGGTGGCAAGGTTCACGTAGGCACTCGTGTCGCGTGGTGCTGGCTCGTCGCTCGCAGCCTCAAATGGAAGCCGGTAGATGATGGTGCCGACGGGCACTTTGTAGATGTGGTTTTCCGCAGCGCGACCGTAGCAGTTTTTCCCCGCACCCGGCTCGCCCGGTTTGGCGCGGAGATTCGGCTGATAGTAAAAGTCCACGAGGTTATCCACGTTGGCATCTGCGAGCAGTATGATGTCGCCGCCGCGACCGCCATCGCCGCCGCTCGGGCCGCCGCGAGGGATGAATTTTTCGCGCCGAAAGGCGACGCAGCCACGACCGCCCTTGCCGGCAGCCGCGTGGATTTTGATGTGGTCAACGAACATGATGAGAATTGGATTTTTGCGTCAGCGCCGTGTTTTTGAGGCGGTGAATGGTGAATGGTGAATGGTGAATGGTGAATGGTCGCAAGCGAGGGAAAGTTGAATGACGAATGACGAATGACGAATGACGAAGCGCAAGCGAGTTGATGACGCCGCTCGCCTGCGGTTCGTCATTCGTCATTCGTCATTAACAAGCCACCGCCTTGAAAATCCGCATTCCCTGCAGTCCGGCACTCAGTCGCGCTTGGCGGGAAGCTCCACGATTTCAAACCAGTATTTCTCCAGCGTCTGAAGAATATCCACGAGCGCCTCGAAGGTGACGGGTTTGACGATGTAGCTGTTCACACCGAGATCGTAGCTGCGGTAAACGTCCTCGTCGTCCTTAGAAGTCGTGAGCACGACAACTGGAATCGAGCGCAACTCCGGGTCTTGCTTGATCTCCTTCAGCACCGTGCGGCCATCTTTTTTCGGCATGTTCAAATCGAGCAGGATCAGCCCTGGGCTTGGCGCGTCGGCGGTTGCGTATTTGCCCTGCTTGCGGAGGTATTCCAGCAATTCCTCGCCGTTTTCCACAAAGCGGATGTCGTTGATCAGCCGCGCTTCCTTGAGCGCGTCGGCGGTGAGCAGACGATCATCGGGATCATCGTCGGCCATGAGAATGGTGATTGGCTTTGTGTCTGCTGCTTTCATGTAGTGGTTTGCGGTTGGTGAATCGGGAGGGTGACGATGAACGTCGTTCCCTTCCCCAGCTCGCTATCTGCCACGATTTTCCCGTGGTGGCGATCCGTAATTTTCCGGCACACGCTAAGGCCAATGCCCGATCCCTCGAATTCCTCGCGCGTGTGCAGCCGCTTAAATGGCCCGAAAATCTGCTCGCCGAATTTTTGCTCAAAGCCGATCCCATTATCCTGAACGCGGAACTCCGCCAGCGGCGCGGCGTGTGCGCAGGTGGGAAGCTCGCCGTGGAGGTTCAAAATGACCGCGCCCGTGACTCTCACTTCGGGCCTCACGCCGGGGCGCTGGAACTTGAGTGCGTTGGAAATTAAGTTCTGCAAAAGCTGGCGCATCTGCGTGGGGTCCGCGTCGAGAAAGGGCAGATTTTCCACAGTCACCATCGCGTCTTGCAGGGAAATCTGCACCTCCAAATCCGCGAGCACGCCCTTCACCACCTCGGCCAAATCGCACCGCTCAAACGGCTGTGCGCGCGTGACGATTCGCGAAAGCTGGAGCAAATCCTGGATGAGCCGCTGCATCCGCTCGGCGGCATTCAGCATCCGCGCCAGATAATCGCGCCCGCTTTCATCCAGCTTGTCCGCAGCACGCGAGCGGATGCGGTCGCCGAACGCCTGAATCTTTCGCAGCGGCTCCTGCAAATCATGCGAGGCCACGCTGGCAAAATTTTGCAGCTCCTCGTTCGATTTCTTCAGCGCGTTTGCATAATGCAGGAGCTTCTCCTCGTTATCCCGCCGCTGCGTGATGTCGGAGCTGATTCCCACCAGCCCGATGAGGCCCGACGAAGCCGAATAAAGCGGCACTTTCGATGTCTCCAGCCACACGGGATGCCCGCTGAAATCGCGGCTCGGCTCCTCTTTGCCAAGCTGCGCCTTGCGCGATTGCACCACAGCCAGATCGTCCTCCCGATAACGCTCCACAAGCTCCGGCGGATAAAACTCGGCGTCCGTCCTGCCCTCCACCTGCGCCGCGCTTTCGCGTCCCACAAACTGCGCGTGCGAAGTGTTGGAGCGGACGTAGCGGCCAGCCATATCCTTCACGTAAATCTGGTCGGGAATCGTGTCCATGATGCGGCGCAGAAGATTCCGCTCCAACTCAAGCTGCCCGTCAATTGCACGTCGCTCGCGGATGTCGCGAAGGATGAGCAAACATGCAAGAAGCAGCGCGATGTAAGTGAGCGATGTGCCGCCGATGACGAGCGATGTATTGACCCGCGCAATCTCATCGCGGCTTTCCATCAACTGAGTTTCACGCCGTTTTTCCACCTGCTCGAACTCCACTAATTCGTCCGACATTTGCGAAAAAATCCCCATCGCCCGGCGGCTGACCTCCGGGTCATTGAAAGCCGCAACCGCGCCGGTGATTCCCTTTTCCGTTCGCTCGGAAATGTAAGTGCCAAACAGTGCGGCGATGTCGCCCACGAATTCCTGCAACCTGCCCAGCCGTGCCATCTGGTCTTCTTTTCCAGCCAGCGCCTGCTTCAAGCTGGAAATATCATCAATGATGAATGACAGGCCGTGCGTGTACGGCACGAGCATGTCGTCTTTTCCCGAAAGCATGAAGCCGCGCACGCCATTCTCCATTTCCACAATGCGCCGCTGCATCAGCTCGCTCTTGAGCTGGACTTGGCGGTGCTCGGAGACTTTTTGCGACACTTCGATCAGACTCCGCGTCGTCATAAAACTGGTGATCGCAATCAACGCCAGCATCACCAGCGTGAACCCTGCGCCGATAATCACCTTCCGTGAGATGGAAAGTTTTTCGTTCGTAGATTGCGGATTCACGGCGTCGGAAAAAAATGGCGGAGGGAGTGGGATTCGAACCCACGGGGCCTTGCGGCCCGCCGGTTTTCAAGACCGGTGCATTAGACCGCTCTGCCATCCCTCCGGCGTTTTGCGAGTGAAGCCGTAGCCTTTCTTTTCCGCAAGCGTTCTGTGGAGCGTCGCATATTTCGCTGGCGGCGAGCCATTCCAGTGGCAGCATCCGCGCACTATGAAAACGCTCGCATTCCTCGCCATCGCACTCACCTCCACGCTCCTCGCGGCAGACAAGGCCGCTGTTTCTAAAGACAAACTCAGCGCGATTCAGGGCATTGGCGAAGCCACGGAAAAGAAGCTCGTCAGCGCGGGCATCACCGACACCGCCGAGCTGCTGGAAAAAGGCGGCACGCAAAAAGGACGCGAGGATATCGCCGCGAAATCCGGCCTCTCCGCCGTGCAAATCCTCAAGTTTGTGAACTACGCCGACCTTTTCCGAATCAAAGGCATCGCCGGACAAAATGCAGAATTGCTCGAAGCATCCGGCGTGGACTCCGTCGCCGAACTCGCAAATCGCAACGCCGCAAACCTCGCCGCCAAGCTCAAGGAAGTGAACACGGAGAAGAAACTCTCCGGCAAAGCGCCCTCGGAAAAAGTAGTCACCGGCTGGATCGAAGCTGCAAAGGCATTGCCGAAAAAGGTGACGCACTAATCCAAAGCCGCTACTGCAAACTCGGCGGCACTTTGGCTACGAGGTGTTTGATTTTTTCGGCTTCGTGGCGGTTGCAGATGAGGAGGGCGTCTTCGGTTTCTACGACGATCAGATCGCTCACTCCGAGTAGGGCGATGCGGCGTTTTGGGGTGGAGAAGACGAGGTTGTTGTCGGCTTCGAGGGCGGTGAGTTCGGTGTTGGCGACGTTGTTTTGCCCGTGGTCGGGGAGGTATTTTGCGAGCGCGGTCCAGCTCCCGACATCGTCCCAATCGAAGGCACTCTCGACTACGAGGACGCGCCCGGCTTTTTCCATGATGGCGTAGTCAATGGAGATTTTCGGGAGCGTGGGGAAGACCTCGGCAAGCAGTTTTGCGAAGTCCTCGCCGGAGTGAATGCGCGAGACAAATGCGGCAAGCTCGGTGGTGTAGCGGCGCAGCGAGGTGAGGATGGCGGGGATGGTCCAGATGAACATTCCGGCGTTCCAGCGGAAGTTCCCCTGCCGCAAAAATTGCTCCGCGAGTTCGGCGTTTGGCTTCTCGCGAAAGCACGTCACTTCATGCACGGGCGGGCCGTCTTTTCCCTCCGCGACGGGAAAGAGCGGCCCCATCTCGATGTAGCCAAAACCAGGGCACGCCCATGTCGGCGGGATGCCGATGGTCACAAGCTCGCCAGACTGCTGCGCGGCTGCGGCTGCGGTGCGGAGTGTTTTCTGAAAACCGGCGATGTCTTTGATCAAATGATCGGCTGGCAGGACAATCATCGTTGCCTGCGCATCGCGGGCGGCGACCCAACCCACGCCCAGCGCAATCGCCGCTGCGGTATCGCGCTTTGCTGGCTCGGCCACGATGTTTTCGGGCGGGAGCGACTTCGCGAGTTTGCGCACTCCAGCTTCCTGATCGGCGTTTGTGAGAATGAGGATATTCTTCGCGGGGACGAGTCCATCGAGCCGGGAGAGCGTGGCCTCCAGCAGCGTCTCCTCGCCAAAGAGCGAGAGCAGTTGCTTCGGGCGAGACTTGCGGCTGAGAGGCCAGAAGCGTTCACCGCTACCGCCTGCGAGGATCAAAACGTAAAGGGCAGAAGACATGGCTGACGTGCGTACCGGAAAGTTTGGCGCGATGCTAGTAAAGTGTGAGCGCACGGCTTTGCAGATTGCCATTGCCCCGACTGCGGCTCGCGAGGATATGTGAAAGCGTATGACGATTGATCCATCCATCACGATGCAGGAACTTGTGGCGCGGTTCCCAAGCGCACAGCGGGCGCTTTTCCGCCGCTACCATGTCGGCGGCTGTTCAAGCTGCGGATTCCAGCCCGGTGAAACACTTGCCGAAGTCTGCGCACGGAATGAAAATCTGCCCGTGGAGGAAGTGGTGAAAACCATCATCGAGGCGCACGAAGCGGAGGGAGATATGGAGGTGACCGCCCAGCAAGCAGATGAGCTGGTGAAGGCGGGGAAAGCGCGGCTGGTGGATGTGCGGACGCGCGAGGAGTGGGACGCGGTGCATATCGAAAACAGCACCTTTCTTTCGCAGGAACTCATGCACGAACTGGGCGGCTGGCCACGCGAACAGCTCATCATTTTCCTCTGCCACCACGGCGTGCGCAGCCTGAATGCGGCAGCGTATTTCGCCGGACACGGGCTTGAAAATGTGAAGAGCATGAAGGGCGGCATAGATGTATGGAGCCTCGAAATCGACTCTTCGCTCCCGCGCTACGATCTCGCTTAAACAAGATGAGCGACGACCTTCATCAAAAAATTCAGGACGCCATCGCGGAGCCAAAAAATCTCGGCGAAATGCAAAACGCAGATGCCGTGGGCACAATGGGCAGCGCGGATTGCGGAGACATGCTGCGGATGTGGATCAAGTTCCGCGAGGAAGACGGGCGCAAGGTGATTGATAAGGCATCGTTCCAGACTTTCGGCTGCGAGACCGCTATCGCGGTAGCCAGCCTCGCCACGCAACTCATCCAAGGCAAAACCGCCGAAGAAGCTCTAGCAATGGACGGCGCGGCGCTGAGTGCTCCGCTGGGACCGCTTCCGCCGATGAAGATTCACTGTGCGCAGCTCGTGGAAGGTGCGCTCCGCCAAGCCCTCGGCGGAACTCCCGCCGCGCAGCCGCAGAAAGCTGCGCCAATGGCCCCGACGCTGGTGGAGAGCTTCGGAGCAGCGGCACCCGCGAAGAAGGCGATTATTTTCAAAAAGTAGCACCAAACCCCATTGAAGCCAGCGAAGCGCGGGAGATGTAACGGAGCGGCGTGCCTCTGGCCGCCGTTTGAAAATACAACGCGAAGCGGAAATTTCTTCAGCGTGCCACGTCTAAAAATTGTGCGCTTCGCGGTAGCAGAGTCGGCAGCGAGACGCAGCCGCTCCGTTACGCGCCCAGACTCCAGTCGCCGCTGCGAGATTGGAAATCTCGCCTACTTTCGGAAGTGATCGAAGCCGCCTTCGTTTCTCGGTGCGGAGCGCGATGAGGCTTTTGTGAGCTGCCCGATTCGCGTGAGGTCCAGTCGCGGAAACTCGCTTTTCCAATCGCGCTCCAGCGCCTCGGCTGCGGCGGGCCGCACGGCGAAAAGTAGCTCGAAATCCTCGCCATCATTCATCGCGTTCAGCGCGGTGCAGCCGAAGGTGCAGGGCAGCGACATCGGCCAGATTTCGTGTCCGCAACTGCTCGCCGCAGCGAGTCTCGGAAGGTCGGCACCGAGTCCATCGCTGAGGTCCATCATCGCCGCAGGCTTGTGGTTTTGCGCAAGCCAGCGGGCTTCTTCCAGACGCGGAGTAAAGTCGAGATGCTTGCCGTGCAGCGAGCCGCCAAGACGCCCGGTGACGTATAAAAAATCTCCCGCTTTTCCGCCGGAGCGCAGGATGCAGTGCGAGCGTTCTACGTGTCCGGTGAGCGAGATGTTGATGAACTTCGCCGCTGGTGAGCGGCACGTTTCACCGCCCACGATGCCGACGCCGAACCGCTTCGCAGCCTTACGCAATCCGGCATACAGCTCGCGCACCCAATCCATCTCCGTGGAGCCGGGCACACCGAGCGTGACGAGCGCGTGTGCGGGGATTCCGCCCATCGCGGCGATGTCGCTGATTGCGCGGCAGAGCGCCTTCCAGCCGATGCGAGCAGGGTCGTCGTCCGGCAGAAAATGCACGCCCTCGATCACCGCATCCGTTTTTGCCAACAGCCACGTCGCATCGGTTTTTTTTCCAAGCACGGCGCAGTCGTCGCCGGCACCGACGACCACATTTTTCCCCGCAGGCAGTCCGCGCGTGAGAGCCTCCACCACTGCATCCTCGCCGAGATCGGAGAGCTTCATACCGGCTGGTGTGCAGTCGCCGCCGCGATGATGAGGCTAGTGGTATTAAAAAATGCGTGCATGAAAACCGGCACCCACAGCGAGCCGGACCATTCGTATGCGACCGTGAGCGCCAGCGCCAAAAGCGCCAGCCCTGGAAGCCCGACTGCATTATTGTGAATCGCTGCAAATAGCACTGCACCGAGAATTGCCGAAGGCAGCCCGCCCATGCCGCTCTTCAACGCGGGGTAGAGATAACCGCGAAAAAGAATCTCCTCGGCAACCGGCGCAATCACCGCCGCCGCGATGAAAATATATAGAACCGCACGGTAATCATGCTCGCGCACAGCAGCGCGGTAGAGTTCCACGAGAGGCTGGAGTTCCGCAGCGTTTCCGAGCTTTCGCGCAACGATGTCGGTGATCAAAAAAAACGCGGGAAGCAGCGCGAGCAAGAACCCCAGCGCACACGCAGCCGATTTGCCGATGCTCATTTTTCGTAGCCCGAAAATTTCGGCGACGCTCACATTTCTCGCGTAAAGAAATACAATGATGCCGACCGGGAAAATTGCGAATTGCAGCGCTCCGGGGATGACGTCCTCCACTTTGAGCGGGACTGGCGCAGCTTTTGGTCCGCCCAGATACCAAGAATAAACAGCAGTGAGACTGAGGATTGCGAGAATCACCCCGACGACGGGCGCATCGGCAAACCCGAAAAGGTCCGAGCGAATGCGGCTGCTTTCACGAGCGACGCGCCCGACGACCCGCGAATACACGTAGAAACCCGCGAGCGTCACAGCAAGGATCGCCGCGTAAACGGTCATGGCGTGCTGCTCGGGGATGAGCTGGATGTCGGAAGCCTTGGCGATGGAAATCACTGGGCGGTGATTCACACCATTCCTGCAAAAACCGCAACCCCGACGTTGGCATTCCTGCGCAAGCCCCATAAAAGCAGGCAGCATGTTTGAACCAACTCAACGAGCGTCGCGCACTATCTGGTGGTCAGCCATTTTGTTTTTCATCCTCGTCGTCGTCGATTCGTGGTTCCGCTGGAAGACGTTTCAATATCAGACCGCCGACCTCGCATTCTATGTGCAAGGGCTTTGGCAGACGTTGCGCGGGCAGGGAAGTGCGTCGCTGCTCGATACCTCCATCATGGGAAATCACGCGGAGCCGATCACGTTTTTGCTGCTCCCGGTTTTCTGGATTTGGAAGCACCCGATGACGCTCGTGGTCATCCAGACCGCGCTGCTCATCACCATGCCGTTCACGGCAAAACGCATCGCGACTTTCATGGAGTTCAGCCCGCGAGCAGCCACGGGCCTTGCGCTGGCGATGCTGCTCGCGCCTGCTGCGGGCTTCGGTGCGCTGCACGAATTTCATCCCGAGGCGCTCGCCGCACCATTCATCCTGCTGATGATCGAAGCGCGTATGAAGGGCATGGCCGGTCTGCATTTCCTGTGGTTTCTGCTCGCGCTCGCGTGCGGGGAAAATATCGCGCTGTTGCTCGGCTGGATGGGCGTCGTGCATTTCACGCTGGAGCGACGAAAGGGCCGCGAATGGCAGACGGCGATGAACATGGTCCCCGCCGTCATCGCATTTTCCTGGGTGCTCGCTTACACGCTTTGGCTTGGGCCAAAATGGAACGGTGGCCGCGTGGATTCCAGCGGTCTTTACTCACACCTCAGCGCAGACGGCGGGATGCTGAAAAACCTCTACACAAAACCGGGGCTGTTCTTCGGCGCGTTTTGGCAGGGGTTGAAAGGCGGGAATCTTGTTTGGGGATTGCTGCTTCCCTTTGTCTTTCTGCCCGTGCTGCGGCTTCGGTGGATGATCATCGCTGCGCCGCTTTTGCTCCAGCACCTACTCTCGTGGCGAAGCTCCGAGTGGCAGATTTACTGGCACTACGGCCTGCCGCTTTTGCCGCTGATGTGGATCGCCGCGACGGAAGCGGCGGCTCGGCTTTTCTGGCGCGATGCGGTCGCCACTTATATGATCGCAGCGTGCGTCATCGTGCAACTTTGGTTTGGCCCGCTGCGTGCCATGGGCCGCACGCTCGCCACTGCCGGACCCGAGTGGCAGAAAAGCCGCGTCCACGCCGACTTGCTCGCGACCGTCTCGCCCGGCGACAGCGTGACTGCCAGCTTCGGCTTCCTTTCACACCTCGCAAAACGCGATGACCTGCAATCGCTCCACCTCGTCTCGCAGGGCATGAAAACACCCGGCGGCAACCGCTACATCCCGCGCCCCTCGGACCATGTTCTCGTGGATTATTCCGATAGCTCCACCTTCAGCCGCGAAGCCGCTGTTTATCATCCAAAAATGCGGACTGCCACCGGCGAAATCATCCCATCCTCCGACGAATTGATGCACCGCTGGCTCAAAGAAAATCATCTTTCGTCCGCCACCGTCTGGGATTCCTGCGCACACTTTTTCCGCTCGGAACCCGAACGCGCCAGCCTCTCCACGGCGACCGCAAAACAAGTGGACGAAAAAACCAAGCTCATCGCCGTGGAGCGCGAAAAACTTACCAGCGGAGAGCTGCTGAAATTGAAACTCACATGGGAATTCGGCGAAGCGCGTGAATTTTTCCCGTGGGTGAAACTCGCCCTGCGCACAACGAGCGGCGAGACGTTTTTCGTCACCAAAGGCCCCGCACTCCCCGGTGTGGAAGGCGGCCAATTCAGCGAAGTCTGGACGATCCAAAACGCCGGAGTCCCGCCCGGCAAATACACCGCGCTGCTGCTGATCCAAGACCCACTCGCAACCGGCAAATTCAAAGACTTCGCCCTGACTCTCGAAGCAGTCGAGGCGCGTTGAGCGAGGTGGCTTCCTTCTCCGCTTGCCGCTTCTTTTTTTTCGCACCCAATTTCGACACGAAAACGTGCCAAACCTTTGCTGGTCAATTTTGCATGATGTGCGAAATGTGTCGGGCTTTTCATGCGCGGTGTCTTTCTGGCTCTTCTATTTTTGCTGACGCGGGTTTTTGCGGACCCGCCTGCGGGCTATTATTCGGCGGCTTCGGGGCTGTCTGGGCTGCCGCTGAAAAATGCGCTGAACGGGATCATCAAAAACGGACATGCGGTGATTCCTTACGACGGGCTTTTTGCGCCGCTGAAAGCAGTTTGGGAAGACCCGCTGAACAGCTCAAATTTCATTCTCACTTACAGCGGCTTCTCGATTTCCAAATCCGCATCCACTTGGAATCGCGAGCATCTGTGGCCGCGCTCGCGTGGAAATGGCGAGCACCTTGGGCCGGATGACAGCGATCTTTTTCACGTCGTCCCGTGCGACTCGGATGTGAACACGCAGCGCAGTGCGCTTTACTTCGACAACAGCAGCGCGGGCGATGGCGGATTCACTAATCCCGCGCACCCGGAGGCGCCGCTTTGCACACGCGATTCCAACTCCTGGGAGCCGCTCGCCTCGCAAAAAGGCGACATCGCGCGGGTGCTGTTTTACATGGCCGTGCGCTACGACGGCTCGGAGCCAAACACGCAGGACCTTGAGCTGGTGGGCACCGGACCCGGCGGGCCGCAGATGGCAAATTTGAACACGCTCCTCGCGTGGCACGCCGCAGACCCGCCGGATACTGCGGAGCGTGCTCGAAATGATCTCATTTTTTCCACGTATCAGCACAACCGGAATCCGTTCATTGACGAGCCTGCTTACGCCGTCGCGATTTGGGGCGCAGGGCCGGGCAGCTCTCTGATTGCGCAGGCGACAAGCGGTGTGGAGACGGCCATCGAATCGCCGCTGATTGCTGGCAGCTTTATCGTGCGCATGTCCCCTGCGCCGACCACGGGCGCGGTGACTGTCAATTTCAGCATCACCGGCACCGCCGCGACGAATGACTACACGCCGAGCGGCAGCGGTGTGACGTGGAATGCTGGGAGCAGCACAGGCACGATTTCTTTTTCAAATGGAACCTCCGCCGTGACGGTGACGCTGACTCCCGTTGCCGACGCAATCGCCGAGCCAGCGGAAACCGCGCTGCTCTCGCTCACAGCGGGCAGCGGCTACACAGCTACCGGCAGCTCGCCAATCGTCACGATTACCGACATCACGCCGAATGCGCCGGATGGCATCATCGCATCGTGGAATTTCGACGCCGCACCGAATGCCACAACTCCGAAATGGAATCCGACTATCGCAGCGAGCGCAGGCGTTGGCGAAGTGCAGCTCGGCGGCTGGTCCGGCACAGCAGGCAGCTCGGCCACGGGAACAAACGATAATTTCACCGGCGTCACCGTAACCTCGCTCAGTCTTGTGGGCACAGGCGGAAATGGACGCTCTTTCGATGTCGTCGTGCCCACGTCCGGCTACGCGGGAATCAGCGCGACGCTTTTCACTCGCGGCACCAGCACCGGCTACACCACCGGCACATGGAGCTGGAGCGCGGATGGCACAAACTTCACGCCCATTCCCGGCGTCAACACCGCGACCAGAACAACTTCTTTTCAAACTTCCCCGCTCGCCGTGAATGTCGCATCCATCGGCGACCTCAATAATCTTGCGAGCATCCGGCTTCGCTGCACGCTCACCGGCGCGACCAGCCCCTCGGGCGTCGACACCGGCAACAACCGCATCGACAATCTCACCATCCTCGGCACGCGCTACAGCCACTCATGGCTCGCGCGTTTTCCTCCGCTGACCGGCACCAATGCCGCGCGAACTGCGGATGTGGATGGCGACGGCCTCGGCAACTTCGGCGAATGGGCATTCGACCTCGATCCGTTCAACCCCGCTGGCGCACCTTCCGCTGCGGGTCCGGTGGTTTCCGCGCCCGATCCGGCGGACGGCAACATCACGAAAACATGGCCGACCATCCGCTTTGCACGCCGCACCGATGCGCCGGAAATCGCCTACACCGTGGAATACAGCACCAACCTCAGCACATGGTTCACCGATGCAGTATTTGTCAGCGCGGAAGCCGGAGCAAATCCGGGCAGTGAAACTGCGACCTTCCGCGCCAGAGTCCCGCTTTCCGGCAGTGGTTCGAGCGCGCGTGTTTTCCTCCGGGTCCGCGCGTCCATTCCGTGATGCGCGGAAAGTAGCTCGCTCCCGACGTGTCGGGATTCGCGGCATTATGCCACTCGTGAAACGACGCTTCATTTGAATGGTCGCTTCGCGAGTGGTTTGGATTCGCGAGGGGATTGCCTTTCAGGCGACTTCGTAGCGCGAGCTACTTTTTTTGCCAAATCTGCGAATCATGGCTTGACGCGGCATCGGCAATTACCGAATAGACATCAATCCAATGCAGCGGGCCGATTTCATTCGACGGCCCCCACACATGAGCACATTGCCGGAAGCCATCGCTTCCGTCGCAAAGAGGCAGTCCCCCACCCTGATTCAGCAAAGCTTCACGTCCACTGATAGCCTCCTGTCTAAATCATCCCAATTTTTTCAAAACCGCCACGCCACCGTAACCAACCACTGCTTTAGCTTCACAGCAACTCAAACCGCAAACAACTAAACCGCAAATCAAACTATGAAAAGAACACAGCACATCAACAAATTAGGCCCCTTGTCTCTAACCAACGTCGCCACAACCTCGCTCCTTGCGCTTTTAGCGCTCAGCCCATCAGCGCGAGCGGCGGATGGTTCTTGGACGAGCACTGCTTCCAGTGCATGGCTCACGGCAGGCAACTGGAGTGCAATACCCGGTTCTCAATCCACTACTACCAACGCAGACATCGCGACGTTTAACGTAGCTACTCAACCTACTGTCGGGATTAATATGAACACGACCGCTGGCAATTACTACTTGGGTGCTATTGACTACACTAATGCCACTGCCCGCAATATAGGTAACAGTTCAACAACCGTTGCAGGCGTTCTCAGGCTCAACGGGGCTACCGTCAACTCTGTTGCCAACACTATTATTCGCAACTCAAGCACGGGGCTATTGACGATTCAAAAGAACCAATCGACGGGGTTGAACATGGGTCTCGCATTAGGCAACGCCACCAACAACATCATCCAAATCACTAGCACCGGTGCTATTAACATTAGCTCGGACATTACGGGCTTGAGCCGCAAACTGACGCTCCAAGGCGGCGGCACGGGGCTATTGACGCTTTCCGGGACTAATACTTACAGCGGTGGGACCGATATATCCACTGGTGGGCTTATGTTTACCTCAATTGCTGCCATGCCCTCCACTGGGACTCATGCCTTTGCCGCAGGAACCACAATTGGATTGGGCGTGGGTGCAACGGGATTTTTTACAGCTACTGATGTCGATAATGTGCTTGCTGGTGGAACGTTGACTGGGAACCTGAGCAATGTCACGGTCACTGATTTAGGGGGTATCGCTCTCGATACCGGCTCTGGCAATTTCACTTATGGTGGAACTATATCTGGTGCTAAAACGTTCACGAAAACCGGCGTTAATATTCTGACTCTGTCGGGAACCGCTAATTCTTACTCTGGAGTTACGACAATCAACGCCGGGACCTTGTCTGTTGCGGCTCTAGCAAATGCTGGCTCGAACAGTTCCATCGGTGCATTTCCCACGGCTGGTGCGACTGGCTTGGTGATCAATGGCGGAACGCTCAGTTACACAGGAGGCACCGTAAATACTAACCGTGGATTCACCACAACTGCCGCATCCACGATCAACGTAGCTACGGCAGGTGCTAAACTCACCATGGGGGACTTTGTTCTTCCAACAGTCGCGACCTCAATCACGATATCTGGTGGAGCTAGCAGCAGCCTCGATCTTGGCGCATTCTCGCTGAATACTGGCAACAAAGACATCACCGCAAACATCCCAGTAACCATTACTTCTGTGGATTACGCGACATCTCACGGTCTGCAAAGCAACGGCACCGCTCTTCTAACGGTGGGAAATATCACCAGTAATTTGAGCGGTAACGGTCCTTTCATCGGGGGCGCAGGAAGTGGTTTTATCACTGGTTCTGTAAGCAATTCCAACGCTGCGGGCGGGTTCAGCGCTTCCGCCGGGGTGGGAGGATGGACTTTTTCTGGAACTTCATTTACCTTGGGGGCGACTGGTCTATTCAGGCTGACTGGCACAGGCGTATTCAAAATAGGTGGATCAAGCACTTTGGGAACGTCTGGAACGTTCGCAAATGGGTTCTCTTTGGTGGCAGCGGGCACGATTGAGCACAACAGCAGTGCAAATCAGATATATTCTGGCGCGATTACTGGAAGTGTGGCGGCTCGTATCCTTATGAGTGGCACTGGTCAACTCACTCTGTCCGGAACGAACACTGCAACGAATCACACCTTTCGCGTGACCAATGGCATCATGAAGTTTGGAAAGCAGGTGTCTCTTTACAATAACGTAACTACGAGTTGGACTGCTGCCAACCTTAACGTGCAAACTGGAGGCACACTGGCATTCAATGTGGGAGGAACTGGGGAATTCACAACTGGCAACGTCACCACCTTGCTGACGAATCTCGCCGCAAGTTCCAGCGCCACCAACGGAATGAATTTGGGTTCTCGGCTGGGTTTTGATACCACCAACGCGGCGGGCGGCACCTTCACTATAGCGGATGCGATTGCTGACACGACTGGAACCAGCGGCGGTGCACGAGGCGTTACCAAGCTTGGTGCTAACGTACTCGTATTGAGTAATACAAACACCT
>JANMLS010000281.1:0-17606 GCA_031372675.1 Verrucomicrobiaceae bacterium
GTGGAAGCTCTTCCAAGCGCGGTGGAATCTCGTCGAATGGAAGAAGGACGCTGAGCCGACTCGACGCCCGCGCATCCTTTTCCTCGCTGACCGCAACACGCTGGCGACGCAGGCATACAATGATTTCACGTCCTTCGCCGCGTTTGCCGACGACGCGCTGGTGCGGGTGAGTCCCGAGGAAATCCGCAAGAAAGGAGCCGTACCGAAGAATGCGAGCCTGTTCTTCACCATCTTCCAGACCTTCATGAGCGGCACAGGCGGCGACGGAAAGCCTGCGCCTTACTTTGGAGATTATCCGCCGGACTTTTTCGACTTCATCATCATTGACGAGTGCCATCGCGGCGGGGCGAACGACGAGAGCACATGGCGCGACATTTTGGAATACTTCGCGCCCGCCGTGCAACTCGGCCTCACGGCGACACCGAAGCGCAAGGACAACGTGGATACCTACCGCTATTTCGGCGAGCCGGTGTTCACGTATTCGCTCAAAGAGGGCATTAATGACGGCTTCCTCACGCCGTTTCGCGTGAAGCAAATCGAGACGACGCTGGACTCCTACCGCTACACTTCCGACGACACGGTGGAGGAAGGCGAGGTCGAGGCGGGAAAACTTTACGAGGAGCCGGACTTCAACCGGAGCATCGAGATTCGGGAGCGCGAGAAGAAGCGAGTGGAGATTTTCCTTTCACAAATCAACCAGAACGAGAAGACGCTCGTCTTCTGCGCGAACCAGACCCACGCGCTGATTGTGCGCGACCTCATCAACCAGCTCAAATCGAGCAAGGATCCGAACTATTGCCAGCGCGTGACGGCGGACGACGGCGCACGGGGCGATGAATGGTTGCGGGATTTTCAGGACAACGAAAAAACCATCCCGACGATCCTGACCACGTCGCAAAAGCTGAGCACAGGCGTGGATGCCCGGAACATCCGCAATATCGTGCTGATGCGGCCCATCCATTCGATGATTGAGTTCAAGCAAATCATCGGGCGCGGCACGCGGCTCTTTGAGGGGAAGGACTACTTCACGATCTACGACTTCGTGAAGGCGCACCACCATTTCAGTGACCCGGAATGGGACGGCGAGCCGATGGAGCCGGAACCCTGCCCGAAGTGCGGCAAGCGTCCCTGCGCCTGTGTCGTTCCGCCGCCCAATCCTTGCGAAATCTGCGGCCAGTCGCCCTGCGAATGCGCCAAGATTCCCTGCGAAGTCTGCGGGCAGCTCCGTTGCATCTGCGAAAAGAAGAAGAGAGCAAAGGTGAAACTCGCCGACGGAAAGGAGCGCACCATCCAGCACATGATGATGACGACTTTCTGGCATCCCGACGGCACGCCGATGAGCGCGCAGCAATTCATGGAACTGCTCTTCGGCAAACTGCCCGACTTCTTTCAGAGCGAGGACGAGTTGCGCAAGCTCTGGAGCACACCGGATACGCGGGCAAAGCTACTCGCGGGGCTGGCAGAAAAAGGCTTCGGGCACGATCAGCTCGCCGAGATGCAGAAATGCATAGATGCCGAGAAGAGCGACATTTTCGATGTGCTCGCCTACGTGCGCTACAACACGCCGACAGTAACCCGCGAAGAACGGGCCAACCATGCGCGAGTGCATATCAATTCCCACTTCAACGCGAAGCAGCAGGCATTTTTGGATTTCGTCCTGTCTCATTATGTCTCCGTGGGCGTGGAAGAGTTGGACCAGCAAAAACTCACGCCTCTGCTTCGCTTGAAGTATCACGACTCCATCGCCGACGCCGTGAACGACCTCGGCAAGCCAGAGGAAATCGGGAAGACGTTCGCGGGCTTTCAAAAATATCTATACGCCGAGAAGGGCGCGTAGTCATTACCAGCGCCGCAAACGTGCCTTTGGACTTTGAAGGCGGGAAGCTGGTTTAGGCTGCTGAGGCAAAAAGGGAGACCGGCACGGTGAGGCTCAGGGATTATTTCCCCTCGGGCTTTTCTTCTTCGACGAAGCGGCGCTTTTTGGAGGCTTCCACGAGTTTGGCGGCTTGTGTTTCCGTGAGCTTGCCGGTGCGGCGGTATTCGCCGTCGAAATGTGCGCGCATGCCGTGATATTCCTGCGTGTTTGCGCCGTCGATTTTGAGCAGGTGGTTTTCGTGGCGGAAGAATAACCACGTTTCATTTTCCTTGGCTCCATTCTCGGAGTCTTTGCGTTCGTCCGAGAAAAATCCCAGCGGCTCGTTCCAGCGCGCCACGCCTGCGATGTCTCCGACGTGGAATGTGGGACCGCGGACGACGTTGAGGGCGAAATACAGCTTCCCATCCTGCTGGACGATTTCGAGCAATCCGCCGTGGCTGTCGGACCACTCGCCGGTGATGGAATCTGCGGGGCCGGGGTCTTTCAACACGGCGCGGAGGTAGGCCACGCGCGACTCCATGAGGCCCGCCGCCATTTCCAGATATTCGGGAGTCTCGCGGACTTTGGCCTCGTCAGTGCCGCGCGGCACGGTGCCGATTCCGGTGGCGATGTAGTCGCGGTAACCAATCCACCCTCGCTGGTCTTCCTGTATGACCTTAAACTCGGCGGGACTCATCTTCGCCTTGATCTCGGCCCACACTTCGTTGAGCGCCTTGTCGGCTTTTTGAAAGGAGGCACGTGCTTCGCGGAGGTTGCCGCCCGCGAGTCCGGTGAATGTAAACAGAAGCAGTGAGGCGAAGAGAGTAAATCGAGACATGTCGGCATTTAGCCACGAACCCGCCGGGCATCAAGATTACCTGATGTGGAAATGATGGGGGTGCTCACCCCTAGAATCCGGGGCGGCCTGTCATCTGCCGGCGATACCGTTGCATCTCGTAGTTAGCTGCTTCGCTTGTGCTGCCCTGGACTCCGAGTTGGTATGATTGCGGGCGTTGCATTTGTGGCAGTTGGATTTGCGGTTGCGGATCAGGCATCGAGCGTGCGCGCTGCACGGCCATTGTGAGAGTCTCACCGAGGGTGGGCATTTGCCTCGTTGCTGGTTTCTGGCTGCTTGCAACTTTGGCGGTGCTTTGAGCGGTCTCAACGGAGACAGTTTTTGCGGCTTTGGCTGCTGTTTGCGCGACGGTCTCGGATTTCGGAGCAGGCTTCTTTTCTTCACGCTTTGCGACCGGAGCCTGGACGGAGGGCTTTGAAACCTCGGCAACTTTTACCAAGCGCGCATTAGCAGCAACCGGCTGCTGTTTCGGAGCAGATGCAGGCTTGCTCGCGAGAAACAGGAGAAAGGTGGCGGCACAAACAAAACCGCCCTGGATACGCCCCTGATTGATGGCTTGCAGTCCACGATACTTGCGAATCGTAGCGACCGTGGCGCTGCGAACTCCGGTGATGCCATTTTGTATAAGCGGGCGAAGTTTCTGTGCGGCATGATGGAGTTGTTTCGTTGCTGCGAGGATGAGGGCTGATGCTTTGGCTGGAATTTGGATTTTCATGACTGGTTTTGCTGTTTTGGATTGTTGATGTCGGTCTGGCTCGACCTCGCGGTTTTTGCCCCGACACTCCATAATCCGCAGTCATACCCCGACGAGTTACAGGCATTTCAAAAATAACTGCAATTTTCTGAAATCATCCAAAAAACCTGCCGTTTTCACATTCAAACGCCTGCGCTGCGGAGAGGGCTCATGATTCCTTATTTGCGTCCGCGCATTCGCACGGTAAGGCTGCGCCATGCAGTATAAGGAAAAAGTCCGCCTGTTTCGCGATCTTGCGCAGTTGATTAAAAGCGGCGTTCCTTTTCCGAAGGCGGTTGATTCTTTGGAGCGGCATTCGAGTGGGGATGCGGCGGCGGTTTTGCGTGGAATCAGCAGTCGCATCAAAGCCGGAGACCGGACGAGCGAGGCGATTCAGGCGCAGGAAGGGCGGCTGGATGCGCTGGAGACGGGGATCATCGCAGCCTCGGATTCATCCGGCACGCTGGATAAAGGTCTTTTGCTTTGCGCGGAATACTACGAATCGCTGGCCGCTGCGCGGTCCAAAATCCAGACGAGTCTCGCCTATCCGCTTTTCATCCTGCACTTCGCGGCAATCACCAGCGCGATTCCTTATGCGTTTGGCGAAAAGGGCGACATCGCGCTTGCTCTCAAGAAAGCGCTGTTTGCGATTGCGGCGATATGGCTGTTGATCGGGCTGATTACCGTCGTCACTAAATTCCTCCTCAGCGCGGCGCGTGGCAGCAGTCTTTTTGATTCCATCCTGCGCAATCTTCCGGTCTTCGGCACGCTGCGCCGTGCGTTTTCGATGAGCCGTTTTTGCTCGGCTTACAACATGCAGCTCGATGCCGGTATCAACGTCTTTTCCAGCCTGCAAACATCTGCCAGAGCGAGCGGTAGCGCGACCGTCGTAAATGCCACTGAGAAAGCAGTCCGCGTCGTTGCCGATGGCGGGAGCGTGGCGGATGGCATTGCGCCCACGGGCGCGTTCCCAGAACCAGTGGTCCGCGCATTTCTCGTCGGCGAACAGACGGGGAGCTTGGATCAGGAACTCAAGCGACTCGCCGATGAATACCGTGAAAGTGCGCTGAAGCGGCTCGCCGCGATTAGCGAGTGGTTTCCAAGGCTCATATTCATAGCTATCGCAATCTACATCGGCTGGGTGGTGATTCGTAGCTACATGAGCTACTTCCAGACGGTGAGCGACCTGATTAAGGGCTTCTGAATGGTGGAAGCGCGTGGTGCTTTTGGGGCTGTGAATGGTGAATAGTGACTTGTGAATAGTCGCAAGCGAGTGAGTCACAGCCTACGCTTGCGACAAATCACCATTCACAATTCACAGCCCCGAATTTACTCTCACCCCAAAACACGCGCTGTGTTTTGCACGATTTCCGCGAAGCCGCGCGGGTCGAGGCTCGCGCCTCCGACTAGTGCGCCGTCAATGTCTGGCTGGCTCATCAACTCCGCAGTGTTCGCGGGTTTTACGCTTCCGCCGTATTGGATGCGCACTTTGTCTGCGGCAGGCTGGCCCCAGATTTCTGCGAGCGTTTTGCGGATGAAAGCATGGGCGTCTTGCGCCTGCTGCGGCGAGGCGGTGCGGCCTGTGCCGATGGCCCAGACAGGCTCGTAGGCGATGACGGTTTCCTCAAGCTGCTCGGCGGTGAGTCCCGCGAGTGAACCGCGAATTTGAGTATCGAGCACTTTTTCCACCAACCCGCCATCGCGCTCGGCGAGCGTCTCGCCGATGCAGACAATCGGGCGCAGCGCATTGGCGTGCGCGGCGAGTGTCTTCTTGTTCACGATGGCATCGCTCTCGCCGAAAAACGTGCGGCGCTCGCTGTGGCCGAGCACCACGTAGTTGCAGAAAATTTCGCGCAGCATCGAGGCGCAGACTTCGCCGGTGAAAGCGCCATTTTTTTCCCAGTGCATGTTTTGTGCGCCGAGCTTCACGCCCTGCACATCGCGCAGAATCTCGCTGGCTTTCGCGATGGCGAGAAAGGGCGGGACGATGACGACCTCCACTTTTGTTTCTTCGCCCAGTTCGCGGAGGAATGTGGCGAAAAACGCCTCAGTTTCCCCGATGGTCATGTTCATTTTCCAGTTAGCAGCGATGATTTTTTTGCGCATTGTCGAAAGTCGGTAAGATTTTGAAGCCGCGACAAAAACCAGAATAGCCAGCGAAGGTCAACGTCGGGGATCGTATTGCGGGGAGAATCAGTGCGATGCTCAAGTTCACGAGGTTTTGGGTTGTAAGAGCGGCCTTTCCGCTTGTTAGATGCGGGTCTTGAAAGCATCGGGCAATTTTTTCATTTTCGGTAGGAGTCTCTTGAATTTCGGGGTTTTGCGGGCTTTTGATAAAAAAATACTCATATCCCTTGCGACTTCTGGAACGCAGAACATATTTCCGCCACAAATCCCGTGACCCACACCGCCGCCCAACTGCTTTTCCGCCCGCTCCTTTTCGGCACTGTGCTTGCCGTGGGTAAATTTTCTCTGTTTGCGGGGGCGCCAGAGTTTGCAGCGCGACCAGTGGTGAGCAATGTGGCGGCGGAAAATCCCGATGTCCCGGCGACGGTTTTTTGCGGGAAAATGCTCGTCATTCCGATTGTCGCGAGTGACCCCGATGGCGATGCGCTGACGTATGTGGTTTCCACGGACCAGCCATTTCTGAACGCACGAATCCGCACGGGGCATCCGGTGATGAAAATGCGCGTGCAATCCACCAATGACGGGAATGGCGGGCCGATCGATGGCGTGATGGAGTTTGCGCTTTTCCGCGCCGATGCGTCGGATACGGCGGACTTTATCGCGGGGTTTGCGCAGTCGCCTTACTACGAAAACGTGCTCTTTCATCGCGTGATCAAAGACTTCGTCTTGCAAGGTGGCGACCCTGCCGGGACGGGATCGGGAGCCGCGCCTTACACGCTGCCGCATGAGTTCAAGTCGCACTTGATTTACTCCGGTCGCGGACAGCTCGCGATGGCAAATTCGAGCGGCGGATATGCGCAGTCATTTCCCTCGTACGGGCGTTCGTTCCAGTCCACGAACGCATTCGGTTTCCCCGATGGCACGACGGAATACATCACTGCGCGGACGACGGCCACGAACGGCTCACAGTTTTTTATCACGCTCGGACAGCCCCGGCATTTGGATTTTAAGCACACGCTATTTGGTCAGTTGATGCGCGGATTTGATGTGATGAATAAGGTCGCCGACGTGCCGGTGAACGCCAGCGACAAGCCCGCCGCCAACGTAACGATGTCGCAACTCAGCGTCGCGCCGAGCACGACCGATGCGATTTTACTCGTGAGCGCGACCTCGGTGGGAACGGGCATGATTACAGTCACAGCGACTGATCCCGATGGGAACGCGACGCAGAAAACCTACGCCATCACCGCCGCCGCAGACACGGTGAACAATGCGCCGATTCTCGCACCCATCGCGCCGCAAGTAGTCCGCGTGGGCGATACGCCGAGGATTACGGCAAAGGCGGAGGATTTGGAGCACGACGGGATCAGCGTGCGGATGCCGCTGCAAGTGCGCCGGGTTTTTACAAACGGAACGCCTTCGACGAACGAGACGATTTACGCGGGCTTTAGCCGCTCCAATTTAGGCGCCGTCTCGCGGATAAGTCCGGGAGCATGGGATTTCACGGTCGCGGCATCGGGTATCAACGATCCAAATATCAGCAGCTCGCCGTTTGACGCATCGCGTTTTCAGCCCGTGGAAATCGGCGTGGGCGACCGTGCGATACAGACGACGCCCGTGACTCTGGAGGCAAGAGCTGGAGTCGCGACGGGAGTAGTCGCGATTGCGAAGTTTCGTTTCGGCGGCGCGGCAGTTTCGCCGGGCGATTTGATCGCGACGGTGAATTGGGGCGACGGGTCAAATTTGCAGAGCAGCAGCGCGGCGAACTCGCCAATTTCCATCGTGCCCTCGGCCACTGCGCCGAGCATGTGGGAGGTGCTGGCAAATCATACCTACACTCGCGCCGGTGTGTATCCGCTACATGTCACGATAGACGGCCCGCTCGGCGCGACGCAGCTCGCAAAGGGAAGCGCGGTGGTCGCTGCGGAGCTTGCGCCATTTATCGCGGTGGGGCAGTCGCACTCGATTCGCGGCGCGGTTTTTGGCGGAAAGCCCATCGCGGTGATTTCGGACGCCACGCCCAGTGTGACGGCGGCGGATTTTTCCGCAATCGTTGATTGGGGCGACGGCCAGCGCACGGGCGAGGGCACCGTGATTCGCCAGCTTGCGGCGGGGCGATACGGAGTTTTTGCGACGCATCGTTATCGCGATGCGGAGACGTATTCCGTGATGGTCCACATCCGGCGCGGCGAGTATTCCACGGCAGCGTGGAGCAAGCTGGAGATGGGAAGTTTTTCCTCGCCGCGCTACCGTCCTCCATTTGCCAAAGCAAACATCGCGAGCCAGTGGGTGCCGTCGTTGCAAGTAGGCGGAAAGCAGGTGAGCGGGCTGCCGCAGAAAACCATCGTGGGAAACCAGACGTCGATTCGCGGCTATTTTTTCCTCTCCAATAACGGCTCGAAAACCGCCGTCGCGCCGAAGCTGCGCTTTTACCTTTCTAGCGACCGGACGCTCTCAAGCTCCGGCGAAAATGCGGATACGCTTCTGCGGCTCGGTCCCACGACGAGCAAGATGACGCAGCTTCCGCTGAAATCCTTCCCGCCCGGCGGTAGCGGCACCATCCCGATCCTCAGTGCAAACGGCTTGAACCTCACGTTGCAGCTTCCGCCGAATGAAACCGGCGCGGGGAAATTTGTGATCGCAAACGTGGATTACAGCGACCCAATCACCGACCACATGGCTGTGCCGAAGACCGTGGTTTTTGGCCCGCTGCCGGGCATCAATGTATCGCTGCCTTCGAATCTCACGTCGCTGTTTGTGCGCGAAGGTGTCGCAAACGCAGCGGGGACTACGGCGACTTTTACCGTGGCGCTCGACACGGCTCCGACTGCGGATGTGCGAGTGGGTCTGGAGATGCTCAATTCATCGGGAACTGTGGATGAATCGCAGCTATCGCTCTCGTCTGCGGAGCTGCTTTTTACACCGCTGAATGCGAAGGCTCCGCAGACAATCACGCTCGCCGTGAAGGATGACGCCATCCGTGAATCCGATGCGGTGTACGTCGTGCGTGTGCGCCCGGCAATCAGCACGGACACACGATTTGCGGGGATGGATGCAGGCGATGTGCGTGTGACCGTCGCGGATAATGATCCGGCTGGACCACGCGGCATTCTTGCATCGCGAGCCTCGATTTCACTCACCGAAGGAAGCTCCGTTACGTTTACCGTGCGGCCAGTTTCCGCGCCTACTCAAACGGCGACGATGGCTGTGGAAATCGTGGATGCAAACGGCAATCCAGCGACCGGCCAGGCCACGCTCAGTCGCACCAGCATTTCCTTCACCAGCGCAAACGGGACGAACGAACAGAGCATCACGATTACCGCAGTGAATAACGCGGTTCTCGAAGACACAGCGGGCTTCACCATCCGCCTGAAACCACTCGTGAGCACGGATACCAATTACACCGGCGTGGACCCTGCGGATATTCCCGTGACCATCATTGATAACGACTGATCATGGCAAAACGTCCCGGCATTTTTCAACGCATCCTCTCCCGTTTCAAAGGACGGAAAGAAGCTGCGCCGCGCACGGAAGACAAAGCCGGTGCGCGGAAGGAGCGTCCGAAAAAAGCGACGCACTCTTCGTTTGAGCCGCTGGAAGGCCGCATCGCGCCTGCGATTTTGCTGAATCCATTCACGGTGCAGTTTCGGGATGTGGATGGAGACTTGGTGACGGTGAAGTTTTCAAAACCACTTTTCGGTGCATCCACCGGCCTCGATGCGCAGCTCGACCGCGTCTTCAAATTTGACACGGGAAATGTGCGCGCAAGCGGCAACACGGATACCGCGCAGACGCTCCAGACGCTCGATTTGACCGGCCTGACGACCTCGGTTTTCGCTCAAGCATCCAGCCCGGCAAACGGCGTGAGCATCACCATCACAGCGGACTCTGCGGGCGATGGGCTGGCCAATGTCGGCTACGTGAAAGCGACGCTCGGCGCGACGAATGGAATCACGCTGGGGAAAGTGCTCATTAAGGGCGATCTCGGTCGCATTGATGCGGGGACCGCGCTCAAGCCCGTCGGCTTGCAATCGCTCACCGTCAACTCGCTCGGCGTGCTCGGCACCACCACGCAAGCCAGCGGCGGGACGCTATCGAGCACCGTGTATGGCGTGCTCGGATCGCTTGCGGTGAACACCGATTTTAAGGACGCGATCTTTCGAGTGGAAAACGGCAATTTCATCGCTGGGAAAACGCTGCCGGGAAATCTCGGCAGTCTGAAAATCGGCGGGAAAATTTTCACCACTCAAAACCTCGCGCTCGCCGATGCAGCCTCGATTGCGGCGGACGGCAACATCGGCAACATCGAAATCGGGCGGCTTCAGAGTGATGGGATTTTTGGCGGAACGGGACAAGGTTCCGGGCGCATCCACGCTGCTGGGAAAATGGGTGATGTTTCAATTCTAGGAGAAGTCCGAGGCAGCGCAGGCAAGGATTCCGGCCAGATTTCCGCCGACCGGGGAATGGGCGATGTGACGCTGCTTTACAGCCTTTATGCGGGAGCTGGCGAGAACAGCGGGAGGATCGTTTCGAGTGCCGGTGCGATTGGAAAAATCAGCCTTCAAGCGATTCGCGGCGAAGCATCCGTGGACGGCGGAGCGTCGGGAAAAAACTCGGCAAGCATCAGTGCGCCAAATGGGATTGGAGGACTCAAAATAACCCACGGCGAGGCCATTCGCGGCGGGCTTGGCGAGGGTTCCGGCTCGGTGTCCGCAGTGAATGGCAGCATCGGCTCGATCATTATCCCTGGCTCGATTCAGGGCGGCGTGGGCGCGTAGAGCGCCCGGATTTTTGCGGGAGTGGATATTGCATCCGCGACGATTGGAATCGTGACTGGCGGCGGCGGAAATGAATCGGCTCTTGTTCGCGCAGGCGACGATATGGGCGGCGTGAGCGTGGCGTCGCTCAGTGGCGGGGCGGGGAATAATTCGGGTGGCATCCAAGTCGGCGACCGACTGAATACGCTGTTGGTTTACAAGACGATTTTGGGCGGGGCAGGGGATAATTCCGGCGCGGTGCGTGCTGGAGAAATTGGAGTGGTAAGCGTGCAAAATATCTTCGCCGCAGATGGTGGAATCGTAGCGGGAGCGGGACTGCGCAGCGGAACTATCGAGGCCAGTGCAGGCGCGGGGAAAATCAAAATTATCGGTTCGCTCGATGGCTCGACAGCTAATGCAGACGAGGGCGCAGGGAGCATCGTTATCGGTGGCAATGTCGGCTCGATTTCCGTGAGTGGTTCGTTGCTCGGTGGCGCAGTTGCGGAGACGGGAGCCATCGTGATTCGTGGGAAGGCGGCATCTATTTCCATCGGCGGAAATCTTGTCGGCGGCGCGGGTGCTTACAGCGGTGGAATCTCGGCAGAAGGCGCACTCGCAGCCGTGGCTGTCACCGGGAATCTCAGCGGCGGCGCGGGTCTTTACAGCGGTTCCATCGTCGCGGGCACGGACTTCACCACGCCGGGAAATATAACGTCGCTCACGGTGGGCGGCGCATTGCTGGGCGGCGCGGGTATTAATTCTGCCGTGGTATTTGCGGGTGGCTCCATCGCGAAGGCGAGCATCGGGAAATCGCTGACTCCCGGCGGTGATGCGATCAAAGGCGGCATCGGGAATGGCAGCGGCGGCATCTTCGGCGGAGCGGGGCTTGGAGTAGTCACGGTGTTTGGAAATGTCGCGGGCGGCGGCGGCATCGCTTCCGGCACAATCCGGGCGGGCGGTGTTGCAAAATCGCTCGTCATCGCGGGAGATATTTTGGGAGCGGGCGGTGCGCAAAGCGGCTCGATTCGCATCACTGATTTTGGCGAAATCGGCGGTGTGCTTTCCAGCTTGAGGGTCAACGCGCTGCTCGGTGGAGCGGGGGATGATTCGGGACAAATCCAAGCAGACAACTCGATCTCCAATCTTTTCATCGCGCAGGTGAACGGCGCTGCCGGTGCCCGCAGCGGCTCGATTTTTGCGGGCTTCGGTGCGGTCGCTGCGGATGAAGGGCTTGTGAAAACAGGTCGCATCTCGCTGGTGAAAATCGCTGCTGATTTTCAAGCAGGATCGGGCTTGGAATCCGGCTCCATCATCGCAGCAGGCTCGGTGAAAACGATTGCGGTCGGCGGTGCGATTACCGGCTCAGTGATTAGTTCGGGGCGCGAGATTGATTCTGTGTCTGCGGCATCCATGCAGGGCGTGCGCATCCTTGCTCTCGGAGTCGCGGCACCAAAAACCACGGACCTCGCCATTTCAAAAATCACCGTCGTCGGCGATTTTAGCGGCGGCGAAATTCTTGCGGGATTTGATCGTTTTGGAAATGCGCTCAATGGCAGTGCGCAGATCGGAAAGGTGAGCATCGGTGGGGATTGGGCCGGCAGCAGCATCTCCGCTGGCGTCGCGGATTTGGATGGCGACGGCTTTGGCGATGAGGACGACGCAGCGGCCATCGGCGGTGTGCAAACCATCATTTCCCGCATCGCGTCGGTTGTGATTTCCGGTGAAATTTCGGGCCGCGCCGATGCTTCACAGGTTGGGTTTGTTGCGAGGCAAATTGATTTCATCAGCATCGGTGGTGTGAAAGTTCCGCTCACTGCCGCGAAAAACACCATTGTTCTCACCACAAATTTGAACGAAATCACCATTCGCGAAGTCGCATAGTCGCTCCGCCCTACATCCAGCTTTCATGAAACAAACATTCCGCTCCGGCATTGAACCTCTCGAATCCCGCATCGCTCCAGCGATTCTGGTCGCAAACCCCGCTTTCGACATCAAGGCCGGCGCAGGCGCCAATTCCGTAACCGTCGATCTCGCCACGCTGGTGGACGCTTCGGCGAGCCATCGCACGGTCGTCGAGTTCATCACCAATTTCACCGTGCCGGGAGCATCGGGGCCGGGCGTGATTCGTCTGGAATTGTTCGACGATAAGACGCCGCTGACGGTTCAGAACTTTCTTTCTTACGTGAATAATGTGGACCCGGCGGATGACTACGCGGGCACCTATTTTCATCGGCTGGTGACGGGCTTCGTCTTGCAGGGTGGCGGCTACAATCCGCCTTTGCGTTTCAATAATTTCGGTGCGCATGTGGATACGCCATACACGGTTCACAACGAATTTTTTGCAGACGATGCGGAGCTGGACCCGAACCCCGGCACGATTGCGATGGCCAAGGTCGGCACTTCATCCGGCGGCGGGCCGCACAGCGCGACGAGCGAGTTTTTCATCAACTACGCGGACAACTCCGGGATTCTTGATGCGCAAAATGGAGGCTTCACGGTTTTCGGAAAAGTTGTGCAGGGAATGGATGTGGTGACTGCGCTTGCCAATCTCCGCCTCGTGCCAATCACCAATTTAGCAGGCAGTAGCGGCAGCGAGGGCGTGCCTACCACTGCGGCGAATGGTGTGCGCATTACCGATGAGGTCATCAAGATCGTGGAGGCGCGAATCGTCCCGCCGCTGGCGGCGAATGCGAACGGGCATACTTTTTCGGTGCAGGTTTTAGACAACGCCACGGGTCTGCCGAGCACCGAGCTGCTCACGGCGACCATTGACGCAAACAATCAGCTCAAGCTCGCCTACAAATCCGGCAAGGCTGGCGTGGCAAAAGTGAAAGTCGCCATTTCCAAGTCTGGCGAGACTACGGTGAATGATGAGTTTCTCGTAACGGTCCTGCCAAACCTGACTGCGGAAGTGCTGCAAAATATCGGCGGCACGGTAGTTCCCGGACAGAAAGGCACTACGAATGTGCAGCTCGTAAATAATGGCGGCGGCGCTGCCATCGGCGATGTGAATGTGCGGCTTTTCTTGTCCGAAATCGGCGACGGTAGCAGCGATGCAGACAGCGGCTTTACGCTGGAAGAAACGGGCACTGATGCGGATGTGGAAATCTCTGCCGATGTGGTGAAGCGCATCTCGCTGGCAGGCGGGCAAAGCGCAAATCTGGCGGTGAAATATGAGATCACTCCAGACGACGCGGCGAAGCTGAAAGTCAGCTCGCAATACCGGCTGCTCGCAAAAGTAGAAACGCCCGGCGGCAGTGTGATTCAGGAGCTTTTCACCGATGACAATGTGGGCAACAACCGCGAGGTTCACACGTTCCGAAATGCCTTCGGTTTTCTGGAAGCTGGCCGTGCGCCCGTGAAGCTGACGCTGGCGGAAAACTCCAATGTCCCGACTTCGGATTTGCTGACTTTTGTGCTGAAAGGACCTGGCAGCGGCGAAGCGATTCGCAACCCGGACGGCACGCTCACGCTCGAACTCAGCGGAACATCCGCTGCATCCTCGCTCTCGATCAAAACCGCAAAAGGAGTCGTCGCGGACATCAGCGAATTGCACGTTGCCGGGACGATTGGATCGCTCAAACTTGCGAACGCAAATCTTCTCTCGCACCTCTCGATCAGCGGCGGTGTGAAAAGCATTCAGCTAGGCAATCTCGGCCCAGAATCTCCGACCGACAGCGGTAATATCGACATCGGCGGAACGGCGAATTTGAAGACATCCATCAAGCTCGGCACGGTGCGCGATTTCTCGATGGATTCGACCGCGCCAATCCAGTCGCTCAAGGCAAAGGCTTGGCTGAATACGAATGCGGTCGTGCGCGAAACACTCACGCTGAACGGGATTCGTAATTTCTCGGTGGAAGGAAATTTTGAGGCGAATCTGAACGACCGCAGCGAAACCAATGGCGGCGTTTTGAAGGTTAGCGGGGACATTCTTGGCAGCACGATTTCGACGCGGTCTGCATTTAAGAAAATCTCGGCGATGGATGTTGCCGACGCGAAATTTAATCTCGGCGCGTCGGATCAACTTGTCGCGCTCGCTTCGGCGAAGGGGACTTTGGCTTTTGGAGACGTCGTTGATTCGACGATTACGGCATTCCATCCTGTCTCATCGCTGAAGTCGCTTTCGTGGGAAAACACTGCGGCAACCGCCGTCGAGGAGCTTGGCTTTCACGGTCTTGGGAGCCTCAAGATTACAGGAGATTTGGAGGCTTCAATCGTGGATGAGAGCGGGTTGACGGTGAAATCCATCGCGGTCGGAGGAACGATTCGCGATGCAATGATCCAGACTTCTGGAGCCATCAATTCGATTGCCGCAGGCACATTTGACGGTGTGAAAGTGTTCGCAGGTGTGAGTGCAAAACCGACGCAGCTTTCTGATCTCGCGAGCGCACGGACGATTGGCTCATTCACCACGAAGACGGCGTTTTTGAATACCGATGTCGTCGCTTCGCAGATTGCGAAGGTCGCTGTTGCCGGAGTGGATGGCATGTCGGGGACCGGGCTTTTCGGGTTCTACGCTGACGCTATCAAGAGCTACGTGCGCAAGGGCGGGACGAAGCTGGCAAACCTCACTGAGCCTGAGCCGGACACGGGTTCTTACGATTCCGTGGGGGCGAACTACGAAGTGCGGATTTTCTAAACACTTCGAACGGCGGAGATAAAATCGCGCATCATCGCGGCATCTTTTACTGCCGGTGCTGACTCGACGCCGCTGGAGACATCCACGACTGCGGGGCGCACAAACGCAGCGGCAGATGCCACATTTTCCGGGCGCAAACCGCCTGCGAGCCACATGCGGAGTTGCGGATGGCGCTCGCGAAAATTGCGTGCGAGGTCGAGGTCCACTCGCGCTCCTGTTCCTCCAAACGCGCCGGGGACGTGTGCATCCAGCAAAACGTCCGTGGTAGAAAAGCTGTCGGCTCCCTCGGTGATGGCGGGATCATTTGAGCGGAGTGCTTTGATGATCGGCTTTCCGAGCGCGGCGATGCGTGCGCATTCAGCGGGGCTTTCGTCGCCATGAAGCTGAAGCGCGTCAATGCACGGAAGCGCGGCGATGCGGGCGGCGAAATCAATCGGAGCGTTGATAAGGAGCGCGACACGTCGAACGGGGAGTGCGCTGATCCACGCTTGGTTTTTCTCAATATCAATGTGGCGTTTTGTTCCCGTCCAGGTGTTGAAGCCCAGAAAATCTGCGCCTGCGGATATGGCCGCGAGCGCGTCTGTCTCGCGGGTGATTCCGCAGATTTTTACGGCGATGCGATCTGCGGGAAAGGTCATCGGATGACGCGGCCTTTCGCCTGTTTCATGCCGTTTTCATCGCGCTGCTCGATTTCCGGTTCAGGCTCCGGCGGACGAATGCTCGTGGCCTGCATACTCAGCCGCACGCGGAGCGATGAGTGGATGATAAATCCAAAGATGCTGGTGATGATTGCGCCGCCGATGGCGCTGGAGAGTTTCGGCACGTAAAAGCCGGGCACAATAAATCCGACGCCCCAGAAAATGAACACGTTTGCAGCAAGGTAGCAGAATACTAGAAGCGGCAGCGCAGTGGTGCGAATGGCGAGCAGCGAGCCGGTGATGAGCACGGGGCGAATCACCATTTGCGAAAGCGCGAGCAGCGTGCCGACGGCGACGGCAGGCAGCAGGCCGGAGCAGCGGATATTTGTCAGCCACGCCGCGATTGCTGCGGCTGCGGTCATTGCGATGGTGCGCTGGATGAATTGGTTCACTTTGGCGGATTCTTAGCGCGGTTTTTTCGGCAACAAAGTCGGTTACGAATCGAGCGCGAGTTCGGCACAGCCGATGATGCCGGCGTCGTTCCCCAACTCGGCGGGGACTATTTTTAGCTGCTCGGAAAATAGCGGCGAAACGCGGTCGCGAATGGTGCGACGAATCGGGTCCATCACGAGCGGGCCTGCTTTTGCGATTCCGCCGCCGATCACGATGGCGTCGGGATTGAGCAGCCAGACAGCGTTTGCGAGTGCTGCGCCGATTTCCGTGCCGATTTGCTCCCAAAGGCCGATGGCGATGCTGTCGCCTTGGGCCGCGAGCGAGGATAGGTCGGCTGGGGTGCATTCTGCGGGGGTTCGTGGGCGGCCTGCTGCTTTGTACAGTCGTGCGGCGCGCTCGGCAGTTTGCTTGTTTCCCACATAGACTTCGAGATCGCCCGGCGTTCCGTACACGCCGCGCGGGCCGTTGAGATCGATACTGGTGTGCCCGATTTCAGCAGCGGCAAAGCGGGTGCCTCGGAAAAGTTTCCCTTCCAGCACTAGTCCGCATCCCACGCCGGTTCCGAGTGTGACACACACGGCATTTTGTGCGCCTTTTGCCGCGCCGTGGAGATACTCCGCGTAGGCCATCGCGTTGGCGTCATTTTCTATCGCTGCCCTTAGCCCGGTTCGCTCCTGGAGCATTCGGACCATCGGCACTTCATGCCAGCCTTTTACGTTGGTGAGGGAGTGCACGATGCCGGATTTGCAGTCCACAAAACCGGGGAACCCAATGCCGATTCCTTCGATTTTTGGGTGAGTAGCGCGGAGTGCTTTGATGCCGTCGAAAAGAGCCTCAATCAGCGTGAGCGAGCTTTCGTATTTTGCAGGGTCTATGATTGCGCCGCGCTCGATAATCGCGCCGTTTTCCACGACTGCGGATTTGATGCTCGTGCCGCCGAAGTCTATGCCGATGGATTGTTTGGATTGGGACATGGGTGATTAAAACCAGTTTTTTATATGTTCGCACCATTTGGTGAAAATGGGCCACAGCATTTTGCCGAAGTAAATCCAGATGCCGAGATAGACCCAGGAAATCACGCCGAGAATATGGCCGATGACGACCATGATTCCATCGCGACAAAGCATACCGACGACGAGGAAAATAATGGATAAAGCGGGCGGCCCATTGGTGAGCGGAATGGGGAGGGGAAGCGCTAGAAATATGCCGCCAGAGAGGATGCCAAGGCCGATTAAGCTGACCATCGCAGGACCGGTTGCGAGCCATCTTTGACGCGGCTTCGTCCATCGCTCAAGGCGCTCCATGAGATTTGCGATGAAGGGGACGACGCGCTGGAGCGTGGAAAACTCAAGCTTGGTCTTCATCACACGATCCGGCAGACGCGGGCGAGCGCGAATCATGAATGCCCAGCCGATGAAACAAATCGCAATTCCGAACGGAACGGAAAGCCCTGGGATATTCGGGATCGGAAATGGAGCCGCGAGAAAAAGCACGAGCAGCGCGTAGCCACGGTCTTTCAAGTGCTGCTCAATGTCGTGGAGCGAA
>JANMLS010000304.1:0-2086 GCA_031372675.1 Verrucomicrobiaceae bacterium
AATTCAATGTCCTGCATATCCCGATAGTGGGTTTCCAGCCGCTGGGCGATGGTTGTTTCAGAATGGTCGGACACGGCGGCATGATAGTGCGTGGGCTTCCGCGCTTTCAAAAGATTTCCGCGCCCTTCGCTAAAACCCGGCAAGCTCTCACTTGGACTGCGCCGCCTGATAGTAGCTCCGCCTACGCAGCACATCTTCGACGAATGAACGAGTAGGCGCGTCGTTGATTCGCTGCATCAAGTCGGCGGAAGTTCCGCCCTGCCCCGCCCAATCGAGCACAGCGGCGTGACCAGCGGCGTATTCGGCAAGCGCGAAAACTTCGGGCGCGTCGCGTTCCTTCCAGCGCTCCAGCACGCGGCGAAAATACCAGCAGCCAGCGCGGAGATTCGTCTCTGGATGAAAAAGGTCTGCCTGCATAAACGTGGCGGCGCGGCTCGCTGCGGCCCAGTCCATGCCGATTCCCTCGCCGATTTGCATAAGGCCGCGCTCGCTGGATGGACCGATTTTTTGCGGAGAAAATCCGCTCGTTCGCCAGACGATGGCTTTTACCAAAGCAGGGTCGAGTTCCTCCCGTGCCGCGCATTCGGTGATGAGATCGTCGAAGCGATGGTGCCGCCCAAGTGCGAACCACGCGCTGAGTCGGTAGCCGGGATCGGGATCACGGATGGCTACAATCGTCGCCGCGAGATCAGCGGCGAAGAAGATGAGTAATGCAGAGGTGCGGACGGGACGCTTCAAGCGAGGAGTCAACCGGAGCGTTCTGCGAACGTTAGGCGGCTACTTGCGCCCGCCGAATATGTTGCCGAGCAGTCCGCGCATAAAGCTGCGGGCCGCTTGGTTCACCGCGCCTTTTGCTGCGCTCTCCATCATGCGACCTACAACGCTGGGTTTATCAGCGGTGCGCTTGTCTGCGAGTGCCTGCGCTGCGCGTGCCTTGGCTTCGCGCTCGGCGACTTCGGCGCGGAGTTTTGCGATGCGGGCGTCGGCTTCTGCTGCTGCGATTTCTTCTTTCAAAGTGCGCGGTGTCGCTGCGGTAGGCGCGGGCTTGCCAAGCGCGGCGGCAAATGTGTTTTCGGCAGCGGGTGCAGGCGCGGGCGCTCCCGTTTGCCGTGCTGCTGCGCGGGCGCGGGCTGCGGCGATGGCGTCGTAAGGTTGTCCGGCAGCAGCGGCGGGTGCTGCTTTTGGCTCCGTGTTCACAGGTGCCTGTCCGCTGAGAATCTCAAACGCGCTCTGGCGATCCACGGTCTGCTCGTATGTCCCAAAAAGCTCGCTGCCTTCGATGAGGATACTGCGTTCCTCGTCGGTGAGTGGCGCGAGGTCGCTCACGGGCGGCGCGATGAATGCGCGCTCCACGATTCCGGGCGTGCCTTTTATATCCAGCAGCGACACGAGCGCCTCGCCCACGCTGAGTTCGCTGATGGCTTTTTCCACGTCCAACTTCGGATTTGCGCGGAAGGTTTCTGCCGCAGCTTGCACGGCTTTTTGATCGCGTGGCGTGAATGCCCGCAGCGCGTGCTGGAAGCGGTTGCCGAGCTGTCCGAGCACTTTGTCCGGGATGTCGAGCGGGTTTTGGCTGACGAAATAAATGCCCACGCCTTTGCTGCGAATGAGCCGCACGACCTGCTCCACTTTTTCCTGCATCGCGGATGGAAGGTCGCCGAAAAGCAAATGCGCTTCGTCGAAAAAGAACACGAGCTTTGGCTTATCCACATCGCCGACTTCCGGGAGCCGCTCGAAAAGCTCGCTAAGGAGCCAGAGCATGAACGCAGCGTAGGTGCGCGGCGCAGTCATGAGCTGCGAGCCATCGAGGATATTGATTGTCCCGCGACCATCTTCTGCGGTGCGGAGAAAGTGGTTCAAATCGAGCGCGGGTTCGCCGAAGAAATCGCCGCCCTCACGGTCCAGCGCGAGCAGCGCGCGCTGGATGGTCCCGACAGTCGCAGTCGCCACGTTTCCAAACTTCGTGGTGTAATCCGCCGCGTTCGCCGCGACGTGTTGCAGCATGGATTGCAGGTCCTTCAAATCGAGCAGCAGCAGCCCTTCGTCGTCGGCGATGTGGAAGACGACATTCAGCACGCCTTCCTGC
>JANMLS010000360.1:0-7220 GCA_031372675.1 Verrucomicrobiaceae bacterium
CAAGCCGTTGCCACGGCTCTGTGCGTGACAAGTCCCGCAGCCTACGGCTGGAACAAGTTCCAGCACTCCACGGCGCTTCGCGCTATATCGCGGCGCGGCCATACCATTGTTGAGCAGGCGGAAATTTCTAAAGAGGAATGGGAGGCGGCGAAGTGAATCACTCGATAGATATTCACCTCGAATGGAGCGGCCCGCTGAGTTACGAAGATGCCTGTAAGGTCAATGGGGACAGTGATTGGGGAGTGTATCAAATTTATGGTAGCCATCCGTGCTACGGAGCAGACGTGTTACTTTACATAGGAAAGGCAGAGAGGCAGCACTTCGGAGAGCGACTAAAGCAAAAACACTCGATTCCGTATAACTACGACATAAACAGCACAAAAGTATATTTTGGCCGACTTGCGGGAGAAGACCGGCCGGACGACGAAACTTGGAATAGACATATCGTCCTCGCCGAGAAGTTACTCATATACGCCCATCGGCCAGCCTGGAACTCCACGATGAATATGGGCAAGCTCGATAGTGAACTCCAGAACGTGCATGTATTTAACTGGATGAATCACAAGATGTTACTTCCAGAGGTTTCAGGTTCTCGCTGGTCATCGCGACTAGATTCCATGACTCGTTACCACGTTTTCAAAGCTGACGAACCGCGCATTCCCGCAAGTCTAGCCACAGGACAACCGAGCTGATCTTTCCAAAACCAACTTCCACATTTAACCAACCAACAACCGACACTTTATGGGCAAACCAACTGGCTTTCTTGAATTCGCGCGCGAGCTTCCGCTCGACCGCAGCGCTATCGCACGCATCAACGACTGGAACGAATTCCACGAACACATGGACGAGCCGAAGCTCAAGCAGCAGGCGGCACGCTGCATGGATTGCGGCATCACGTTTTGCCATACAGGCAACCTCGTCAGCGGCATGGCCAGCGGATGCCCGGTGAACAACCTCATCCCCGAGTGGAACGACCTCATCTATCGCGGCCTGTGGCAGGAGGCATTGGAGCGCCTGCACAAGACGAACAACTTCCCCGAGTTCACCGGACGCGTCTGCCCTGCGCCGTGCGAAGGCTCGTGCGTGCTCGGCATGAATAACCCGCCGGTCACCATCAAAAACATTGAGGTCAGCATCATTGATAAAGGCTGGGAGGAAGGCTGGGTGACACCCGAGCCACCCAAGACCCGCACCGGCAAAAAAATCGCCATCATCGGCAGCGGCCCCGCCGGACTTTCAGCAGCCGCGCAGCTCAACAAAGCGGGCCACTGGGTCACCGTCTTCGAGCGCGCCGACCGTCCCGGTGGCCTGCTCATGTATGGCATCCCCAACATGAAGCTCGATAAAAACGAAGTCCTCATGCGCCGCATCGGACTGCTAGAGCGCGAAGGCATCACCTTCCGCTGCGGCACCGAAGTCGGCAAAGACATCACCGCCGAGCAACTCATGGCCGAGTTCGACGCCGTAGTTCTCTGCACCGGCGCGACCAAACCGCGCGACCTCCCCATCGAGAACCGCAGCGCAAAGGGCGTCCATTTCGCGATGGAATTTCTCACCGCCAACACCAAAGCGCTGCTCGACGGCACCGAGCCGCCCATTTCCGCGAAGGGCAAAAACGTCGTCATCATCGGCGGCGGCGACACCGGCACCGACTGCGTAGGAACCTCACTACGCCACGGTTGCGTGAGCGTCACCCAAGTCGAAATTTTGCCGAAACCCCCGCTCGAACGCGCCAAAGACAACCCGTGGCCCGAATGGCCCAAGACCTACAAAATGGACTACGGCCAAGAAGAAGCCGCCGCGAAATACGGAGCCGACCCGCGCGTGTACGTCACCACCGCGAAGAAGTTCGATGTGGACGAAAAAGGCAACGTCAGCGCCGTCCACCTCGTCGAAATCAAGTGGGAGAAAAACGACAAAGGCCAATTCACCCCCGTAGATGTCCCCGGCACCGAGCGCGTGGTAAAATGCGAGCTAGTCCTACTAGCAATGGGCTTCCTAGGCCCCGAGCAACCCCTGCTCGACGCGCTAAAAATCGAGCGCGACCCCCGCAGCAACGCCAAAGCCGAGCACGAAAAATACACCACCAGCGTCCCAAAAATCTTCGCCGCCGGCGACTGCCGCCGAGGCCAATCGTTGGTCGTCTGGGCCTTCAACGAAGGCCGAGGAGCCGCCCGCGAGTGCGACAAGTTCCTCATGGGCGCGACGGACTTGCCGTAGGTGATATTCTCCTTTTAGAAAGGAGAAATAGCCGATACTTTCTCCGGCATGGACGGCGAAATGAAATCAGCGATAGCGGAAAAAATCCTGCATGGGACGACTGCGGGCGTGCCGGAATTTACGCGACGTGATACTTACGTTCCGACGATGCGCGGAAAGGCACTCGCGGTGATTGGGATGCGGAGATCGGGGAAGACCACGTTTTTATGGCAGTGCATCGCCGACCAACTCCATGCCGGAGCAGCAAGGGAGTCGTTGTTGTATTTTAACTTTGAGGATGACCGACTGGCTGGCATGGCGGCCCGCGATTTGCAGCAAATCGCAGAGGCGTATTTTGAGCTTCAGCCCGGGTTCCGAGATCGGAAAACCGTGCGTTTTTTTCTCGATGAAATCCAGCTCGTGCCCGGCTGGGAGAGCTTTGTGCGGCGGCTCATGGATTCGGAAAAAGTGGAGGTGATGATGACTGGTTCGTCGGCGCGTTTGCTCAGTCGCGAAATCGCCACGGCCATGCGCGGGCGTGCTTTGGAGGTGTTGGTGCATCCGTTCAGTTTTCGGGAATACTTGCGGCATCACGGCGCGGAAATCACGACTCCGCTCGGGAGGTTGGTGAAGGCTGCGAGGTCGGTTTTGATGCGCCATTTTAACGACTATCTCGCGCACGGTGGATTCCCCGAGGCACAGGGCGCGAGCGTGCGGGACCGGGATTCGCTGCTGAGGAGTTATGTGGATGTGGCAATGCTGCGCGATGTGATTGAGCGGCATTCGGTTTCAAACCCCACGGCGTTGCGCTGGATGGTGCGGCATCTCCTCGGTAATGCGGCGTCCACGTTCAGTGCGCAGAAGTTTTTCGATGTGCTAAAATCGCAGGGGATTGCCGTGGCGAAAGATACAGTCCACGCGTATCTCGGGTATTTGGAGGACGCGTTTCTTGTTCGCACGCTGAGCTTGCATACAAACTCAGAACGGCAGCGGATGGTGAACCCGCGCAAGGCGTATCCGGTGGACCCAGGGCTAATTCCGGTGTTTGACCGCACGCGCAGGAGCAATACGGGGCACGCTCTGGAAACGGCGGTGCTGCTGGAACTGGAGCGGCGCGGCGCTCGCATCGGGTACCTCCGCACGACATCAGGATTCGAGGTGGACTTTCACGCCGAATTGCCGGGCGGCGGGACTTTACTCATCCAAGTCTGTGCCGACCTCGGCAACCCGGAAACACTGCACCGCGAAGTCCGCGCATTAGTTGAGGCAAAATCCGCGCATCCTCATGGCGAAGCACTCTTGCTGTCCGCTGATTCGAGCGGTCCAGACGGCCTGCCGACCGATGTGCGATGGCAGTCTGCGGTGGCTTGGCTGCTTGGGGAATAATCGAGGACGCATCACATCGCTTCTGACCGAAATCTCAGGCGCTCTTTTGTGTCGCAGAAACAAACGAGCAGCGTGCTGCCAGTTCGAGTGCAAGATTGACGACAATCTGCCTCCGATGTAAATAAAGCATCATGACACGCACACAGATTCAATTTCCCGATCCACTCTATCTGCGGCTCAAAACCATCGCCGAGCAGCACGACTGGTCGCTTGCAGAAGTCATGCGCAAAGCCGCCGAGCACTTCGTCACCCGCTTTCCCGAGACACCCCAAGCCCGCACGGAATGGCGTTTTCCCACGCTCGATTGCGGCGGCGATTTCCTCCGCGACCCTGCCACGCTTCATCCCGAGGCCGACGCCATCCATCAGCGTTCTGCCTCATGATTCTCTCCGCCGACACCAATCTCTTCCTTTACGCGGCCAACCTCGATTCGCCCCATCACACCGCTGCCCAGCAGTTCTTCGCCACAGAAGCCGCAGGCCAACAGCGATTCCTCCTTTGCGGCCTCGTGCTCGTAGAAATCTACATGCAGCTTCGCAACCCTGCCGTTTTCAAAAAACCAAAGACTCCCGCCGAAGCCGCAGCTTTCTGCCAAGCTCTTCGCTCCAATCCCACTTGGGAACACACTGACTACGAACCCGATGTCGCTCCGCCCCTCTGGAAATGGGCCGCTGAAACCACCACTGGCTTCCGCCACATCATAGACGCCCGCCTCGCGCTCACCCTCCGGCACCACGGCGTCACCCACTTCGCGACGGCGAACGCAAAACACTTCGACGGGTTTGGATTTCAGAAAGTGTGGAACCCGCTGACCCAATAGCGTACCATTTAGATATTCTCGCATTCGGCGCGGCATCCAGTTTATCTCATGCCACAATGGTCCAAGACCCATCCGATAAAGCCGCGCTAAAGGCACTTTCAAAGCCCGACGATCAGAAGTTGTTCGAGAAGGCCCGAACTACGATCAAGACGGTGGATTTGGCTAAAGCATTTTTTGCTCTGCACAGTTTTTACGCCGCTAAACGAACAGATGCGCCTCCCATCGATTACTTGGAGACGTTGGTGAAATACCGAATGACCGGCGCGGCAGAATTTGTGTTTCTAAAACATGTTTTAGAACTGCGGAGCCTCTCTGTTGATGAGCTTCTACGAGTCGCAGCGTCGGCCAAGTGTATCTCTGCGTGGATAGGAAAGGGCGAGGACTCGGCTGCGAAGGAAGAGGCATTGTTTGCGCGTTTCAAAGAGTTACCGTCGAAGGCGGCGTTATCCGCTCTTGCTATCTGGTTCTTTGAATGCGCTTCGCCGAACCAACTAGTGGGCGGACTCGACATTTTTTTGCTCGAAGCGGACGCACGTCCGTTTAGTTCAAAGGACACATTGCTCCTCGTCGCGTTGACTCGCGACAGCAACGGCCACTTCCTTGGCGCACTAGTCTCAGCATGTGCTCGGAACCCCGATGCGCGAGATCGGGTTACTACCGAAATTAAATACAAAGACGAACTCATCGAATTGTTCATTGCTGGGGTGCCCAAGATTATTCAAACCGTAGATTCTGATTCGATTGCCTTTTTCATCCAAGCCGTGTTTGCAGAACTGCTTACGGCGAAGGTGCCAGCTCGGAAGCGGTGGTGGAGTGCCAAGTTATTGTCGCTCGCGGCGGGAGTCGTTTCGCATCCACCGTGTGAGGTTTCGATTGCTATCCTCAAAGAACTAGATCGGCTGGGTATCTCGGCGGAGGAGCAGCTTTTGTCGGGCGAGGTTGACTTCGACAGGTGTGTGATTCGTTATCACGGGACGCCGCGAGTATCGGTTCAGCCCGCTCTCTCGCACAAAGCGGCTGACCGCATCGCGCTCACGCTGGCAAAAATCGACAATGGGGATGACCCTCGGCTATCGCTCGAAGCGACAGCACTCAATCTTGGGATGAAGCACATTGCTGCGCCAGAAACGATTGTAGAGTATAACCCTGAATTTCACGAAGATGTAGCCGGAGGTTTGCCACCGGGAGCAAGGGTGATTGTTCTCAGCGGAGGGTGGCAATATGGGCAGCAAACAATTGAACGAGCAAAAGTAAAACCGATTTAAGCCCATGCCACGCCCCACCGAAGAACAACGAAGATCAGTGCTGTCTATTGACCTTGGTGCATCATATACCAAGCTCGCATGGAGACCACCATGGGCAGAGGGAAACGTGTTTAACTCCCCATCTGATAGTTTGGAGATCGACGAAAAATCTCACACTCCGTCCATTGCAGTTGATCTTGGCGATGGGCAGGGATTCCGATTTGGAACCAATGCTGAATACCTGAATCCAGGCCCGAACGGTCGGATTCATCGCAATTGGAAGGCAATACTCTTTGATTCTGCCCCTGATCAAATCGCTCTGAGTGATGCACAGAAAATTGCTGAAGGCTTTCTTCGCTGGATCAAAAAGAAGCTTGGAACCTGTCATTCAGAATACGATTTAGCGACTGCGAAGCTCAGGATTTGCATACCCGCGTTAAATGAATCTGCTCACGGTGAAGGTCGTCTGCGACAAGCGGCAATCGCAGCAGGATGGTCCAACGCGATGGAGTTTATCTCCGAACCCGCAGCAAATCTGATCGGACTAGCCTCGGCTGGAAAAAATATCGCCCACAAAGACCCTGGTGGGTTCATGATAGACTGGGAGAAGATATTCCCGCGTCTTTTTTTCGACGCGATGACACTGCCAGACGGGCGGAGGATTCCCGGCAAGCCTGTTCGTTTTTTCGTCATGGATATAGGTGCCTATACGACAGATGCCGCAATTTGCTATATAACTAAGTCCGGCGAGGTTCAAATATGCGAGCAACATTCGTTTGAGCACGGAATAGCTCAAATCGACGAGCAGCTTTCCGGAACAATAGAGGCTTGTGGTATAAACCCGAAAATGATTTCTGAGAGGGATTTCAGAGCGATCAAGGAAGACATATATCAGGGCAAGGAATACGTGCTTGCAAGCGGCGATCAGAAGGGAACGCTTCGGGCAAACTGTATGAATCAGCAACTCCGTGATTTTGCGAAGAAGGCAGTCGAAATATGCAGTCCGTATCTTATTGATTGCCGATGGTATGTTCTCACCGGAGGTGGATTTGCGATTTCTCAGATACGAGCCCATGTGGATGAAGCACTTCAGCGTCTCGGTATAAACTGTGCGGAGGAACTTTTGGATACTCGAAAAGTCGAATACACCCGACTCGCAACCGCATTGGGTGGGGCGAGTTTGGCGTTCGACCGTGGCGGAACGGTCGGAACGGTCGGTGCGGTGGTCCCGCCTAAAGTAGAAATCGAGCCGGAACCAAGCGCAAGAGTCTGCTCATGTGGGGGCAACAAGGATTGCCCAAGATGTGACGGGAAAGGGGTCGTTGAGATTGGTTCGAGCATTCCGAAACCCTTCCAGCAGGGTCTGATTCCAGTTACGGACGAGTTTGCGCATACGAGCGTCGGCGACACTTTTATTCTACCGAAAAGCGAGGTAGTGAAGACGCGATTGGTTCCTCCAGAAATTCCCCGGATTTCAAGCGGTCCGAAAGTTGAGAAGCCCGACAGTACGGACCGAATTTCTGTCGATGAACTCCGCAAGCGATGGGATGAAGCAAAAGCACTTGCTGAGT
>JANMLS010000349.1:0-1604 GCA_031372675.1 Verrucomicrobiaceae bacterium
GCGACTGCTTTGAGCGTCCGCAAAGAGGTGACCAGCCGCGCAAATGCAATCATTGCCGCAGCCGACAAGAAAGATTGGCCGCTGGTCCGCAGGGAACTCGATGGTGCGCTGGGCGAAGTCCGCAGCGCGATGAAGGCACTCGGCGACGAGCAGCTTTCTCATCTCGTGAGTCTCGGCGGATGGCTGCGCGGCACGGAGGCGCTTTGCGCCGTGGTGGACAAGAATTACAGTAAGGACGGCGCGGATTTGCTGCGCCAGCAGATGCTACTGAGCTTTTTTGACAACAAGCTCGACGCATTCGGGAAGAAGAAGCCGGTGAATCCGTTGATTCCGAAAATCAAAGGCGGACTAAAGAGCATCCAGCCACTCATCGGCCTCGCTGCTGATGCGGATATTTCCGCAAAGTCCGTGAAGGAAATCGGCGACATCACCGCCGGTCTGGTGAAGTCCATTCAAACCAAATAGTCATCTTAGCAACCTGTGAAGAGTTCCTTTTTCAAACTACTCGCGGTCCTCGTATTCGCACTGCTGCCCGTCCGGGCCACGGTGGATGACTCGCTCTCTTACGCGCTGGAAGCCGCGACGCCCTACGTGAAGGAAGGCTTCACCGTCCGCGAGGATTGGTGGGGCGGCGACCTGCCGGTGAAGAAGCCGAAAGCTATTGTGCATCAGCTTTTCAAGGGGAACCAATACTGGTTCTGGATGGGCACCGAGGTGAACGGCGCGAAGATTTCCGTCCACATTTACGATGCCGATGGAAACCTTTGCGAAGTCGAGGCTTGGTCAAAGGGACGCTTCGCTGCGGCGCGAGTGATTCCGAAAAAGACGGGCACTTACTACATCATCGTGGAAGTGGAGAAGTCGGACAAAGAGCGCACGCACTGGGCGCTGGCCTACGGCTTCCGCTGAGTAAAATTGTGGAACAGACATTTGAATTTGACAGTGCCCGCACACTTGGGTCGCTGTTTCTAAACGACCTCGGAAATTTACAGATCATCGAGCGAACACTCGGCGTGAGAATCACCACGCGCGAAGGCTGGCTGCGCGTGGAGGGCGACGATGCTGCCGTGGAGCAAACAGGCCGCATTTTCCGCCAGCTCGCGGATGCGCAGAAAAGCGGACTCACCATTCGCAAGTTCGAGTTTAATTACGCACTCCGCGCCGTGCAAGAGGCGGATGCGCCCACGCTCGATGCGCTCGTGGTGACGAAGATTCAGTGCTCCGGTCGTCGCCCGCCCATCGTGCCAAAGACGGCTGTGCAGCGTGCATACATTCAGGCGATTCAGCAGCATGATATGACGTTTGGAATCGGTCCGGCGGGGACGGGCAAGACGTATCTCGCGATGGCGATGGCGGTGTCCGCTTTGAAAAAAGAACAGGTGCATCGCATCATCCTCACGCGCCCCGCAGTCGAGGCTGGCGAGGCGCTTGGATTTTTGCCGGGCGATTTGAAGGAGAAGATCATGCCATATTTGCGCCCGCTGTACGATGCGCTGCACGATATGATCGACCCGGAGGACATGCAGCGGCTCTTTGAGCGCGGCGTCATCGAAGTCGCCCCGCTCGCATACATGCGCGGGCGCACATTGAACCACGCATTTGTC
>JANMLS010000363.1:0-15240 GCA_031372675.1 Verrucomicrobiaceae bacterium
GAACCGCTTTCCCAATTTCCTGTTCCAATTTCTCAATTCCTCCAGCCGCACAGCCTGCGTCGGCTATTGCGATGTTGATGGATCAATCCCCATGGTTTCTTTGATGGCCCTGTCGAACCATATTTTCAACGGACTTTGAGCCATAGTCCAAGTGTCGAAATGCAATGCAATTTCTCGAATATCGTTTTTGCTGAGTTTAGTATTCGCGGAATAAAGAATCTCTCCGGTTCTTTTATCAGTTATATCCAAAGGCAGTTTTTCGTTCAAAAGGTGCAACTCAAGTCGCATTTCAAATAAGGCAATACGCTGCTTTATTGAGAGGTCACTCTGAACGGCGATTTTTCCATCCCTGACATTGAGTTGATAACTGGTGCATGCATCACTCTGAATAGCCGTCGCAATATTCACGAGAACTTCTCTTTCAATAGTCAATTCGCATGACTCCACGAAATTGTCGTCATTGACGAAGCAAATTTCGATGAATTCGTTATCCCAGTAACGGGTAATATTGATGAAGTAGGATTTTGCTTCGTACGCGCCGAAACGACGAGAGTTCATTTTTATGGTGGTTTTCATAGATAGATTGAATTCAAAGGCGACCATACCGCGATGACAACGAATCGCCATCCACTGTTTGGAGTTTCAGCCGATGCCTTCATAAAATTTAAGGGAAACGGAGTCAGGCGAAAAAATGGAAAACTTTACGGCTTCGTTGCGTGTCATTTTTTCTTTTTCATCGCCTGAACCGCTTTCCCTCTGCTTGGAAGGCGAACGCCGGAAGTAAAATTCAGCTCACGGCGGCGGCGAAATCAGGGAACACCGCGCTGTGTTTCAACAAACGATTTGTATTAGGAATCCCTGCCGCGATGGCTCCCGCGTCTTTCCAGTCTTCATAAGCAGTCACTCTATTCGTTTTGAAAATTCGTTCCATCACACTTTTCGGCCATGTGATCTTTTCAACATATTTGAAATCTTGGACGCTTTTCTTTAAGGGGTGGTTCTTCAGGTAGTGTTTAATCCGTGCAGTTACGCCCCGCCCATCGGCTAAAAGCCATGCCTCCAGTTCCTCCACGATACAGATCAATTTCACGCGATTATCGGAATCCAGCCCCGCGGCCTTTAGAGACGCCTTCGCTTTGCCATACTCTTCTTCAATCGAGAACGTCACTGTGCCCTCCTCCCACGCAGGTCGGGCGTCCCACAATACTACGACTCGTGCGCAATCGCTCTTCTCAAGCAGCGCTTTTGCAGATTTCCCGCAGTCTGAGAGTACCTTTGGCTTACTGCCCAGCGGTTCTATATCGCATGTTATATCTGGGTTCACGAGTCGAGCGAGGGTCGGGATTACCTTCGTTTCCGGGCCCTCATCGACGCACTCCACAATGAAACCGATTTTCATTTATCTCCCAGCGCCTTTTTCATCGCCTTCTGGATTCTTCCGGTCGAGTAGAGGTCGCCGGGGTTGAAGTCCTCACTCCACTCTTTCAATTCCTTGGAATCCGACGGACGCCAGAAGTGAGGTTCGCCTTTTGAGTCGCGCTGACACAGCAGCAGATGGTCCAGCGTGGCTTGCGAAAGAAAAAACGGCGAGTGAGTCGTCACTATTATCTGCGTTTTGCCCTCCTTCAGAACCTCGTGGATTTGGTTTACGAGGAAGCCAACAGTCCGCGGGTCGAGGCCATTCTCGATTTCCTCGATAACGAGAAGCGGAGGCGGAACGTCCCGATATAAACAAGCAAGAATCGCTACCAAGCGCATCGTTCCGCCGGAGAGTAGCCAGCCTGGAATCTGGAAGTCTCCCTCCTGAAGCTTCAGATAGACTGTTCGGTCAACAGGGCTGAATTCATCTACCTCGAGGTCGCCTGCGTATCCGATGATTTGTCGGAGAGACTCCACCAATCGTTGCAACCCAGCATCGGAGAGCTTCCTCACGACTTCCGCTAAATTGGAACCATCAGACGCCATACCTCGTTGGAGCTTTCCTCCGAGCCTTGCGGTGGGTTGCCCCATCAATCCAGCTTGGAGATTGAGAAACTGCCAGTCCCCAAATGGCTTGGCGTATCCAGATGCCAAAATGGACACCCCAGGTTCAATGGTTCGGTAAAAGGCCGGTGGCTGGGTTGAAGTGGCTTTCTTCGTGACGCCGTTTTTTGGCTCGATTCTCGAAACTTTTCCTTTCGAGTCCCGTTCGAAAGTGTCCGCTCTCCCAATTCCTCCAGATCGCTGCACTGTCTCCCTTGAGATGATTACTTCCCCGTCGTCACTTTGGGTAATTTCCGATAGAAGCTCGTATCTTCGACGCAACGGTTGCCGGTTGATCACGGCGTCGAACCCCATCGGGTTTTGGAGCAGTCTGGGCTTTTCTTTTGTCGGACCGAGGGGGTGAGGCACCGCTTTATTCCATACATGATGAAAGCCCCTCCATCGTGGTTCGTTGAAAATTGCGTCCACATCGGATGTCCCGAGCGAGTGATAGACCTCGATGCCCTCAAGCAAGCTACTTTTTCCGCTGCCATTCGCTCCCACGATGATGGTGAACGCACCAAATTTCAGTTCTTCGGTATCGCGGACGGCTTTGAAGTTCCTCAGCCGAAAACTCTCAAGTGTAATCAATGGTTTCAATGTCGTGGATGAAGTCGGTTCTCTAAAGCGAGCGTTGCGCTACCGATGGCTGCTGGCGAGAAATAATTTGCGTGGAAACGCGGGGAAACGGGGTCAGGGAAACGGGGTCAGGTCAGGGAAACGGGGTCAGGCGAAAAAATGAAAAACTTTGCGGGCATTTTTCGTGTCGTTTTTTCTTTTTTCATGTTACCTGACCCGCTTTCCGCAAGTTGGATGCGCTTCGAACCGGGCGGGCTAGGGCACGCGCTTGGTGGCGGGGTCGCTCCATGCGCTTTTGCCTCGGGCGTTGCAGGCGCGGAGTTCTACCCAGACTTTTACGCCAGTGGGTAGGCCGGAGAGTGTGAATCGGAGTCAGGCTAAAAAATCGAAAAGAAAGCGGTTTCATCGGCATCAAGTCTACGTTCAATTCCTCGGACCGAGCGGGACGTGGTCCATCGGGTAGCGGCGGAGGGTGCCGTCGGGGTTTAAGATGTCCCATTTGATGAATAGGGCGCGTTGTTTGGCTTTGGGCAGGCGGTCGAAGTCGTCCCAATACTTTTCGGCTACGGCGTGAAATTCGGCGTCGGTCAGGTGCTCGGGTGCGGGTTTTGAAGGTGATGCGGTTGCCATGATTCGGTGATGGTTAGTGTGTTTCGGGCTGGAAGTAGCCGATGATTGCGCGTGGGTCACGCACTGCGAGTTGGATATGCGATTTGAGTTTGATGCCTGCGCCGGTGAATGCGGGTTCGCCTTCCTGAAAGACGCCACGAACGGTTTGGAATGGGCGACCAACGGCTTCGCCGAGGCCGGGAATGGTGGCGTTGAGCACGAAGCAATCGCGGTGGCGTTTGAGCCAGTCGAAGTCGCCAGTGCTGACGGATTCGTTCTCTGGGAGTTTGATGCCTTGGACGGCGAGCCGTTTTTCGAGGCTTTGCGCGGCGCGGGCGAGTTCTCGGGTGAAGCGGGTGTCGAGCAGGTCGAAGCAACTCCCGAGTTGGACGATGGCTCCGATGACGGCGGGGCGTTTAATCTTGCTGCCCTTGCGTCGAGCTTGCGCTTCAGCCCATTCGAGGGCGCGGGCGGGGCCATGCTCCCAGAAATAGATGCCGCTTCCGAGCCAGTCATAAGCGTTCTCACTGGCGACGAGCTTGAGTTTTCCGGCGAGGACTGCATCGGCGATGCTTTTGTCGCAGCCGTGATAGCCGAAGATGATGCGTTGGTATGAGAGCAGGTCCATGTTGCGGAATGCGGGTTGAGAGTTACAGAAAGGTGTGATTTTTCATAGGTAAATCTGGGATGCGGCGGTGGCGTGGAACTGCGTGGAACTGGGGTCATGGAACTGGGGGTCAGGTCATGGAACTGGGGGTCAGGCGACGAAAAAGAAATGGGGTCATGGAACTGGTGGAACTGGAAATGTGGAACTGGGGGTCAGGCGACGAAAAAGAAATGAATTGAATCATAAATCGCCATCGGCCTGCTCCTAAAAGTTGATCCGCTCGCTGTGAGAGTTTGAGCCATTTCAAGCTGAGTAGGCATTTTTCCATTTGCCTATGCGGGTTCCGGCTCAGAAACCTCCGGTGTGGGTGCTTGCGACATTGGGCGCGAGTGGATACGTGAGCCGTGGAATGAAGCACCTCTCCACTATTTTTGCTCTGTGTCTTGCCGCATCGGGCGTATTTGCGACGGAGTTTGAACTCGATGCTGCGCCGCATGATTACTGGAAGCGTCCCCTGAAAGACCCGTTCACAAAATTCATGGCCGAGGTGGAAAATGGGCGCGTGAAACTCGATGCGGGCGGAGAGCTTCCCTATCTCGTCTCGCTGCTCAAGGCGCTGAAAATTCCCGTGAGTTCGCAGATGCTCGTTTTTTCCAACACGAGCCTGCAACTCAGCTTGATCTCGCCGCGCAGTCCACGCGCGATTTTTTTCAATGAGGACGTGTACATTGGCTACATCCCCGGCGGGCGGATCGAAGTGGTTTCCGTGGACCCGGAGGCGGGCGGGATTTTTTACATCTTCGACATTCCCCGCAATGGCTCACCTTTTCGCGCCGAGCGCTCGGACCGCTGCATGAATTGCCATGCGAAGGAGGAGACTTATTACGTGCCCGGCTTGTTTGTGAAATCGGTCGTGCCGATTCCTTCGGGCGGAAGTTTGCAGGCGTTTCGGCAAAAGCAGAGCGGCCATGCGATTCCGTACGCGGAGCGTTTTGGCGGGTGGTATGTCACGGGGAAACATGGCATCGCCGAGCATTGGGGGAATGCGCTGGGCCGCAGTGCGCCCGGCGGCGGCTTGCAGAAACTGCGGCTGGAGCCGGGCAAGTTGTTCGACTACGCGCGGTATCCTTTTTCCGCGAGCGACATCCTCCCGCAGCTTGTGCATGAGCATCAGGTGGGCTTTGTGAATCGTGTGCTGGAGGCGACTTACAAGACGCGCGAATTTCTGCATAAAGACGGCGGGAAGCTCTCGGCTGCAAACGCAGTCGCGCTGGATGAAACCGCAAAGGTGCTCGTGCGCTACATCCTCTTTGCCGATGAAGTGCCGCTGCCCGGCGTGGAGGGCGATTTGCAATTTAAGACGGAGTTTCAAATAGCTGGCGCACCGCTGAGGGAGTTCGATTTGAAAACGCGGATGTTTAAGAACCGATGCAGCTACATGATCCACAGCGCGATCTTTGCGGGGATGCCGAAGGAGATGAAGCTGCGCGTGTATCGCCAGCTCGCGCTCGCGCTCGCGCTGAGTGAGACGCAGCCCGCGAAGGATTACGCATTCATTCCCGTGGCTGAAAAGCGGACCATCCGAGCGATTCTCAAGGCGACGATGAAGGATGCGCCCGTGGGTTGGTTTTGACGTTTCTGCTTTTTGCCGACAACCATCGGCGACATGCAGCAATCACATCTCGACGACCTTTTCGCATTCATCCGTTTCCCCAGCGTCTCCACGGAGCCTCGCCACAAGCCGGACGTAGCTGCGTGCGCAGACTGGCTGGCTTCAAAATTGACCGCCATTGGCTTGAGCGCACACATCCACGCAACGCCCGGACATCCCATCGTCACAGCCCGCAACGCGCATCAGCCGGGGCGGAAGACGGTGATGATTTACGGACACTACGACGTGCAACCCGTGGACCCGGTGAACGAATGGACGAGTCCGCCTTTTGAACCCGTGCTGCGCGACGGCGTGATCTACGCTCGCGGCTCGACGGACAATAAAGGGCAAATCCTCGCCCACGTTCTCGGAGTCGGCGAGACGATGCAGGAAAAAGGCGATGTGCCTGTGAATCTGATCTTCCTCATCGAAGGCGAAGAGGAAGTCGGCAGCAATCATCTGGAGGCATTTCTTGCGGCAAATCGCGAGATGCTGAAGTGCGACATTATCGCCATCAGCGACACCGGGATGGTCGCTCGCAATACGCCGACATTTACCTACGGACTGCGCGGAATAGCTGCGATGGAGCTGCGTGCGAGCGGACCGACCACGGACTTGCACAGCGGGATTTACGGCGGCGCGGTGATGAATCCCGCTACGGCGATTGCGCGAATCGTCGCATCGCTGCACGACTCCGATGGCCGCGTCGCAGTGGCGGGATTTTACGACGATGTCGCTGCGCTTCAGCAGTGGGAGCGCGAGGCGTGGGAGAAGCTGCCGTTTGGCGATAAAGAGATACAGGCAGTGACGGGTGCGCCGGAGCTTTTTGGCGAAGCGGGATACAGTAATGTGGAGCGCACTTGGGCACGACCGACTGCGGAGGTGAACGGCATTTGGGGAGGATTTCAGGGCACGGGCAGCAAGACCGTGATCCCGCGCGAAGCCTTTGCCAAATTGACTTTCCGCCTAGTGCCGAACCAGCGTCCCGACGACGTGATGGCTAAAGTGCGTGCGCATTTGGAGAAGAACACGCCGCCGGGAATCCGCCTCGAAATCACGATAGGGCACAGCGGTGAGCCGTATGCCACCGACCCGCATTCCGCTTTTGGAAAAGCCGCACAACGCGCACTCGCAGTCGCGTTTCCTGATCGGGGAATCGCGATCATCCGTGAAGGCGGGAGCATCCCGATTGTGAATACGTTCAAACGTATTTTGGGCGTGGAAACCTTGCTGCTCGGTCTCGCGCTTCCCGACTGTCGCGCTCACGCGCCGGATGAAAATTTCCCCGTCGAGAACTTCGTCGCGGGCATCCGTCTCAACCGTGCTTTGCTCGGCGAGCTGGCAAAGTAATCCGTGAATGCGGCCAGACAGTTTGCCCGGTGGGTTGGCGGCGGGATTTTGTCGCTGTGCTTTCCGCCGCACTGCGCGGTTTGCGGGAGCGATACGTCTGCCGAAGATCATCTTTGCGAAGCCTGCGCGACCGAGATTGAGCCTATCCGCGAGCCGTATTGCGCAAAGTGCTCGTCGCCATTTCACGGCGCTATCACGCAGGAATTTGTGTGCGCAAACTGCGGCGACCGCGAGCAGCACTTCGACTGCGCCGTTGCTTGCTATCTCAGCACCGGCCCGGTGCGCGATTTTATCCACGGCTTTAAGTATCAGGGGAAAACGATGCTGCGTCACACCTTGGCCGACTGGCTTGCGGAGGCACTCGACGATCCGCGAATCGCGGGGCGGTCCTTCGACGCATTGGTACCCGTTCCACTGCATCATGTCCGCCGCCGGGAGCGTGAGTTTAACCAAGCAGAAGTGCTCGCGGAGCTTGTCGCACACAAAGCCGGAAAACCCGTCTGGGATGCACTGCGCCGCATTCGCAGCACGCCCACGCAGACCCGCCTCGACCGCGCCGAGCGCATGGAAAATCTCAGCGGCGCATTTGTCGTTCGCAAACCCGTGCAAGTGCGTGGGCGGCATCTTTTGCTGGTGGACGATGTTTTCACCACCGGAAGCACCGTGGAGGAATGCAGCCGCGTCCTACTCAAGGCTGGAGCGGCTTCCGTGCGTGTCATCACAGTCGCGCGGGCCTGACGGAAAAATCATCAATCTCCACTTGCGCGATAAATCAGCGGGGCTTTACTAGCCTCTGATATGTCTGATCCGAACGCTGAAAATACTTGGGATGAATTCCGGTGGGAGCGGTTTCTTCAAGAGCAGGAGCAACGCACCGAGAAGTACATGGACCTTCTGGATAAATATATGAACCACCCGAAGCGCGATGAATTGATCGCAGAGGAAATGGGCTGGAAACACACCGAAGAAGACTACGCGGATGAGTGGGATGAAGAAATCCTGGCTGCGTGCGAGGAGGATGAAATGGAGGATGAAGCCGAGGAAAACGAAAAGATGTTCGGCTTCGAGCGCAACCCGCTTTACCAGCAGGCACTCGCATTCAATGGCGAACTCGATGAAATCCTCGACCAACTCGAAGAAAAAGCACGCGAGCATCCGGCGATGAACACCTTGGGAACCCAAGTCACGCTCGCCACCGCAAAGCTGGCTGCGGCTCTGAATGAAAACGATTCCGATGAAATCGGAATGAATATCGCGTATCTGAAACGCGCTCTCCACGCGCTCAACATCGCGCTCACCGCTGCCGTGCAGCTTCGGACGCAGACCGTGATTGAAGAACCGATCTTTGAGCGACTGCGCGGACGCCTGTTTGCGATTCGCAACGACATCGTGACGATTACCGGCGAGTTTCGCGCCGAGTTTCGCCGCCGCAACGGGAGTTCCTAAATCCCGCTTTCCCCAACGAGCGCAGATTTTCGCGAATAACGAAATCCTGCCAGCGGAGCGATGGGAGCGGCTTTGCAAAACGCCACGATTTTGAACGCGAGGCCCATGAACTGCGGGTGCATCAGCGTCTGGAATGCGCGGATGTCCGCTAGGTTTGCACCGTTGGCGAAGTGATGCTCACCGATGCCGACCATGAAGTGATGCTGGTCCGTGAAGCCTGCGATTTCCAAGCCGCACGAGCAGGCCGCGTCGGCGAGGTCGGTGAAATTCACATGCGCTGTAAGATCAATTTCGCCGGGCCGCGCGAGCGGATTTTCTTCGCGACGGTGGTTCGCGTAGGCGCTGAGTGTGCCGGTGGTGCGCGTGGGCGAATGATACTCGTCGCGCTCCCAACCATAATCCACCGCGAGGATGTAGCCGCGCTCCATTTGCGCGGCTGTCTCGGAAATCCAGTCTTCGGCAGCGAGGTTGATTTCCGTAATTGTGCCGCTGACTCGCGGCGGGATTTTCGCGCACGCCCCTGCGAGCCTCGAAGTTGAGAGCGGGAGATCGATGAAGCGAAAACCATCCTGCGAATTATCCACGCAGCGCTCCAACCACTCGCAGCCGGTCCATTTCACAAGATGCACGGGAAAAGCGTCGAGCAGCTCATTGGAAAAATGAACGCCCGTCCAGCGCGGCAGCATGGCTTGCGAGCTGAACCACTTCACGCGGCCCGCGAAAGCGCCGAGCTTCACCGCCTGAATGCCCGCAAGCACAGGCGACGGCTCGACGATGCAATATGTCGTCGCTTCAAAACATGCGGCATTTTGCACACGCAGAGCACCAAGCACATCCGAAGCAAAATCGCCATTGTTCGCCCCTTGCTCGACAATCGTGAACTCCGCAGGCTCCCCAAGATTCCTCCACATCTCCACGAACTGCCGCGCTATAAGCCGCCCATAAAGCGAACCGACGCTCACATTGGTAAAAAAATCCCCCATCCGCCCCACCTGCGCCCGCCCCGAAGTGTAGTAACCATGCACCTGATGATACAACGCAAGCTCCATGAACCGCCGAAACGGAATCGCTGAGCGCACCAATTCTTCGCGGATAATGTTGGCAAGCTGCGTGTCCGGCATTCGGTGAAAAAGTTAGTTACGAAACAAAGATAGTGCCGAAGCTATGCCACCTTCATCTGGCCGCCCTCGCATTGCTGCCAGACGAATCCATATAAGCGCTTCGTCAACGCTTCGGCATCGTCTTCGGTGAAAGGCGGGCGCGGAAGGGATGTGTAGAGATTGTCCAAGATAAATATCCGAACGTCGGCTTGCGTGGCGGTGTTCTTGGTCCAGTTCGGCATCGTGGCGAGATGCTCCGTTAGCGAGGCGAGCAATCCCTTGCTGGCCTGCTTGAGCTTTTCGCGGTCGGTCTTCGAGATGTCTTCTTTGAGCATCAGGTCAAAAAGCGCGAGTTCGTCCTCCGATAATTCTTCGCGGATATGGCGTGTCGCCTCGTCGTCCAGACCGGCAGCAAACGCCATCACCTTCGCGAAGGTGGCCTCCACGGTGGCCCGGTCCTTCTCGCGGTTGTAGTCGGCGATGATGGCTTGGTATTTCTTGTAGCAGTCCATCCGCAGCGGATTCGCGGCCATCATCTGGGCGAGCTTTTTCTCGACGAGTTCGCGGATGTTGTGAAGCGCGGCGTGCTTGTTCCGCACCTTCTTCGCGAACTCCGCGCGCAACTTCTCAAAATCAATCTGGCTCAAATCCACGGATAGTCCCTCGGATTCATCCACCCCGCTTCCCTGCGTACAAATCGCCTCGTTGACGATCTTGTGCAGCCCCTTGAGCAGCGCCGTGACATCCGAGGTATCGCGCCGCTCATCGAGCTTTTTGTAAATGGTCTCGATGTTGTCGTGCCGGATGTAATAAGGCTGCACGGAGGGTTCCAAAATGAGCGTCTTCATCCGCGAGAAAAGCTCCCTCGCCATGATCTCAAACCGGCGCTTCGCCTCGTCTGTCGTATAAAGTGCGTCCACTGCGTCACCCAGCGCGGCGGCTTTCGCAAAGCCCGTCGCACCAATCAGCCGGTTCGGCTCAAAGCCGAGTCCGCGCAGATGATTTTCCGCCGCTTCCAGCACCTCGACTAGAGCAGGCACGTAATCCTCTAGCGGGATGGCCGGTGAGCTTTGGCCGTCTTTGTCTTCGCCGTCGCCCACTGCATACTCGGCAAGCGCGGCGCGCAGGCTTTTCAGCATCCCGTTGTAGTCCACGATCACCCCGCAGTCTTTGCCGGGATAGATGCGGTTTGCACGGGCGATGGCCTGCATGAGCGTGTGGGCCTTCATCGGCTTGTCTATGTAGAGCGTTTGCAGGCACTCCACGTCGAAGCCCGTCAGCCACATCGCACAGACGATGGCGACGCGGAACGGGTGCTCGTCGCTCTTGAAGGCATCCTCAACGTCCAGTCGCTTGCCGTCCGGCGTCTCAAAGCCCGTCTTCATCACCACGCGGCTCGGGATAATGTTGATGCCCCATTTTGCAAAATCGCGGACTTCGTTCTGCGCCTCACTGATGATCATTTCGATGATCGTGCTCTCCATCCAATTCGCCTGCCCTCGAAGCCATGCCAGCTCCTTTTCCGCGCTGGCGCGTTTGGTTTCATCCACGATGGACGGCAGCGCGATCTCCTTTTGTTGAATGGCAACCTTCAGCCGCGCCCGCTTCAGCTTCCACAGTCGGCGAACGCGCTTGAGAACTCGCCCGCAGGTGATCTTGTCGATGCAGACGAGCATGGACTTCCCAGATTCCCAGCGTCCGGCGCATTGCTCCACGAAATCAAACGCGAGTTGGTTCAGCCGTGCCGGTGCGGTGATGACTTCGTAGTCCTGTCCCAGCAGCTTTTCGAGGTGTGCCTCTTGGTCGGTATCCAGTCCCGCCTCTTCGATCTTCTCCGCGATGCGGTCGTTCAGATCGAGTTTTGCGATACCGAGCTTCTCGCCGCGATTTTTGTAAATGAGCTTCACCGTGCTCTTGTCCTCCTCCGAGCGCTTGAAATCATACCGCGACACATAGCCGCCGAAGATGCGGCGCGTGAGATGGTCGTGCTTGAACAGCGGCGTGCCGGTGAACCCGATGAACGACGCATTCGGCAGGGCGAGCCGCATATTGCGCGCAAACTTGCCCGCCTGCGTCCGGTGCGCTTCGTCCGAAATCACGATGATGTCGTCGCGGTCGCTGTAAGGCTCCTTCGCATCCACGGGCTGATTAAACTTATAGATGAGCGTGAAGACAAAGCTGTGGTTCCCCTGCAACACCGTCTTCAAAACCCTGCCGCTGCTCACTCGCGGCGTCGCGTTTGGGTCCACCATTCCGCACCCGACAAAAGTCCGCCAGATCTGGTCGTCCAAGTCCTCGCGGTCCGTCATCACCATAAAGGTAAAGTTGCCCCGCACCTTGCGCCGGACCTTCTCCGCAAACATCACCATCGAATACGACTTCCCGCTCCCCTGCGTGTGCCAAAAAACGCCCAGCCTCCCGAGGCTCGGATGCGCCCGTTGCACCAGCGGCATATCGTCTTGAAAATCATGAGAAACCTCCGCCGCCCGCGCCTCGTGCTCTTCCGGCGGCTCGTACGCGACGATTCGGCGATCCAGCGGGTATTCCCTTTTCAGCAATTCCTGATGCCTCACGGACTCCACCGCCCGATTCACTCCGAGCACCTGATGATTCCGAGCAACGATCTTTCGTGCGCCACCGGGACGGCTTTCGTCGAAAAGGATGAAGTTTTCCACGAGGTCCAGTAACCTATCTTTCTCCAGCATCCCGTTCAGCAACACCTCCGCCTCCACGTCGCCCTTTTCCTTTTCGTCGTTCCGCTTCCACTCCGCGAAATGCTCCCACTTGCTCGTCACCGACCCGTAGCGGGCGCGGTGACCATTACTCACGATGAGAAATGCGTTGTGGTGAAACGCGTGGTTGATGCTCGTCTCGCTCAGATAATCCGTGAGGTTGTTGTCGAATCCCGCCCGCATATTCAGATACACCGCTTTGAGTTCGATAAAGACGAGCGGCAGCCCGTTCACGAAGCAGACAAGGTCGGCGCGGCGGTTGTAATGCGGGACGCGTAGTCCCTGTATTTTCAGCTCCCGCACGGCGAGGAATCGGTTGTGAGGAGTGCCGTCGAGGGCATTCTCGTTTGCGAAATCAAGGACGCGGGCGCGGGCATGGCGCGTTTGCCCACCCGCATCGCGCCACTCCACCGGGACGCCGTTGCGGATGAAGTCGTAAAACTCCCGGTTGTGCTGAATGAGCGACCGTGCGAAGTCCACCCGCGTGAGCTTATCCACCGCCTGCTCACGGGCGGATTCCGGCAAATCGCGATTCAGCCGCACCACCGCAGCACGGAGGTCGCGGACCAGCACGACCTCCCGCTCACTCGCGCGGCCCAGCGTCCCGTTTGGCCCGAAAGTCTCGTCGTTGTGTGCGTAAACGCTCTCCCAGCCGAGCACCCCACTGAGATGATCGGCGAACGTCTCCTGCGCAAGTCGGTCTTCGCTGTTGATGTCGGTGATCATCGTTCAGCGAGGTTGCGTCTCGATTTCCGATTTGCCCAGCCAGTAACACGCAAGGGGCGCCGGGATTTTCACGATCTGGAGAGGCTTGCCCGGCTCCAACTCGCGCTCCATTACGCCGAAATCGTCCGCCTCTTTTGTGATTACGTAGCCCAGGGCGACCTTCCGCTCTTTGCAAAACTCCATCATCCCTTTTAAGTCCGCCCAGCCCGTCGCCTGATGCCGGTATTTTACCTCGAACGGCACCAGCCGCCCCTCCACTTCCGCGATGATGTCCACCTCCTGCTCCTTCTTCCCGCGCCAGTAGGAAAAGCCCACGCTCTGCTGGTAGTAGCGCGTGAAGACGTGCTTGAAAAAAGCCGTCTCCACCGCTGCCCCCATCGCCGTCGCATCTTCGAGCAGCGATTTTCCTTTCAGCAGCACGCTCGGCGCGATGGCCGCGTCTGCCAGATACACCTTCGAGCGCCCGCGCAGGATTTCCTTTCCGTAGCCGAAAGGCGGCAGTCGGTGGATGAGATGCGCCGCCTCCAGCAGCGCGATGTAGCTCGTCGCCGTCGGTTTTTTCACCTGTAGGTTTTTGCTCAGGTCCACCATGTCCAGCAGCCCGCCGTCGTGCAGGCAGAGGTAGAGAAAAGTCTGCTCCAGCTCCAGCACCCGCCGCACGCCGTAGAGCGCGGTCATGTCCCGCTTCAACACCTTGTCCACGATGTCTTCGCGCAGCAGTTTCTGCGCGGTCACCACGCCCTCCACCAGTGCGCATTGCGGGAAGCCGCCCCGTAGCAGGTAATCGTGGAAATGCCCCGTCAGCGGACGTGCCACCGCCGCAGTCCGGCCAAAATCCGCCGCGCTCCACGTCCGCAGCTTTTGCAGGGAGGACAGCTCCGGGAGTTCCGGCACCGCCACCTTCTTGATTTGCAGGTATTCGTAAAACGACAGCGTCGCCAGCCGCACGGTATGCCAGCGTCCCGTCCCGCTTTCCTGGCCTTCCGTCACCAGCGGCGTCGCCGAGCCCGTCACCGCAATGCGCCGGTTCTTTTGAAAATCCACCTGATGCTTCAGCCACGTCTGCCAGTCCTTCGTATATTGGATCTCGTCCAAGAATACATACTCCGGTCCCTCCCTCGCCGGCTCGATCTCCCGCCAAAGCTCCAGCAGTCCGTCCAGCCCCGCCAGCTTCAGTAGTGGATGGTCAAACGTCGCATACAGGATTTGCCCCGGCGGCACACCCGCCGCCAGCAAGCTCTCGATTGCCTGGAGCAGCAGCGTCGTCTTTCCGATTTGCCGCGCCCCGCTCAGCAGAAGCGCCCGTGGGGCCGGAGGCGATTTCACCCAATGCTCCACCTCGGCAAAAGCCGCCCGCCGCCAAGTTGGCAGCTCGTTCTGGCGCTCCCCGCGCCACCACGGGTTAAATTGGTGCAGCACGCCGAGCAGGTCTGTTTTCGAGCCAATCATGCGGCAAAACTTCCTAAATACGCGGTTTAAGTAAAGTATATTTTACTTAAATGCGACATTTAAGCTCATTTCTATGATTTCGGGGACGATTTCGGGCTGCCCTCACCCCGCGCGGAACTTCCGCATGTCTTCCTCGTCTTCATCCATCCACGCCTGAAGCTGCTCCGGCGAGAAAAGGCGGGGTTCCGGCAGAGGCGCGGACTCGGCCCGAAGTTGCCCGGCGACAAATAGCAGCAATTCCGCCTTTTCACGGGCAGTCAGCGCGGTCGCGGCGGATTCGATTTCGGCAAGTGTGCTCATGCCGCGAGGATGCACCCCAGCACCCGTTTTGCAAACCGTGTTTTCAAACGGCAATCTCCCCGCTCATCAGCCTCGGCAGCAGCAGGTCGCGGGCGGCGCGGAGCTTTTGGTTCATCAATGCGAGTGTGCGCAGTTGCTCAAGCGTGGGGAGAATTGTTTCGTTCAGCGATTCGAGTAACCGGCGAGGAGGAACCGCGAGCTGATGCTTCTCCATCAGTTTCCAGTCGGCGCGAGGCATCTTGGAACCCTCCTTGGCCGTCTTGCTGACAATGTTCACAAACCAGTCGCTGGAGACCGTAAGAAGCGAAAAGCTATAATGAACCGCATCGGAGGGGCGCAGCACTATCGCGTCTGAGGAAGTGACGCCGTCGGTAAGTGCAAAGCCCACCTTGTGGAAGTAAGGACGAATCTTCCCGAAGAGAATATCTCCTGCCCGATAACGCAGTTTAGTGCTGGTGACATCCTCGGCGGTTCCCCACTCGTGCAACGTGATTGAGCGACGAGGTAAGTGCTCCAATCCGATATAGGGCGTGCCCGGCTCCGAGTCCGCGGGGTTCGCAGCTTCACGCAGGTCGGGGCAAATCTCATTCAGCGTCACGCGCTCCCACCCATGCGGGACGCCTTTGGTGATAGTGGTGTGTTCGTGGCCGGGGAAGCGGAGGCGGACGA
>JANMLS010000364.1:0-1877 GCA_031372675.1 Verrucomicrobiaceae bacterium
GGAATGGTTGAATGGACAGATTCATGGTGTTTTCATTTTCTTAAAAAGTCCGACTGGATGCTAATGGGGGAATACGCGTGTTCGCTTCACGAATAATTACTTCACGAATAATTACTTGCCGCGGTCTCCCAAAATGGGAGAAAATCCCGGGGTCCGGAAAAATCAGATGTTAGGGCCATCAGTTTTTTCGGTTTGAGTCGGAAATGCGATAGAACGCAGCCGCGTTTAGATGGAATAATTTTTCTGAAACACTGCGCCCCTTGTGGTCGAAATACGCCTTGGTGAGCTTGAGCACGGAGGCGTAGTTGCCCGTTGCTTCTGTCACGGGCCAATCGCTGCCGAAAATCAAACGATCCTCGCCGAAGCAATCGAACACGAGGTCGAGCACGGGGGTGTAGAAGGCGATGTCTTGGGACGCAGGTTGCTTTTCTACGCGACCGTAGAGGGCTGAGACTTTGCAGTGGATGTTTTTGTGCTGCGCTGCTGTGCGAAGGGCGGCGACCCATTTGGGATCGAGGGGCGCGCCATTGAGTTTCACGCCGCCGAAGTGATCGAGGATGATCCGGAGATTCGGGATGCGGCTCGCGATTTCGGCGATTGCTTCGAGGCTGTATTCGCCGGGGAGAAACTCGACTGCGCGGCCCTTGTAGGCAGTGTGTTGCAGGTCGCGATAAAAGGCATCGGTCAATTTTTCCTGATACCGCCCGGATAGCCGGTAGCCGACATACCGCGGGTCTTCGCAGAGTTTGTCGAAGAGCAGGGTGAACTCGGGGGTGCCGATGGCTTTGGATAAGTTGCCGACGACTCCGCGATAGAACTGCGGGTTGTGCGCGGTGATGTCGAGGTTCCACTGGTTGTCCGGCAGGCTCTGGCCGGCCTGCACGACGACGATGCCGCCGACGCCATTCGCTTTCGCGACAGGCTCGTGGTCGGCGGGGAGGAAGGAGCGATTGAGAATTTTGTCGTCCATTTTAATCCATCCCAACCCCGCAGGCCGCGCGATGTCCCAAAGGTGAACGTGGCAATCAATGACGGCGGCTTTTTCGTCCGCGCGGGCTGGTGCGATGAGCAGCATCAAGCAGCCGAGCCAGCGGAGGAAATAGGATACCGATTCCCGAGTGATTGTCTGGAGAGGATTCATGCGCATGTGATGTGCGAGCCTGAGGTGTTGGTGAACATTTGCCGGGGGGGAATCAATGGCGAACTATGGGAGCTTGTTCAGTTATAAAAATATACTCGCTGCAGATTGCGCCCCATCCGGCTCCATTTGCCGACTTTCCATTTCGATAATCCTGCGCCCCGCCACTACATCCCTCCGCGCACAAATGGCCGACGCGATACACATCCCGCAGGAAGTCGAAAACTTCATCACCCACTGGTCCAAAGCCGAAGCCTCCGAGCGCGCCAACGCCCAGGCTTTACTCATCGGCCTCACGAAGCTCCTCGGCGTCCCCGAGACCTCCCACACCCACGCCGACGGCTACACCTTCGAGTTCCCCGTCAAAATCCCCACCGGCCAGTATTGCCGTCATTCTTTTGACCGGGTGCGCTCTTGCTCGAACAAGGCGCGGAGTTCGGCGACGAGTTTGGGATTCTTGCCGGCCAGATCGGTCTTCTGGGCGGGATCGTCCCCTAGATTGTACAACTCGTTGGCTAGCTTCTTGCCGGTCGGAACCAGCGGCGTGATGAGAACCCAGTCGTCACGCCGCACGGCAACCTGTTTGGTCAAGCCGCTGGCAAACACGCCGTTCTTGCGGACGGGCGTCTTTGTCTCGCCCAACCATACTGGTAGCTGGTTCAGGCTGTCATCAGCCTGCGCGGTCGCGCCGGCAATTGCAGCGCACGTGGCAAATAGGTCAGTCTGGCATTGCAGCGTA
>JANMLS010000389.1:0-20321 GCA_031372675.1 Verrucomicrobiaceae bacterium
ACCCCAATGTTTTTGTGGAAGCCGAGATGGATGCGCTCGCAAGAGCGATCCGCACTTTACTCCCGGCAAACGTCATGTCGCAGGGGCTTTCGATGCTCCTCAACCGGATGCAGGGCGGCGCAAATCCTGTCACCGGATGGCCGCCCGTCATCCAGGCGGTAAAAGCGCTGGAGCCAAGAGTCATCCCCGTGGAAGCCGCAAAAATGAAGGCCGCCGACGATGCCGCGATGCGCGCAGTCGAAAGAGCACGCAAGGCACAGAAACGCGCACTCGTCATCAATATCGCCACGCTCTCCGGCTTCCTCATCGTGATTACGTGGCTGGTGCTGAGGTTCGCCATTTCCAATGAGCGGAAACTGGATGCGCAGATCGATATTCCCGCCGGGGCTTACCTAGTCGGCGAGTCTGGCGAATCGGTGCAGCTCCCCGGCTTTGAAATCGACCGCTTCGAGGTTTCCATCGGGCGTTACGCGAAGTTCATCGAATGGTGCCAGCAGGCGGACAACCCATTTCAATTCGACCACCCGCTCTCGCGGCGTGAAATCTCACACGTCAACAGCGATGTCCTGACTCTCATCGGCAATGCGAAAAAGCGCGATGCCCGCGTTTTCAAAGACGCTGGCAGAAACGAACCTGGCACTCCCGTGGACCTCAACAGCCCGATGGTGGGCGTCACGTATTACGACGCTTACGCATTTGCAAAATGGGAGGGCAAAATAGTCCGAGGCGGCGAGGAACGAAGTCTGCCGCTGGAAGAAGAATGGGAAGCTGCGGCCCGTGGGACAAAGGGCTTCAAATTTCCGTGGGGCGATACTTTTGAGCCGAAAAAGACAAACTCCAACGCAGATTATCAGGCACTTAAACCCGGCGCTGACGGAGACAAGGACGGGCACAACTACTGGGCGCCCGTTGATAGCATCAAATCCGACATCAGCCCGCTCAACGTCGAAGGAATGGGCGGCAACGTGATGGAATGGGTGTATCGCAAACAGGGCACCAAAGAGATTCCCGCGCTCAAAGGCGGCTCATTTGCCACGGGGCCGACGACGATGTTTGAGCGAATCATGAAAGTGCCTGCCGAGGATTGCTGGCTGGTTTATCCCGCGAACCAAAAAGGAACCGCGAACAAGCCGGGCCAGGAAGATCGGGTTTACGTGAATGATGAAGTGAAAGCCATGACCCGCTCGCTTTACATCGGCTTCCGCACAGTGCGGCGAAAATAACTGCTTTTTCTAGCATCCCCGCTTGAACGCTGGCGCGGACAGGGCACAACGTCTGTTCGATATGAAAATTTTCCTCACCTGCATCGCGTTGTTCACTGCTCTGGCATCCGGCGCCCACGCGCAACTTGCAGTGACGCTCGATCTGGAGCGCACACTTTATCTTCGCGGCGAGCCAATCGAGGCCACGGTGCGCATTCGCAACCTCGCTGGAAAAGACGTGATGCTGCGCGACTTGCCGAGGCATCAGTGGTTCGGCTTTCAGGTCGAGCGTGGCGCAGATAACCCCGTCGGCCCTTACGATCCCGACTATCAAAACCCGGTCGCCAACATCCTCGCGGGCGAGACCGTGGAGCGGAAGGTGAGCCTCCTGAAGCTGTATCCGATCAACGAACTCGGCAGCTACAAAGTGCAGGCAGCGATCTATTATCCCGACACAAAAAAATACATGGTTTCCGAGAAGCTCCCCGTGGAAATCACCGACGGCAAAAGCATGTGGTCGCAGACCGTCGGCGTGCCTGCGGGCAAGGATGGCGGCGGGAGCCTTCGCGATATGGAGTTGCTCTCTTTTCAACTCCCGAAAGAACGCGCCCTTTACGTCCGCGTCACCGAGCAGGACACGGGAAACATCCTTTGCACCTACCCACTCGGCCACATGCTCGTGGGGATGAATCCGGCGACCGAGTTCGATGATCAAAACACGCTCCACGTTTTTCACATGGTCGGCCCAAACACTTACTGGCTCTCAAAAATCGGAGTGAATGGCGAATGGCTCGGGCAGACGATCTGGAACTCCGCCAAAGGCCGCGCATCGCTCCGCAAAAAGCCCGATGGCACGCTCGTGGTAGCGGGCGCAAGCCGCAAACAGGAACGCGCCGGAGCGCCGCCCGTCCCCAAACTCAGCGACCGCCCGGTGGCGATTCCCGCCAAGTAGCAGACGCAAAATCACTCATGTTAAACGAAGATCAAAAACAGAAAGTCAGCGCATGGATCGCTGACGGCGCAAAACTATCCGACATCCAAAACCAGCTCGACGCAGAATTCGGCGTCCGCCTCACCTACATGGACGTCCGCTTGCTGGTGGATGATCTCAAGCTCACGCCGAAAGACCCCGTAGTCGAAGCCCCCAAGCAGCCCGAACCGGAAACGCCCGCTGCAACTCCAGACGAAGCCGCGCCCGTCGCTGAAGCAGCCGCCGAGCTTCTCTCCGACGCCGCTCCCGCTGCGACCGGCAAAGTGAGCATCACCGCCGACGCCATCGCCCGCCCCGGCACCGTGGTGAGCGGAACGGTGACATTCAGCGACGGCGTTACTGCAACGTGGTATCTCGATCAAACTGGGCGCCTGGGTGTCGTCCCAGCCGATCAAAGCTACCGCCCAGCCCCGGCGGATGTGCAGCAGTTCCAGACGCTCCTCGACCAGCAGCTTCAGCGGATGGGATTTTGAGCACCTGTGCCTGATTTAGTTACGGGCTTCATCGCATCGCCCAATCAACAGTAGTAGGACAGACTTCTAGGCTGTCGGAGTGGGACAGGCTTCCTAGCCTGTCCAGAGCGATGCGAGAAAGGCTGACAAATCGGAGTGTGGAAAATGGACAGGCTAGAAGGCTGTCCTACTACCCACGCGATTCGGTTTTTCCACCACACTCCCAATCCCAAACAGCCAATCACTTTGCTCGCAATCGCGCCCTGTCTTCGCGTATTTGCGCGGTATGCAGCCAACTCTCACCGGAGGTCTCATCTGGTATTTCGTCTTTCTTTACTCGACCGTTTTTCACGAGGCGGCCCACGCGTGGGCGGCTCGGAAACTTGGGGATGATACCGCTTATCGCGGCGGCCAAGTCTCGCTCGACCCGATTCCCCACATCATGCGCGAGCCGTTCGGCATGGTCGTCCTACCCATCGTGAGCTACCTCTACAATGGCTGGATGATGGGCTTTGCGAGCGCACCCTACGATCCGACTTGGGCGCTGCGATTTCCAAAACGGAGCGCACTCATGGCCATCGCCGGTCCCACGGCAAACTTCATCCTCGCCGCCGCCTCATTTGTGCTGATCGTGATTGGGTCGAAAGCGGGAAAGTTTGCGCCGATTCTCCATCAGCAGGGTAGCGATGTTTGGGCGCTCATCGGCATGGTTCTGTTTGTGATTTTCATGCTCAACACGGTGCTCATGTTGTTCAATCTGCTGCCGCTTCCTCCGCTGGATGGCTCCTCGATTCCGCTGTTTTTCCTAAAGGAAAGCAAGGCCGAGCAATACCAGCATTTCGTCTGGCAGCCTCACATTGCCTTCTTGGGAATGCTCATCGCGTTTTATGCCGGTGGCGAAGTTGTCTGGCCCGTTTTCTACAAAGCGCATGAACTGATGATTGATCTAGTTTTTGCGTAGCTCGGCGTGTCATTCTCCCGCGACTTTGAAACCATTTCTCACACTCGGCCAGACACGCACACCCGACGGCTCCAGCTTTACGCTGCTTGAGCACGACGGCGAATACTACCTCAAGCTGAACGGGCGTCAGTTGATGAGCACGACATCCATCACCTCCGAGCTGCTCCTCGCAGAACTGCCCTGCAAATCGCTGGGCCGCGTTTCGCGAGCGCGAGTTTTGATTGGTGGACTCGGCCTCGGTTTCAGCATGAAACGCGCACTCGATTTTGTGCGTAAAGATTCCGTCGTAGAAGTCGCGGAGCTTCTCCCCGAAGTCGTCCGCTGGAACCGCGAATTTCTCCGCCACATCAACGGCGCACTGCTCGATGATCCTCGCGTGAAAATCATCGAAGCCGATGTTTTCGAGATTCTGAAAAACGCACAGCCGGGAACGTACGACGCCATCATGCTCGACGTGGACAATGGCCCCACTTCGTTTGTGCAGCCAGGCAACAAACGCCTCTACGACCGCCGTGGTTACACCATCATCAAGCGTGCTCTCAAGCCCGACGGCGTGGTCGCATTTTGGTCCGCCTGCGAAGAGCGCGGATTCACCGACGAGCTGGGCCGCGCTGGCTTCCTCGCAAGCGCAATTCCCGCCAAGGCGCACGACAGCGCAAAGCGGTTTGCACACGTCATCTACCTCGGTCGCAGAAACGCCGAGCGTGATGCGGAGATGAAAGAAAAAGCCGCGCAATCCCCTGTCAAGCACCGCATCGGCCCGCCGCCGCGCCGTCCGCTGATTGAACCGCGAAAGACGCGGAATACGCGGAATACGCGGAATACGCGGAATACGCGGAATACGCGGAATACGCGGAATACGCGGGAAAAAAAGTAGCGGAGATAGGCTGATCAGCAGGAAATTTTCGTACTTTTCGCGTCTTTCGCGCTTCCTTGATTTGTTCAGCGGTTCCCAAAGCGCGAAGTTTTCCTAGCATTCCCTTTTCACCGCCGCCCTTCCCGAGTACGAAAACAGCCTGATGAAAAACAAAGGACTGAACGAGGCGATGTTCCTCGCGTTGCTGGAAAAAGTGCTGCCGAAAACCACCAAAGACCCGCACCTTGCGAACACGATTTACGAGGAAGTCGCGAAGGAAGTGCGCCTCGCGAAGAACCTCCAGGCTTTCGATAAATTCTGCGAGAACGGCGCACTGCCAAACATCGAGCCGGATACGATGCACGAGTTCGAGCGCGAGATGGCCTCGAAATTTGGCGAAGCAAATGTGGAAATCACTCCCGATGAAGAAGGCAAGAAAGTGGCGGTCGAAATCACCCTGCCCGACCGCACCGTGAGCAGCGAAGTGCGCGTGGATGCGACGATTGCGCTCGAAGAGGAAATCAAAGTACCGTTCGTGCCATTCCCGGTTTCGCTACCCGAAGACCCTGAGCTTGTCTGGGCGATGGCCCGCCGCGAAGACCTCGGCCCGGACGAAGCCGCGCGTGCGCTTTCGGAAATCGAAGCGGAGTTTTGGGAGACAAAAAAGGGCCTCGAACTTCAAAAGAAGCGCGTCGAGAAATGCTTCGCAGAATTCATCGTCCACGTCCCCGCCTCCGCGCTGAAAGACAGCGGCTTGAAGCGCCACTACAAAACGCCCGAATCGCTCAAAACGCTCCGCCTGCTCCCCGCCGCAAAACCGAAGAAGGAAAAGTAGGCGCGGGGCGTTATTGAGAGTAGTCCAATCACGCCGTGACTGGCTGCGCGGCTCGCAGGAGGCTAGTAGTAGGACAGGCATCCTGCCTGTCGTAGTGCGACGGGCTTCCAGCCTGTCCAGAGTGACGGGCAGGAGTCTTTGCGGTGATCGATTTGAAGAAACACGGGCATTGGACAGGCTGGAAGCCTGTCCCACCACGACAGCCTAGAAGGCTATCCTACTACCCTCGCGTTTCGCGCACTTCCATTCTACTTCCATTCTACTTCCAATCACGCCCAGTAGTCGCTGCGACGCTCTTTGATGCTCGCCAAGCGCGAGCGATTTGCAGACTTTCGCCCGCAATGCCCGAGCCTTCTGCTGATCTTTTTGCCTCATCGCCAAAGGCCACGCCTGCGGAGAAAGTGCGCGTTTATTCCGTGGGCGATGTCACGCGGGCGGTGCGCTCGGTGATTGAGGGCGCGTTCGTGGAAGTCTGGGTGGAGGGCGAAGTTTCCAATTTCCGGCAGCAGGCGAGCGGGCATCAGTATTTCACGCTCAAGGATGCGGATTCGCAACTGGCCTGCGTGATGTTTGCAAGGCCGGGCATGTGGAAGCGCAGCGGAGCGCAGATTCGCGACGGGATGCTCGTGCAGGCAAAAGGCCGCATCACGGTTTACGAAGCACGCGGGCAGTATCAGCTCAATGTCACCAGCATCCAGGAGGCGGGCGCGGGCCAGCTTCAGGCGCGATTTGAGGCGCTGAAGCGGAAGCTGGCGGCGGAAGGGCTTTTTGATGCGGAGCAAAAACGACCACTGCCTGCATTTCCGCGCACGCTGGGAATCGTGACATCGCCCACGGGCGCAGCTTTGCGCGATATGCTGCAAATCCTAGCGCGGCGTGCGCCGTGGCTGCGTGTCATCATCAGCCCGTGCCGCGTGCAGGGCGATGGCGCGGCGGCGGAGATCATCGCTGCGCTGGATCATCTCCAGCAGATTGATGCGCCGGTGGATGTGATCGTCCTCGCTCGCGGCGGCGGGAGCATTGAGGATTTGTGGGAGTTTAATAACAAAGACCTCGCACGGGCCATCGCTGGCTCGGCGGTGCCGGTGGTTTCCGCAATCGGGCATGAGATTGATTTCACCATCGCGGATTTTGTGGCGGATTTGCGTGCGCCAACTCCCAGCGCGGCGGCGGAGCTGGTTGCGCCGGATTCCGCCGCGCTGCTGACCCAGCTCGCCGAGACGAGGCGGCGGATGCAACGCGCAGCATCGAGTGAAATCGAGCGCGGGCAGGCTGCGCTGGCATTGCTCCAAAGCCATCCATTTTTCCGCGACCCGGCGTCGCATCTCGATCAGCTCTCACAGCGCGTGGACCTCGCGGAGCAATCGCTGGCGCGAGGATTTCAGGACCAGCTTGTGGGCTTGCGCGAAAAATTATCGGCGGCAAACGCACGCTTGCTGCGGCACCGCCCGGACCAGGTGCTCGCCATGCGCGGGCAGGAAGTCGCAGCGGTGGCCGCGCGGTTTCAGGAAAAAGCGGCGACCTCCCTCGCGCTGCGTTCTGCGCGGTTGGAGCGCGTCGCGGCGATGCTGCGCATTCTTTCGCCGGATGCGACTTTGCGGCGCGGCTACACCATCACCACAGACGCCGATGGTCGCGTAATCCGCAGCGCAAAGCAGGCGCTCGCGCTGGAGAAAATCACCACCCGCTTTGCCGATGGCAGCATCGAGTCCGCGCCAGCAAAAACAAAGGCTCCGCGAAAAAAGAAAAAAGACGCAGGGAACTGAGCGGGTAAAGTTGCGGAATTTTCCGCTCGCCGTGCGGGGGAACTTTCCCGAAAAACGCGCATCGTGCGAATCGCTTACCTTTTCAGCAGATACCCGGTTGTCTCTCAGACCTTCATTGATACGGAGATGCTTGCCCTTGAGCGTACCGGGGTGGAGCTGGAGATTTTCAGCATTTATCCGCCGCACACGTCCTTTCGCCACGGGCATTATGCGAAGCTCAAAGCCCCCGTCCACTACGCCCCGCCGCAGAGCATCCTGAAGCTCGGCGAGCAGGAGGCAAAGCGCACGGGACGCTGGCCTGCGGACCTCGTCGCCAGCCACGAACGCAAATACGGGCCGGATTACAAAGCCGCCATCCGGGCGAGAAACGCGCTGTATTTTGCAGACCTTTTCAAAGCGCGCGGCTTCACGCATTTCCACGTCCACTTTGCCAATCGCGCAGCGCACACGGCGCTGTTTCTAAAAGCGATCAGCGGGCTTCCCTTCAGCATGTCCACGCATGGACAGGATTACATGGTGGACCTCGGCAACCACGATTTGCTGCGCGAGATTTGCCGCGAGGCAGAATTTGTCGCCAACGAAACCGCGTGGAGTACCGGCGAGCTGCGCAGGCTGTGCCCGGACTCGGCGGGGAAAATGTTCCGCGTCTTCAACGGCATGGACCTCGCGAACTTCAAACAAATCGCCCCCGGCGCGGCAAACCCGGTGCCGCGCATCGTGAGCATCGGGCGGCTGATCGAGTTCAAGGGCTTTCATCATCTCATCGAAGCCGCTGCGATGCTGCGTTCGCGCGGGCTGGAGTTTCAGTGCGACATCATCGGCGAAGGCCCGTGGCGCGGGCAACTGGAGCAGGCCATCGCGAAGGAAAAACTCGGCGGCTTCGTGCGGCTCACCGGCGCACTTCCGCAGGAGGAAGTCTTCGCCGCCCTGCGCGGGTGCGATATTTTCACGCTGCCGTGCATCGTGGATCAAAACGGCGCGAGCGATGTTTTCCCCACGGTGATTCTGGAGGCGATGGCGAGCGCGCGGCCTGTAGTCTCCACACAAATCGCAGGCGTGCCGGAGCAAATCGTCCACGGCGAAACCGGCACCATTTGCAAACCCGGCGACTCTGCGGAGCTGGCGGATTCGCTGGAAAAATTGCTGCGCTCGCGCGAATTGCGGGAGCAGTTTGGCGCAGCAGGGCAGAAGCGTTTGCAAGCGGAGTTTGGCGTGGACCAGACGGTGAAAGAGCTGCACCAGCTCTACGAAAAAACCGTGAAGCCTTCCGCAAAGCCCGCGCCCGCCCGCGCAAGTCTGGCCGTGCTCATCGAAGACTGGCCCACTACGGAGCGGCACGAAGCCGAGCTGCGCCAGCTTTCCGAAACCATCCCCGGCTTCCGCGCCTACGTCACCAAGACCGGCGGCAGTGCGCCCGATGACTGGAAGCTCACCCTGCCCCACTGCGACTTCCTGCCCGAAGCAATGATCGTGGAAGCAGAATGGCAGCAGCAAAAAGACCTGCGCCACCGCATCGAAACATGGCGCGGCGATCTCGGCAGCAAGCTCTCCACGGAGGAGTATCTCCGCCAGGCACGCTACGCCCTCACGATTCGTCCGTGGATTGCTCGCGACGGCGTCTCTCACGTCCACGCGGCCAGTTCGCGGGAGATTATTGCGGCTTGGATTTTGAAGCGGCTCACCGGCATCACCATCAGCGCGACGATTGAGGAAAAGAGCATCATCCCCGCATCCATCCTCTGCGAGCTTGCGCCGGATTTCGCAGGCTTCCGAATCGCCGGAAAACGCAGCGACGACCCACTCGCAAACACCGGCCCCGCCCGCCCATTCACCGTCGCCCAACGCTCAGGCCGCAACTTTGAACCCGAATGGCTGGAAGCCCTCCGCCGCTGGTCCAGACAGCCTGCTGCGTGAATTGTTGAACCACAAAGAGCGCAAAGAGCACAAAGATTGAGGGGCCGGGATGGAATGATTCAGCCATCGCGTGAACTTGGTCGCCGGCCCGTGCATTAAATCGCTCTCCTTTTGTGCTCTTTGCGTTCTTTGCGGTTCAAATTCGGTTCCAATGTTGCCTCTTGATGCGCGAGTTCATATATCCCCACTCGCATGAATATCCCAGCCATACTCATTTCAGCGGTGATGCTTTTGATCGTGTCTGATGCGCATTCGCAAGTGCGCGATCCAGGTGCTGCCGCCAAATCAAACCAAGTCGGACTCGGCGATGTGATTTGGGAGGGGATGACTTATCAAAACGCGCTGGGCGAAATCATAGATACCGGCGACATCAAATTACTGGGCGCAAGCTCGATTCGCGGGACGGGGAAAGAGAGCGTCATCCCGTGGGAGAAGGCTCCGTGGGACATTAAGAAAAAAATGGAGAAGACTCGCGAGGCAGCGATTGCCAGCTTTAAGGCAAAGCCGAGGATGGAGGCATCGCCGGGGATGCTCCTCGCGTTGTGGGGGAAGCCGGCGTTTTCAGAAACGGAGTATGTGGGAGTCTCCGTGCTCAAGTTCAACACGCCGGAATATCTCATTGATGCCTATTTTGAAAAACAGCGCGTGGTGATGATGGAGGTCGAGCGCAAGGCTGGCTGGACGCCCGAAAGCACGGAGGCTGTTTTGCAGACGATGGCGGATGGCGAATGGAGATACGAAAACGATGCCGACATCTGGATCACCGGAAACACCCGCGCAAAAATGGCGACTCCAAAACGGCTCCGCGTCATGTCCTGGCGCTGGACATACATTGCAAAGACTCCTGTAAAAAAGCCCGATGCGGGTCTTTAGGCGGAGGCTGCTGAAACGTGAATTTGTTGTGAGAATCGGTGAACAACGCGGATGAGAACTCGTCAAAGGATGAAGTGCGTGCCAATTTTCCCGCGTCCGAAACGATTTATCTGCCCATGAACATCCTGCTGATCGAAGACGAAAAAAAGATCGTCCAGTTCGTTACAAAGGCTCTCACCGAGGCTGGTCACGAGGTCGCCTCCATCCTGCGCGGTGACGATGGAATGATCGCCGCAACCACGCAGCCATACGACCTCATCATCCTCGATCTCGCGCTGCCGGGAGTGGATGGAATGGAAGTGCTCCGCGCTGTCCGCAGCCGCAGTATTTCCACGCCAGTCCTCATTTTGACGGCACGCGGAAGCAGGGAGGACCGCATTCATGGACTGGATGAAGGGGCCGATGATTACCTGCCAAAACCGTTTGCGATGGAGGAGCTACTCGCACGGGTGAATGCACTCACGCGGAGAAATAAAGGACAGCATTCCCCTATTCTGCGGGTCGGCGATTTGATCATCAACGAGACGACTCGCGACGTGCATCGCGGGACGACAAAACTGTATCTCTCCACACGCGAATACAGCCTTCTGGATTTGCTCATGCGGCATCCGGGCCGCGTTTTCACCCGCACGGAAATCTGCGAGCATGTGTGGAAAAGCGCGGTCGAAGGGGAAACCAGCGCCGTGGATGTGTACATCCAGCGACTACGCAAGAAGGTGGATGAGGACTTTCCTGCGAAGCTCATCCAGACCATCCGCAATGTAGGATACACGATTCAGGAAGCGTCTGCCGTGGGTGCAATCGAGCAGAGCGTAGCATGAAGCTCCCGCCGTTTCGGTGGCGTTACCTGCCGTTACGAGCAAGAGTGGCTCTTGCTTCCGCGCTTGTGGCGGGCGGCACCATCGCGCTGACTTTCGTCGGGATTTATTTTTTCCTCCGTGCGGAACTCAGCGAAATCGTCCGCAAACGAGTGGAGCGCGAAGGTAGTGAACTTCTCGCTGAATTAGACCGCCGTGCGCCACGGCGTGAGGACAGTGTGCCGATCATCACTCCCGAAATCATGTCTGCACTGCTTCCCGGCAGAATGGTCGAGATTTTTGATTTCGGCGGACGCCCCGCCTACCGCTCGGAATTGCTGAAAGAACACTCGCTCGACGCAATCGCGCCCACCGTCGGCGGCACCAAAGAAGCAGTGATTGCCGGTCGCAATTACTGCATCGGCCACTTTTCAAACTCGCAGATGAAGCTCCTGTTTGCATTCCCGCTGATGGGCCATGAAACCATGATGAACCGGATTTTCTGGGCAGCGATCATCGCGCTTCCTTGCGTCGTCTTGCTCAGTCTCGCGGGAGGAATTTGGGCAGCAAAGCGGGCGCTGAAGCCTGTGCAGGAAATCACCCAAGCCGCTCGCAATATCACCGTGGATGATTTCGAGCGGCGCATTCCTGTCCCCGTTGCGCAGGATGAAATATACGCCCTCACCGAAGTTTTGAATGAGACGTTCGACAGGCTGGAGACTGCATACAAGCTGGCGATTCGCTTCTCGGCGGATGCGTCGCATCAGCTCAAAACGCCTGTCACCGTGATGCGAATGACCATCGAAGACCTCCTGAGAAATGAGGAGATGTCGGGCGTGATCGCCAGCGGCCTGAATGATCTGCTGCAACAAACACGCAGACTCTCATCGCTCGCGGAGGGTCTCATGCTGCTGGCCCGCGCAGATGCGGGCGGGCTGGAAATTCGCACGGTGGAAACAGACTTGCGCTATGTGGTGGAGGGCTGTTGCGAAGACGGGCAGTTGCTCGCCGAGCGGCGCGGCGTGACGATGCAATTTGAAGCGCCGGAGACACTGCTCTCCATCGCAGACCCGCAGCGAGTCGAGCAAGTGCTGCTCAATTTAATCGAGAACGCAGTGAAGTATAACTACGAGGGCGGCATGATTTTCATCCGCGCTTTTCGCTATGGCAAATGGGCGCGCATCGTTGTCTCGAACACCGGCAACCCGATTTCTGAAGACCGGCAGCCTTACATTTTTGACCGCTTCTCGCGAGGCGACGGCCATGAAGATGTGGGCGGGCATGGGCTGGGACTCGCCATCGCGCGGGAGCTTGCAGTGGCGATGTTTGGCGACCTGGTTTTGCTCCGCTCGGATTCCGAGTGGACGGAGTTTGAGTTCATCCTTCCCGCCGTTCGCGGCGCCGGGACGTTGCAGAAAAAGCGGACGATGCCGCTCAACTTTCTCGCGCCTCCGCCCCGCCGGGGATAGCAGCTACGCGGTTGGAGCGTTTGCGCAGAGGTAGAGCACGGCCATCCGCACGGCGAGGCCGTTGGTGACTTGATCGAGGATGACGCTGCGCCCGCTGTCGGCGATGTCGCTATCAATTTCCACGCCGCGATTGATCGGGCCGGGGTGCATGATGAGGCAGTCGTCCTTGAGCTGTGCGGCGCGCGCTTTGGTGAGGCCGAAAAGCGAGGTGTATTCGCCGAGCGAGGGGAAGTATTCCTTGCGCTGACGCTCGTGCTGGATGCGGAGAAGATTCACGACATCCACACTGCCGATGATGTCATCAATATTGTGCGTGATGGAAACGCCGAGGGATTCCAGCGAGCGCGGAACCAGCGTGGGCGGGCCGCAGAGCGTCACTTTTGCGCCGAGTTTTGTGAGCGCATGGATATTCGAGCGGGCGACTCGCGAGAAAAGAATGTCGCCGATAATCGCAACGTGCAGCCCGCGCAAATCGCCGTCCATCCGGCCCTTTGCCTCGCAGACGGTGAACGTGTCGAGCAGCGCTTGCGTGGGGTGTTCGTGTGCGCCGTCGCCGGCATTGATGACACTCGCCTTCAGCCGCTCGGCGAGAAATTGCGAAGCTCCCGCGCTGCTGTGGCGGAGCACGATGATGTCGGCCAGCAGCGCCTCCAAATTTCTCGCCGTGTCCTTGAGCGTTTCGCCTTTGGTGAGCGAGGAGGTGGTTGCGCTGATGTTCACCACGTCGGCACTGAGCCGGAAGGCGGCGAGTTCAAAGCTGATGCGCGTCCGCGTGCTCGGCTCTACGAAGAAATTGACGAGCGTTTTGCCGCGCAGCGCGGGCACTTTCTTGATGTCGCGTGCGCCGACGGTTTTGAAGTTCGAGGTGTGCTGGAGGATGAAACGGATTTCCTCCGCGCTGAGGTCGGCGATGGAGACAAGGTCTTTGCGGTTCCAGGTCATTGTTTGGTGGGTTCTGAGGTTGTGCCTTGCGGCGAATGGTCAATCGAGACGCGGTCCACCGCCACGGGATCGACGGCGGCGAAGCGCACAAACACACGTTCGCCAGCAGAAGTGGGCACATTTTTTCCCACGTAGTCCGCGCGAATCGGCAGCTCGCGATGCCCGCGATCAATCAGCACCGCATACTGAATCTGCGCAGGCCGCCCGAAGTCTGCGAGCGCGTCCATAGCCGCGCGGCAGGTGCGCCCAGTGAATGCGACATCGTCCGCGAGAATGATGGTCCGGTTTTCTAAATCCAAAGGTAGTTCCGTGGCTACGACTGCCGGGACCGGGCGGCGAGAGATGTCGTCGCGGTGCATGGAAATATCCACCACTCCATGCACAACCTGCGTTCCGCTGAATGTGGAGACGAGATTCGCGAGCCGCTGCGCAATCACCACGCCCCGACTGGGAATGCCGATGATTGCGAGTTTTGCGAGGTCTTGATTTCGCTCGATGATCTCGTGCGCGATGCGGTGCAGAGTGCGCTCGATGGCTGCTGCATCGAGCAGGAGCCTTGCGGTGGGTGATGGTGGGTTGCTGTTCATTTTTGCGTCCTTTGCGAACTCGCGGGTTCGCGCTTAAAGGCGCGGGCTGCGATTCATATCATCATTGCCCGCCGCTGCGAAGTCTCGCGTTGCGCTCGCTGCGCCAGCGTGCGCGGTAGTTTAGAATCCAGTCGAGAAGCGCTTTCTCGAAACCCACATCATGCCGCGCTTTTTCGCTCATGAACCACTTATGCTCAAGGATGGCACTGCGTTCCGCGAGAAATTCGCGGTAGAGCAGGGAGCCTTTCAGAAGTTGGTTACGGGCGTCGCTCATGCAGTTTTTGGTTCTCGCGGAAAGTGCCGAGCTTTCAGCGGGAGGTCAAGCGGGCGACTGCAAATATGTGGCTTTGAGCGCGAATCTCCCAGTATTGCCCACGGACAAAATGTGCCGCTTCCATTTCCCGCCATCTCCGGGCATGGTGCGAAAAGTGAATACGCTTCCTCCAAATCGCACTTTTCGCGGGACCGATCCACGGGACTTGCGCGGCGTCGCGCAGCGGGCTTTTACCCGCACTGCCGGAGCGCCGCTGGTGGAGGGTAACTCCGTGCGGCTGCTGCTCGATGCGACGGAGAATTATCCCGCTTGGCTCGCGGCAATCGAGGCTGCGAAAGAGACGATCTTTTTTGAAAACTACATCATCCGCGATGACAGGACGGGCGCGAAGTTCCGCGATGCGCTCGCGCAGAAAGCGCGGGAGGGCGTGAAGGTGCGGGTGATTCAGGATTGGCTGGGATCGTTCGGGACCGGGCGCAGATTCTGGTCGCCGCTCGTGGATGCGGGCGGCGTCGTGCGAACTCACAATGTGGCGCGATGGGACAGCCCGCTTGCGTGGATGAGCCGCGACCACCGCAAATCCATCGTCGTGGATGGCCGCGTCGGGTTTGTCTCCGGGCTGTGTGTGAGTGATGCGTGGCTGGGAAATCCCGAACGCGGCGTGTCTCTTTGGCGGGATACGGGCGTGGAAATTCGCGGGCCGCTGTGCGCGGACCTCGTGCGTGCTTTTGCGCATGTGTGGGATGAAAATGGAAGCCCGCTCGCTGCGGACCTCACGAAAATCCCGGAAGCACATCCCGCTGGCGAAATTGCCGCGCGTTTAATCGCCACGGCTCCGAATATGGCGGGAGTTTACCGGCTCGACTTGCTGATCGCTTCGATGGCCACGCACCGCTTGTGGCTCACGGATGCTTATTTTGCGGGCGTGCCCGCGTATGTGCAAGCGCTCCGAAGTGCGGCGAACGACGGTGTGGATGTGCGTTTGCTGGTTCCGGGCGGTAGCGATTTGCCGTGGCTGCGTCCGCTCTCCACGGCGGGATACCGTCCGCTTCTGGAGGCTGGAGTGCGTGTGTTTGAATGGAACGGCTCCATGCTTCACGCAAAGACTGCCGTGGCTGATGGGCGCTGGGCGCGTGTAGGCTCGACGAATCTAAACATCGCAAGCTGGCTGAATAATTGGGAGCTGGATGTCGCTGTCGAAGACGATGGATTTGCTGCGCAAATGGAGGCCGCTTACGAGCGAGATTTGCATCACGCCACGGAAGTCGTGCTGCGCAAACGAAAGCGCATCCGTCTTCCATCCGCCGATGACGCACCGCGCTCAAAGCCCGGCGGCGGCTCAATCGTACGAGCAGCGGCGGGCGCGATCCGCATCGGGCGCACTGTGGGTGCAGCGGTGCTGAATCATCGCGTGCTCGGTCCCGCCGAGGCGAAGCCGCTCGCGTTTGCCGCGCTGGTGCCGCTGGCGGTGGCGGCGATTGCGATTTTCTTCCCGGCGCTTTTCGCGTGGCCCATCGCGTTTGTGCTTGGCTGGCTGGGCTGCACGCTGCTTTTGCGGGCGTGGCGACTGCGCTCGGCGGGAGGGAAGAAGTAGCTCGCGAAGCGTCGTAGCGCGGGCAACTATCCGCTTGCGCGACACAGCACGCTTCACTTCCATTCGGCGCGATGAAGTTTTTCTCGTGGAATGTGAATGGCGTCCGCGCCGTGCTCAAAAAAGGTCTCACCGAAATTATCGCCGCGCAGGACCCGGACTTTGTTTGCTTTCAGGAAACGAAGGCGCGACCGGAGGACGTGGAGCAGGATTGGAGCGCTCTTGGCTACTGCTCCGCCGAGTGGAACTGGGCGGAAAAGAAGGGCTACAGCGGCGTGCTGACGCTTTCCAAAAAAGCTCCGCTCTCGGTGACTCGCGGCATCGGCGTGGATGAGCACGACCGCGAAGGGCGCGTGCTGACCACGGAGTTTGCGGACTTTTTTCTCGTGAATACTTACGTGCCGAACTCGCAGCGCGAGCTTGCACGGCTGCCCTATCGCCAGCAGTGGGACGCGGCTTTTCTCGCGTATCTGGATGCGCTGCAAAAACGGAAGCCGGTGATTATTTGCGGCGACCTGAATGTGGCGCACACGGAAATCGATCTCGCGAGGCCGAAGGACAATTTACGCAACCACGGCTTCACTATCGAGGAGCGGACAGGCTTCGGCGCGATGCTCGAAGCGGGCTTTGTGGATACCTTCCGCGAGTTTGAGAATGGCGGCGGGCATTATACGTGGTGGAGCCAGATGAACCAGGCCCGCCCGCGCAATGTCGGCTGGCGGATTGATTACTTCCTCTGCTCATCGCCGCTGCAAAAGTCGCTGAAGTCTGCGCGGATTTTCCCGGAGATTATGGGCAGCGATCATTGCCCGGTCGGGCTGGAATTAAAGTGACCGCTGCGCCACACGCCGCGTAGGGTTTTCAAAATCATGAAATCGCTTTTTCTCACGAACGAATACCCGCCGACGATTTACGGAGGCGCTGGAGTGCATGTGGATTACTTGTCGCGCGAACTCGCGAAGCTGATTGATGTGGAGGTGCGCTGCTACGGCAAAGACATACGCGAGGCGCGTCTGGACTTGCCCGCTTTGAAGGCCACGGGCTTTGGCTGCGATACCTCCGGCTACACTGCGCCGAAGCAGTTGCACTCGGTTTTCGCAGCGATTCAGCGCGGGCTGGACTGGAATACGACGGCGATTGATGCCGATGTCGTCCATCTCCATACGTGGTACACGCACCTCGCCGGAATCATCGCAAAACTGAACTACGGTATCCCGATGGTGCTCACCGTTCACTCGCTGGAGCCGCTGCGCCCTTGGAAGCGCGAGCAGATCGGCGGTGGGTATGATTTTTCGTGCTGGGTGGAAAAAACGGCCATCGAAATGGCGGATGCCGTCGTCGCCGTTTCCGAAGGCACGCGGCAGGATATTCTAAAGCATTTCAACGTGCCGAAGGAGCGCGTGCCGGTCATTTACAACGGCATTGATCTTGCCGAATACCGGAAAGTCTCGACCACCGCTGCGCTGGAAAAATACGGCGTCAATCCCCGCGAACCCTACGTGCTTTTTGTCGGTCGCATCACGCGGCAAAAAGGGATCATCCATTTAGTCCGCGCCATCGAGCACATGGCACCCGGCTTCCAAGTCGTGCTCTGCGCAGGTGCGCCGGATACGCCGGAAATCGCTGCGGAGATGAAAGCCGCCGTCGCCGTCGCGCAGACGAAAAGGGAGGGCGTCCTCTGGCTGGATCAGATGGTTTCCAATACGGAGAAAATCGAGCTTTACAGCAATGCGGCGGCGTTTTGCTGTCCGTCCATTTACGAGCCATTCGGCATCATCAATCTCGAAGCGATGGCGTGCGAAACCGCCGTGGTCGCGAGTTCCGTCGGCGGGATGAAAGAGGTGATCGTCCACGGTGAAACGGGCTATTTGGTCCCGCTGGAGCAGATGACCGAATCGCCGTTTGAGGCAATGCACCCGGAGGTTTTTGCCCACGACCTCGCAGCGCGTGTCAACGAAGTGATGGCCGATTCCGCGCTGCAGGGGCGGATGGGCAAAGCCGGGCGCAAGCGCGTGGAAGAACACTTCGGCTGGGACGCCATCGCCCGGCGAACCGTGAATCTCTACAAGAGCCTCATTCATTAAAAAACATGCGGGATTCCGCACGTTGACGAGTTCAGGCGAATCTGATTCCCTCCGCTAAATCATGAAATCGTTCACCCTTGCGCTCTGCGCTTCCACCACGCTCATCCTCACTGGCTGCTCGGACAGACTTTACTCACATCGCGAAGAATTCGCGCCCAAAAAGGCATCGGGAGTCTGGAACACAGAACGCGAAAACCTCCGGGCATGGCCACTGAGCGGGCATAAGGAAAAACCTAAACCTGCCCAGAAAACCGCACCTGCCCAGCCAGCCAAAAGCTGAGTCTGCCACTTCCTCCCTCAACAAAAATCCTTCTCCTGAACCCAGAAATTGATGTGAAACAGAGTCTGCGTCAAAACCGCGCTGTTCTGTCATTTTCATCCACGAGCCTGCTTGGGCATCGCATCTGCTTTTAACACTTCGGAAACAATCAACATCGCCGCACTAAATGCCGAAACTTCTGATCAAACATCCCGAAAAAGGAGACCTGACTTTCACCATCAGTGGAAGCCGCGTCACCGTCGGACGGCGTGCGGAAAATGGAATCCAAATCAACCACGGAACAGTCTCAGGTGTTCACGCAGAGATTGTCGCGGCTAACGGCCATTACATCCTTCGCGACCTCGATTCGACCAATCACTGCTTTGTCAACGGCGAGCAAGTCAAAGAAGCCGAACTGAAAGGAGCCTGCGCAGTCACTTTCGGCACCGTGGAGTGCAGCTTCCAGCCCGATGAAATAAAAGCGGTCGCCACTGCTACTCCAGCGGAGATTGATACTTTGCGTAAGAACATCGGCATTCTCCGTGCGCAAAATGACGAGCTTTTAGCCAAAGTCGCTGACCAGCAGAAACAGATCGAAATCATGGGTTCCGCACAAATTATGATGCGGCCCAAAGTTGATGGAGATGCCGCTTCGCTGAAAACAAAGCTCGAATCAGTGACTGCGGAGCGGGATGCACTCGCAGACAAGGTCAAAGCCCTCACCGAAGAACTCACGCTGCTCCGCACATCCCCGCAGGAAAATTCCATTGAAAGCCGCAAAGACACCGTGCGCATCAAACTCCTCCCCACCCCGGAAGAGCCTGAAAGCACGCTCTCAGTGAAAGCAGGCGCAGGTGCCGCTTAGTTCTGCGATTTTGGCGGTGCCCATTCCTCCGCATTTTCCGATCACATCTTGCGTGGCGCATCCGGTGTATGTAGAACGGCCCGCGTGAAGCGCTACACAAACCCGACCATCAGGCTCCAAACCCCAGCCGGATACTCTTCATCGGCTGGCCTCGAAAAACTGGAGCACAAACAGATTTCCTCGGACGACTATAAAAAGCGTCTGCGCAAAGCCCAACTCGAACTTCTGGGTTGGCAGCGAAAACTCGCTGAGTCGAAAGGCAATCTCATCATCGTGCTCGAAGGCCCGGATGCAGCGGGCAAAGGCGGATCAATCAAGCGCATCGTGGAAAAACTCGACCCGCGTTTGCTCAAAGTTCACTCCATCGTGAAGCCGACTGTTGAAGAGTACCAGCATCACTACATGTGGCGCTTTTGGAGCAGACTTCCGCCCCACGGACAGGTCGTGATTTTTGACCGCTCCTGGTACGGCAGAGTGCTCGTCGAGCGAGTCGAAGGTTTTTGCCAGGAAGCAGACTGGAAGCGCGCTTACCGGGAGATCAATGAATTTGAACGGCAGCTCATGGACGACGGATGCGTGTTGGTGAAGCTCTACCTTTTCATCACCAAAGAAGAGCAACTGAAGCGGTTCAAGGACCGCGAATCCGACCCATACAAGCACTGGAAAATATCCGATGAAGACTGGCGGAATCGGCGGCATTGGAAGGAAAACGTGGAAGCCGCGCAGGAAATGCTCGTGCGCACCTCGACGACTCGCGCACCTTGGCAGGTCATCGGTGCCAATTACAAATGGCACACCCGCGTGAAATGCGTCCAAGCGATTGTCGAGGCGCTGAAAAAACATCCTCTCCGCGACTCCACCCTATGAGATTTGTATTCGCGTTTGCCTTTCTCTTTTTGCTCCTAGTCGGCTGCGAGAAAAAAGCAGGGGACAAAACCGACAACGTGGAACTCGCCCAGCGACGTGCAAAACTTGGCGAATACAAACCGGCCATCCGCGCTTACGAAGCCGCGCTCGACGGCTCCCCAAAAACTGCGGACCTGCATTACCGCATCGCGCTGCTTTATGATGACAAGCTGAAGTCTCCGCTGGATGCGATTCACCACTACGAACGCTATCTCGAACTCGCGCCATCCGGCCCTCACGCGACGGATGCAAAAAATGCGCGTCGCGAGTGCGAAAAAGGGCTTCAGGCAAAGCTGAACAAGGAAGGCTTCATGCCGCAGAGCGAAGCGGCGAAACTCAAAATAGACAACGAGCTACTACGTCAGGAAAGAACGCGACTGGAGGGCATCCTTGAGAAAAATAACATCACCTACAAAGTGGTGAAGCTGCGCCCGTTTTCAGCGGAGGAAAATGCGAAGAACAATCTCCCGCAAGGCACCCGCGAATACAAAGTGAAGAAGGGCGACACACTCGCTTCCATCGCAAACACGTTTTACAAAAACCGCGCTCTCGCAAGCCACATCAAGGACGCGAATCAAATCCAGCTAAAAGGCAAGGACCTGATCCGCGAAGGCCAGACGCTCATCATCCCCGAAGCTCCATCGCGCTAGACCCGAACGCCGCGATTGCACGTCGTGGCTCACGCAGCCCCCTGCGT
>JANMLS010000419.1:0-14924 GCA_031372675.1 Verrucomicrobiaceae bacterium
CCAAAGGCACCCGGCTCACTCCCAAAAGCACCCGGCTCACTCCCAAAAGCACCCGGCTCACTCCCAAAAGCACCCGGCTCACTCCCGAAGACACCCGGCACACTCCCAAAGACACCCGGCTCACTTCAAAAGGCACCCGGCTCACTTCAAAAGGCACCCGGCTCACTCCAAAAAGCACCCGGCTCACTTAAAAAGGCACCCGGCTCAATCCCAAAAGCACCCGGCTCACTCCCAAAGGCATCCGGCTCACTTCAAAAAGCACCCGGCTCACTCCCGACGCACTGATATTGCCTCCCGATGCGCTATTGCCACTTCCCGACGCAGTGTTTAAGCTCTCCGGCGCGGTGTTATTGCCTCCCGATGCACTATTGCCACTTCCCGACGCAGTGTTTAAGCTCTCCGGCGCGGTGTTATTTCCTCCCGATGCACTTATCACGTTCCCCGATGCACTTATTACATTCCCCGATGCACTATTATTGTTCCCCGATTGTGTTTTTATGCGTAAATATGACATCTTAACGCAGAAAGATGATATTTTTCCATGAGTAGATGCGGTAAAAGATTTTGCTTGCGTTCACAGCACAGTCTCCGATAAACAACAGAAAACCACCAACTATCCTATGGCAATCACCGGCAGCTTCGCTTCTTATATCCCCACGATGGACGAGTTCATCGCTCACTGGAACAACGCCAACACCGTGCTCGGCGTAGCCAATTTTATCGTGTTGCCAATTAACGGCGGGCCGATGTGGCTGAACGATTTCCAAAATTTGCGCGCCTCGTTGGCTGCGCAGGAGGCCGTTATACAAGACAAGCTCAACGATTGCGAAATTGCGCGGGCCGATATTGCTATTAAAAAGGCGCAGCTACTCCAGTGGTTTAACCAGTTCACGGGGTTGATGGACGCGTATTATGTGGGGACGAAATTTATGCCGGCGCGCCCGAATGCGCCGAGCGTGCGGGATGGGCGCGAGGTGTTCACAAAACCGATGTATGATGCGGCGAGTCTCTGGAGAAAGCTGAATGCTGCGGACGCTCGCCCCGGCCTCCCGCTGCCCATCATGCTCTCGGACGGGGCGCTGAGTGAGGCGCTATTTACCGGCACCGTCGCCGCGCTGGAGGCCGCCTATATCGAAGACGCCGCCTGCGAGCAAAACCTGGCACTTGCTCGTGTGGACCGCACACTTTTGCAAGCCACCGCCTACGAGACGATGAAGATGTACCGCCAAGCCGTGCCGACCAAATGCGCAAGCCACCCAAACCTCGTCGCCACGCTCCCGCGCCTCACGCCCGAACCGGGATCGACGCCGGATGCGCTCTCCGCGTCCGCCATTTTCCAAGCACCCGATGCGGCAAAAATCGTCCACTCCACAGTCGAGCAGGCGGGGATAAAAAAAGTGCAGCTTCGCGGCCATGTGGGGGCGAAATGGGAGGAAGACAACGCCATCACCATCGCCGAACACGCGCCCGATGCGACGCCGGAATTTACCACCAACTTCGGCCTCACACAGCCCGGAGTCTCCGCAGTCTTCAAAGTGTACGTGATCAATGAAACCGACAACGAAGCAGGCTCCGCAGCCATGCTGGTGACGCGCCCCGTATAGGCGCCGCGCCCCGTATAGGCGCCGCGCCCCGGAGTCGCGGCTCACGCAGCCCCCTGCGTGAACCTCCTCACGCGAAGCGGACATAATCCGGTCGCACGTTCTTTCGATCTGCGCTTTGCGTGAAATGGATTCACGCAGAGGGCTGCATGAGCCACGACGGGCGACCGCGTTTTGCTTTGAATAAAACCGCTGGCGTGGCCGACAAAGAGGCTTACCATTTTCTCCATGAAAGCCGCCCTTTTTGCCATCGCCTGCCTGCTTACTTCCTCCACCTTAGCCGCGCCGCCCATTTTGCGGGAGGCGGGGGCGATGTATCTGGATGATTTTGGCGTGAAGGGGGTGAAGCTGGCGGTGATGTTGGATGCAAAAGTCTTCAGCCTGCTCAATCAAGGGCGCTATCTTGGGCTGATTGGCAAAGGGCGCACGGTGGAGTTGCTGGCCGTGAGCGAGAAGGGGCTGCGCGTTCGCGGCATGGCGCAGCAAGGGCAGGTTTCGGGCTGGGTGGATGCGGTTTCGCTCACGCCGCTCAAGCCGGAATTCATCGAAAGCCTCCGCGCAAATGCGAAGCGAAAAGCGGAAGTAGATGCGCTGATCGTAAAGAACGAAGTGGGGCTAAACATGACGCACGATGAAGTCGCCGCCTCCCTCGGCAAAGCGCAGAAAAAGACCTCCAAACTCGACGCCGCCGGGCGCAAGGAAACATGGGAGTTTGTCCGCTACACGCGCGTCCCGCAGCAGACGACGGGCTACAACCGCGAGGGCCGACTGGTGGAGAGCACGGTGTGGGTGAAGGTGCCCTCCGGGAAACTCGTAGTCACTTTTGAAAACAACCTCGTCGCCGGCCTAGAGCAGACGGAAGGGACGACGGATGTGCAAGCGCCAGTGCGCGTGATCCCCGCGCCGATCATCGTGCTGAATTAGGGAATGACGAATTTGGCTATCGGCTATTTGCGAATAGCCATTCGTCATTCACACAATCTCCACCGGGCACTTCGGCAGCGCGTTGAGAAACGACTGGCCGTAGCGCTTCGTGAGGATTCGCGGGTCGAGGATGACGACGATTCCCTTATCGCTCTTTGTGCGGATGAGACGCCCGACGCCCTGGCGAAGTTCGAGGATCGCTTCCGGCAGCGAGTAGTCGCCGAATGAGTTGCCGCCCGCAGCTTCGATGGCTTCGAGCCGCGCCTCGATGAGCGGCGTATCGGGCACGGCGAACGGGAGCCGTGTGATGATCACATTACTGAGTGCTTCGCCGGGGACATCCACGCCGCTCCAAAAGCTCTTCGTGCCAAAGAGCACATGCTTTTCGTCGCGCTTGAACTCCGCGATGAGCCGCGTGCGCGAAAGCCCCTCGCCCTGCACGAGCAGCTTCCAGTCATGCTTTTCATCAAAAGGCTCGCGGCAAATCGCGGCGACATCCTGCATCGTGCGATAGCTGGTAAATAGCACGAAAGCGCGTCCATCCGTGAGCTGCACAAATTCCTCGATGCGCCGCGCCAGCGCCTCCACGTAATCCGGGTCACGCGGGTCGGGCATTTTCTTCGTCACGTAAAGCCGCATCTGTTTTTCGTAGTCGAAGGGTGAGCCGACTTTCTTGCCGGGCACATCTTCCGCGCCGATGCGGTTGCGGAAGTAATCGAGATTTTCTCCGCCGATGCTGAGTGTCGCGCTGGTGAGCACCGCAGTGTGGCTCTCGCGGAAAAGCAGCGCGCGAAGATGCGCAGCGACATCAATCGGCGCGGCGTGCAGGTTGTGAAAATTTCCCGTCTTCCCCGTCTGCTCGACCCAATACACGTAGTCCTCCGCGTCCTGCTTTAGAAAAGTCGCAAGGCTGCCACGGGCATCGCGGATTTTTCGTCCGAGGTCTTGCAGCTCCGCTTTCGTCGTCTCGTCGTCCGTCACTTTGAGCGTCTGCACCACGAGCGTTTGCAGCTTCGTGAGTTCGCCGCTGAGTGTGTCTGGAACAAAGTCGGGATGCCGCACGCGGTACTCTTTTCCTTTTTTGAAATCCGCAGCGCTGCCGACTTTCTCAAAAAACTCGTCGCTCTTTTCCATCGTGTCCGTCACCGCGCGGACGCCGTCTGCATTGCGCAGGATTTGGAAAAGTCCCTTCTTCGTCTTCGGATTGTAGAGCCGCTGGAGCGCGTAGCGGAGGCCGTATTGCGAGACGTTGAGACCGATCATTTTTGAGGCGACGGCCTCGACCGTGTGCGCCTCGTCGAAGATCACAAAGTCGTTCGCAAACAAATAGCCGCTCTCATTTTCCTCCGACTCCGCGACGCCGCCAAGCGAGAGGAAAAAGAGCGTGTGATTCAGCACCACGACATCCGCCGAGATCAGCGCCTTGCGCACGCGCTGGTAGTGGCACTTGGGATTATTGCCGCAGCTTTTCGTCGTGCAGATGTGCGGCTCGCTGCAAATCTGCGCCCACACAGCGTTGTCCGGCTCCACCGCGAGATCGGAGAGCGAGCCATCCTGCGTGGTCTGCGCCCATTCCCAGATGCGCTTGAGTTCCTCCATTTCCGGGCCGGTGAAAAGCTCCTCGCTCTGCTGCATCGCACGCTCCAGGCGATGCGGGCAGACGTAGTTGGCGCGGCCTTTCCAAAGCATCGCAGTGAATCCATCCTCGCCGAGCAAATCGCCGATGACTTTTCTGACGATGGGGATGTCCTTATAGACAAGCTGCTCCTGCAAATTGATCGTGTGCGTGGAGATCACGGCTTTCTTCTTTTTCTCCTTCGCCCAAAGCACCGCAGGGATGAGGTAAGCGAGCGATTTCCCCACGCCAGTTCCCGCCTCCACCACAAGATGCCGCTCCTCCGCAAGGGCCGTGGCCACAGCGACGGCCATCTCCTGCTGCTCGGTGCGCTGCTCGAAATTCGCAGCCTGCCCCAGAAGCCCCTCCGGCGAAAAGATATGCCGGATTCGCTCAGGAAAATCAGACTCAGTGCCGCTGCCGATGGAAATCACCCGCTGCGATTACGCGGTGCGCCCAGCGCGAGCAAGCGCCGCTTTTTTGCGCGGCTCATTGTTGTGAAAAAAAAGCCGGCTGAAACTACTGGCTGCGTTCTGCGCGACGTTTGCGGATGTAGAATCTGACTCCCGCGAGAATGAGGATGAGCAGCGTCGCGCGGACGGCGTAGCGGAGATATGGCGGGCCGGGCTTTGTCACGAAGTTGACAGTACACTCGACGCCGTCTGCGGAGATGATGCGGACGGTGTGGAGCGATTTCGGCGCGAGTGAATCAACGGTGCAGCGCATCATCGCGCCGGACGGTGCGAATGTTGCGCTGATGTCTTTCCAGCTAATCGCGGGAGCGTCCTTGGCGGGCGAGAGGATGCGGCTTTGGGCGCGAAGGCCGTTTTTCTGCGGGGACTTCCACTCGATGATGGCGCCGTCGGATGTGGCTTCGATCACCTTGCCGCGCATGTTTGGCAATTCTGCCGCTGCCGATGGCTGCTGCGCTGCGGGCTTTGTATCGGGCGCAGTTTCGATTTTTTCGGCGACATTCGCGGGCGCGGGTACGGGCTTCTGCGCAGGTTCCTGCGGCGCGACTTGGGCGGAAAGTGGGATGCTGATTTCGACATCCGCGCCTTTGATGGTGAGCTGTCCTTCTGCCACGCCAGCACTCTGCGCAGTGCAGAGAATCGCGATGACGGCGGTGCTTTTGGGCTTCAGCGCGATGGCAGTCGGATCGGCGCGAAATGGCGCGGGCGCAGTGAGTGTGAGCGCGATTGGTGTGCCGCCGGTGTTTTCGAGCGTGATGCTGCTTTGCGCCGTGCGACCGACGATTGCGCCAGCGAAAGTGACGGACTTTTCGCGAACTGCGACGATGGGGCCAAGCGGCGCGGCGATGACGGGCAGCGAGTGTTTCCACTCACCGGAGTTTAGCTCGATTTGGTCCTCGATTTTCCCCACCTCGCCCGGCTCGGCAAAGACTGCGAGTTCCCGCGAATCGAGCGCGGGGATGGTGATGCTTTGTTCGGTGAGCAGTCGGCCCCCGTGCTTCACGGCGACGGTGACAGGCTTGGACGATTCGTTCGTCAGCTTCACTTGTCCGCTGCGCGTCGCGATGCCCGGCTTCGCTTTCAAATCCAGCAACGCGGGCGCGACGGTGAGCGGTGCGACGACTTTGAGATTGAGCGTCGTGGAGACGCGATGCGCCGCGCCGTAGCTGAGGTCTGCCTGCTGCGGGCCGAGCTTTGTGGCGGGAAATGTGACGGTGACATCCATCGCCTCGCCGCCCGCGAGACGGAATTTTTTCGCCCCTTGCACCGCCCACGGTGCGGCGATGTTGATCTCGCCCTCCGCATATCCGCCGCCGGAGTTTTTAATCGGAATCGTGAATGTGCCTTCGTCGCCGGGGTAGATATTTTCAGCATCGAGCGAGCCGGGAACTACGAGCCTCGGCGGGAGTCCCACTGGCTCTACGATGCTGATGATTACTGGCACCGCAGCCGAGACGCCATCGGCGGTGCGCACGGCGTAGGTGAATCGATCTTCGAGCGCGTTTGTCTTCGCGGGCGCGGTGTAGGTGACTGCCGCAGTCGCCGCGCCGGTGATTTGCACACGCGACAAGGCACCGTGTTTCGGCTGCGTGCGGATGATATATTCCATCTGCGGAGCACCGGGACCGTAAACCGCGAGCGGAATCACCACCGTCTGCCCTCGGTCGAGCGTGGCTTTTTGCGGGACTGCGGGCGGCGGTGCTGCGGCTCGCTGGTCCTTGCCGGTTTGAGCGTGGAGTTGCGGCAATACGGCAGCGATCAGGCAGAGGAAGAATGTGAGAAGCGGCTTCACTCGCTGTTGCTTATATTTCCCGGAAAAGCGGGGGAAGCAGGAAAACGATGCGTCAGTGCGCAATCGCTTTGCCGCTGAAAACTCGCGCACGTTCGCCAATGCCAAGTTCCCGCCAGCGTCCGGGAGCGAGTCCGCCGAGATCAAATTCGCCGATGCGCACGCGGATGAGGCGCAGCGTGGGATGCCCGATGGCGGCAGTCATTTTGCGGACTTGGTGATTTTTCCCCTCGATGAGCGAGAGCGCGATCCAGCAATCGGGAACGCTTTTGCGAAAGCGAACCGGCGGATCGCGCTGCGGCATGAGCGGCTGCGGATCGAGCATCCATGCACGGCAAGGCAGCGTTTTTGTTTTGCCGATCTCGATACCGCGCTGCAACTCGCGCAGCGCCTCGGTCGTCGGGAGGTGCTCGACTTGCGCCCAGTAAGTGCGCGAGTGCGCGTTCACAGGATCGAGCAGGCGTTTATTCAAATACGGCTCGTCGCTCAAAAGCAGCAAGCCCTCGCTATTCGCATCGAGCCGGCCAAGGGCGTAGGCGTGTTTCGGGAAATCAAATTCCGCGAGTGTGCGGTTCGGCGATCCGTCGGGCGTGAACTGGCAGAGGACGCCGTAGGGTTTGTGAAAAGCGATGAGCATGCCTACTGCGCTTCGGCCCCGAATGCGGCGACGATGGCTCCGCACAGTTCGCGGATTTTTTTCAGCTCATCCGCCGTGGGAGTTCCTGCTTTTTCTTTCACAATCAGCGTTTGAATCTCGGCGAGGTTTTTTTCCAGCAAGGTGAAGACGCTCATTTTTTTCAGCGTGGGATTTAGCGTGGAAATCCGGTCAATGAAGTAGCTGATGACGGAAGGCTGGACGAGCATTGCAGCGCGTTCGGGCGTGTATTGGTCGGCGACGAGCGCGGAGGAAATTTCCAGCCCGCGCACCCAGCCGCCGAGGGCGACGAGGTGGGCGATTTCTTCGTCTTTCAGCGCCATCATTGCTTTCTCCACGTCGCGCTGCGTGGCGACTAATTCTGCGCGGATGCCGGGCCAGTCTTTTGCCGCGCCTTTTTCGAGGATGCTTTTGCTGTGCCGGGTGATGTAGTCGCTCACGCCGAGTCCCTTTGCGTGGCGGATGAGCAGGCGGCCAATGTCGTCAAGCCTCGATTGTTTTTCTGCGGAGACAGCGAGGAAGCCATCCGCGATCAAAGCGCCCGCGCTGAGAGCAAGGCGGGCGCGGTCGCCGGGCACGGTGTCGGCGAGTGTCCGCGCTGCTTTATCGTATTCGATGGGGCGAAGTTCTTTGAGCGCGAGCAGCACAGTCTCGATGCTCGGAGTGGTGAATTGATTGATGCCAAGCTCCTCCTTGAGATGCTCCACGCCCTCGCGCTCCGCGCCTTTATCGCTCTTCTTTTTGGTCTGCGAAAATGCGCCGCTCGCCGCCGCGAAAGTGATCGCGAGCGTTACGGAAAATATCCTGCGCGGCAGAGCGCCGCTCTTTGACCCGATTGGCATAAGCCGACTTGTGCCTTGTTCGCGGGAAATTGCATCTTCAAAAGTTGCCGACTCGCAAAGCCGCCTCCGGCGTGGACATTTTGCGGCGCTTGCCGTTTAAGGAGCGCAGTCACACCGATTGAATAATCCGAATCCATCTACGTCGAAAGGAGAGGCCGGCAACTCTGCAAATGCCACGAGCGATCTCGAATTGGTCGCGCGTGCGCAGCGCGGGGACAGGGCGGCTTTCGACTCACTCATAACTCAATACCGGCAACGCTGTTTCGCGATGATCTACAACATGGTCAGAAATGAAGAAGACGCCTGGGACCTCGCTCAGGATGGTTTCGTGAAGGCTTGGAAAAGCCTCGCGAACTTCCGTGGGCAGTCCGCGTTTTTTACGTGGCTGTATCGCATCATGACGAATGTCTCGCTCGACTGGCTGCGCAAAAAACACATCCGGGGCGGGCAGGAATTTGACGACACGATTGGCCTCCGCCGCATCGAGCCAACGGCGGCGACCGCGCCGAAGCGGGTGATGGAGCCTTCCGAGCGAATCGCCGATGCGGAGCTGCGCACACGCATTGATGCCGCCATCGAGAAGCTCTCGCCCGAACACCGCGCAGTCATCGTCCTCCGCGAAATCGAAGGGCTGGAATATCAGGAAATCGCCGATGCCATCGGCTGCTCGTCCGGCACCGTGATGTCTCGCCTTTTCTACGCCCGCAAAAAACTGCAATCCCAACTCCAAGACATTTATGAACAACTCTGAACCCAATCTTTCACCCGCCGAGGAAAAGCTCACCGCGTATCTCGATGGCGCACTTTCACCAGCCGAGGCGCAGGCGTTTGAGCGTGAAAATCCATCCGCCGCTGCCGAGCGCACGATGCACGAGAAACTGCGCGGCGCTTTGGCCGCGAAGGTGCCTGCGCTGAAAAACGGCGAGTTTTTTAATCACCAGATTCTCCGCGAAATCGCCCCGGCGCAGCCTGCGCGGAAAAGGAACGATTTCTTCCCGCTGTGGCGTCTCGCGCTTGCCGCTGCGGTCTGCGTCCTCGCGGCTGCGGGCATTTATTTTGGGATGGTGAGCGAGCCGAAACCGCGCACCGAGTATTTCGCCCAAGTCCTGAGCGTGACGGCGGGCGACGACAAAATCTCCGCACAGCTTTTGAATGCCGACGGCCTCGCGATTGTGTGGGTGGACGGCCTCGCTTCGCTGCCTGCTGACTACGTGCTCGAATGATCCGCATCCTCGCCACTCTCCTGCTGCTCGCAGCGTTTGCCTCCGCCGAGGATAAAGTGTGGAGCGCCGTCGTGCTCGCGACGAATCCCGCTCGCGGCATCGAGCGCAAAGCCCCGCCTGCCGAACTCGCGCCGTACGCGGCGAAGCTCACTAAGGTCTTTGGCTACGAAGAATTCCAGATTCTCGGATCGGCCACGAAAGTCATGGATGATCAAAATGAGCGCTGGCTGGTGCCGAGCCAGAACTTCTGGGTCGGCGCGGTCGCAAAAAAAGACGCGCCCGGCTACCACTTGAACCTTGAATTTTTCCACGACAAACGGCGCATCGTCGTCACGGAAGCCAAGCTCGGCCTCGATAGCCCGCTCTTCATTCGCGGCCCGATGCACCCGCGCGGGCAGTTGATCGTCGTCTTTGAAGTGCGGCGGTAGTAGGACAGGTATCCCTGCCTGTCGAAGTGGGATGGGCTTCCAGCCCGTCCAAGGTGAAACACAGGACCGGCTGGAAGCAGGTCCGACCACGACAGGCAGGATGCCTATCCCACTACGCTGAACGCCCTACGAAAAGCGATCATTCAGCCACGGGTCGCCGAGCATCGAGTATCCCCGCTCCTCCCAGTAGCCCTGCGCATCCGTCGCGCGAAACTCGATTTGCTTCACCCACTTCGCGCCCTTCCACGCGTAGAGTTGCGGGATGATCACCCGCAACGGCCCGCCGTGCTCCACCGGCAGCGGCTCGCCATCCAGCCTGTGCGCGAGCAGCGCATCGGGGTGCGTGAGCGCGTCCACCGGCGTGTTCGTCGTGTAGCCATCGCGTGCTTTGTAAAAAACAAACCGCGCCTCATCCAGCGGGCGCACAAGGTCCAGCAGCGCACTTAGCGCGACGCCCTCCCAGCGGCAGTCGTAGCGGCTCCAAGTCGTCACGCAGTGGAAATCGCTCATCCGCTCCGACTGCGTGAGCGCCATGAGCGCGGCCCAGTCGAGCGTCACCGGATTTTCCACCAGCCCCGTGATTTCAAGCTGCCACGACTCGCGAGGAAGATCAGGATGGATACCCAAATCGAGCACCTGGAGCTTCTTCACGAGATGCTGGCCGGGCGGCAACCGGTCCTTCGAGCGGACCATTTCCGCCCGCGCACCACGCGCACGCATCTTCTCCGCCCAAGCGATTTTTCGTTCCGTATAGGATTTTGACATACCCATTTCCTACACAGCAGCCCCGCGCCCCGGCGATCCCCAAAATGCCCCTTGCTACGTGTGGGCCTTGCCTGCATAGTCCGCGCCCTTTTTTCAAACTATGGCAATCCTTGCTTTCTCGTTCATTGGTATCACTACGAAGCTGCTTCTCGCGGTGAATGTGGTCGTCTGTTTGTTGCTCATCTTCGTGGTTCTTCTCCAGCGTCCAAAGAACGAGGGCCTTGGCGCGGCGTTTGGCGGTGATACGGCCAGCAATATCTTCGGTGCGCAGACGACGAACGTCCTCGCGAACCTCACCCGCTGGCTTGCAGGTATTTTCATGGTCATCACGCTCGTCCTCTCCATTCTTTACGCGAAGGACGGCGAGTCGAAATCTGCGAGCAACAAATATATCGAAGACGCCCGCAATAAAAAGAAGGCCGACGAAGCCCGTACCAAGGCTGAAGCCGCCGCAAAGTCTGCGCTGGATGCCAGCAAAGCTCCAGTGCCTGCGACGGTGACGACGCCAGTCGAGGCACCCGCGCCCGTCGCGCCCGCTGCTCCGGCGCCCGCTGCTCCGGCGCCCACGGCACCAGTCACGCCGACAACAACGCCAGAACCCGCGCCTGCAATTCCACAGCCCGCGACGCCTGCACCGACGACGCCTCCTGTTTCACCAGAAGCTGCGCCAGTCACGCCTGTTCCAGCTCCAGAGCCTGCGAAGCCCGCTGGCCAGTAATTATTCGCCCACATTGCGGCGAGCATTCATTTTCCTGTTAGCCGACGAACGACCCATTGCCCGAAGGCCCGCCCTCTGCTAACAATCGCGGCGGAGAATCCCCATCCGTCCAATCATCATGCCGACTTACGAATACGAATGTGCCAAGTGCAGGAAGAGTTTTGAATGCGTCCAATCCATGAAGGACGACGCATTCGCCACCTGCCCGAAGGAGCACTGCGCAATGAAAAAATGGGGCAAAGGCAAAGTGAAGCGGCTCCTCGGCGGTGGGGCGGGGCTGATCTTCAAAGGCTCTGGTTTTTACATCACCGACTACCGCAGCGAGGGGTATAAAACTGCTGCAAAAAAGGATACCGCCTCAGCTTCTCCGCCCGCAAAGACTGAATCCAAACCAGCAGCCGCGCCGTCCACACCTGCCAAGAAAGAATAAATCGCCATGTCCAAACCCGAAGCATCCAAACTCAATTGCACTTCCTGCGGCCATGACAATGAACCCGAGCGCGTCTACTGCCACAACTGCGGCTCGAAGCTCGACCGCTCCCTTCTCCCAAAGACCGAGGCTACAAAAAGTGAGACTCCTGAGGAGACGCATAAACGTGTCCGCCGCATGATGACTCCCCGCCGCTCCGGGGGCTTCAGCGACTTCCGAGTGGGTGCGCAGATCGTCGTCTTTGCGATGGTTGTCGCGGCGCTTTTCCTGTTCTGGCAGAAGCCGGAAGGCGTGCCCGATACGTCGAAGCTCCTCTTTCCTGATGTCGCTCCATCCGATTTATGGCAGAGGCTTATGGAGGTGAAAACCGCGAACTCATTTACGATTTCGGAAGACGATCTCAACGCGCACCTCAAGCGCATCCTGAAAGCCAGCGAAGGCTCCCTCGGCATCAAGTTCACCCGCGCCGTAGCGAGCCTAGAGCAAGGCATGATCACCATTTTTGTGGAGCGGGATTTGTTTGGCATCTCGCTCTACACCAGTGCCAGTTACAAGGTCAGCAATGCTGAGGGCAAAGTCACCGCCTCACTCATCGGCCTCCGCGTTGGTCGCCTCGGCTTCCATCCCTCCATCGCCGGACCTCTCGAAAACTACGCTGTCACCGGCCTTTGGAAAACATTCGCAAAAGAGATCAAACAAGCCGACCGCCTCGCGGAAATCCGCATCGTGCAAGGTCGCATTACTTTTGTCTCCAAGGCTCTCTAAATGCCGCCTTTTCGCGCCGGCATTTTTCTCCTCATAGCCCTCCTATTTACTTCCCGACTCGCCGCTGCGGACCTCAAGAATCGCTCCACCAGCTCCACGGGTCAGTTCACTATTTATTGCGACGACAAGAACCTCCGCAGCGCCATCGTCATGTTTGCGGAGGACACCAAGGAGCGCATCCTCCGCATCCTCAAAGAGCGCGACGACTGGGACCTCCCCATCCTCATCACCATTGACCGCGCCACGCCCGGCAAAAATAAGCCCGGAGTCGCCATCGCACTCATCAACACCGTCGCTGGCCCGAAAATCGAAATCAACGCACTGCTCGGCGACGACCCTGCCTCCATCCACCTCCAGAAACACCTCATCCGCGCCCTTTTTCTGGAGCACGCCTACCGCAACCGCACCATCGAAAACCGCGCCCCCATCGCCGAGCCACCTTGGTGGGCCGTCGAAGGGATTATCCAGACCATGCGCCGCCGCGACGGGCAACTCACCACCGATATTTTCAAACAAATCGCCGACCACACCAAGCTCCCCTCCCTCGAAAAACTCATCACCCGCCCGCCTGCACAACTCGCAGCGACAAACACCGAGATCGACCGCGCCGCCGCACTCTGCCTCATCGAAGCGCTGCTCGCCTTGCCCGATGGCCCCAAAAACCTCGCCCGACTCCTGCGCGAATGGCCCCTTCACCATCAAGACCCCGTCGGCGCCATCACCCGCCACTTCCCCGAACTTGCGCAAAACGAAAGCGCCCTCTCCAAATGGTGGGCGCTCCAGCTCGCCCGCTTCGCCCACTCCGAGCGATGGCAGACACTCACGCCCGCGCAAACTCACGAGCAACTCATCCCACTTCTCACCATCCACATCCCCACGGAAAAACCCGGCATCACCCAGCCGTATGCCCTCGCCGATTTCCCCACCTACCTCGAAAAAAGCGCCGCACTCCAGACCCTCCGCGCCAACCAAAACGCGCTCATCACACTCTCCTCCCGCGCCAATCCCGTCTATCGCTCCCTCATCGCCGAGTACGAACAAATCGTCGCACTCCTCATCGCCAAAAAAACAAAAACCATCCCCGCCCGCCTCGCTACCGCTGAAAAAGCACGCGCTACAATCCTTGGCCGCAGCACACTGATCACCGACTACCTCAACTGGTACGAAGCCACCCAGCCCGCCGCCCGCGTCCCCGTCTTTGCCGACTACCTCCGCGCCACAAAAACTCCGCAACCCGCCCCGCTCGATCCACGAATCACCGAATACCTCGATTCCCTCGAAAAAGAATTCGCCCCCGTGGAAGTCGGCAATAAAGAAGCAGCGGGGCTTTGATTTTGGAACGCTGTGGTTGGACTACGCAAAGCGCGGGAGACGTAACGGAGTCCGGGTGAATCGTTCATCAGTCGCCGCCACCGCCACCGCCGCAATCTCCACCGCCTCCACTGTCGTAACCGCCTCCACTGTCTTGACCGCCGGAGTCGCTGTGGGAATGGCTGTCGAAGTTGTGATGGCGCTGCCCGTCGCCAATGTAGTGATTGTCCGAACCACCGGAGCCACCAGATACATAACCACCACCGCCAGAGTGGCCATCGGCATGATTGCTAACTTTCTTAATCGCAAATCCGAATAAGATAATAATCACGACAACGATAAAGAAAATTTCCATGGAGTTGTTGGGTTGAGTTTGTAGTGGCTTGCTTGGCTTTCGTTCAGCGTAACGCGCGGAGCAGTTCGCTGAAGGGAATGTTTAGGCATTCATCGCGGGCTACCACCAGCGAAAGAAGTCGAGGATGCCGTGATAAAAACGGTCGCCGTAGCGGATGGCAAGTAATCCGCAGACGAGTGCGCCGACGCCGACAGCAATCCAAAACGGGCTGGCTGTGCTGAAGAAGTCTCGTGCAAAAGCGAAAAAGAGAATGATGCCGCCGAACAGAAAGCCACATCCGAACCGAATACCTTTCTCAAATCCGTCTGGTTGTGGCCCGTCGTCCATAATGTTGAGTGCGCTGTGCGTTTCGAGTTGCTGGTTGTTCAAAACCGTTCGTTGAAGATAACAGATGGCACGACACCTCAAGACCCAAGTTAGGCCGCGTTTCCTTGCTCGTAATGATAATGCTCCTGGCTCGCAGAACTAAAGCGCTGAATGAACTCGGCGCTGCGCTGGTCGTCACGCTTCGGAGTGAAATGTCCAACGCTGAGTGCCCAATCGTAAGTGCCAATGTCCACTGGGTAAGCTGTGAGAGTCCCGCTCAAGCCGTGCTTCCGAATCCAAAGCTCGGCTGTCTCACGTTGAGTAAACACACCGGAAGGAAACTGTGACTTTGGGCCGTTGAAAATCCAAACGATGCTCATGACGTGGAGCGGCTGCACATCCCATTCACCCGCGAACGATGAGGGATTTGTTGGCGTTTAGGCGGGGTGGTTGTGGGTTTTACAGTGTGGAAAGTGGAGGTTGCGGGGGCGTAAGCGGGTGTTGCAGGGTGGGAATGGTCAATTTTAGCCATGTAAGCGGCGATTGTGGGGATGTAATGGTCAATTACAGCCATGTAAGTCGCAATTGTGAGAGCGTAAGCGGCGATTGCAGGCGTGTAAGCGGCGATTGCAGGCGTGTAAGCGGCAATTGCGAGTGCGTAAGCGGCAATTGCGAGAGCGTAAGCGGCAATTGCGAGAGCGTAAGCGGCAATTGCGAGAGCGTA
>JANMLS010000376.1:0-12755 GCA_031372675.1 Verrucomicrobiaceae bacterium
GCGTACACATTCGGCGGAATGTGATCCACTTTGTGAAGAAATTCGCCGGTCTGCCCTTCGTTCAGCGCGTCGTTGAGCATCGCGAGTCCTTTGATCAGTGCGCCGGGTTCTTCGGGGATTGGCGTGCCGGGATGCTTTTTATGCGCTGCCTGTTCCGCGTGGATGACGTGGAGCTTGGAGGATGCAATCGTCCCCAACATCCGAACCGCGTAATAGCTGGCCACGAAAATGAGCGCGGCGAAAACCAGCCCCAGCAGCGACCCAAATGCGCCGGAGCGAATCCTGCCCGCACGGTCTTCGATTTCCCGCGTGGGCTTAAAAAGGAAGCGGCTCAGACCATACACGGCGATATACGTGAGCAGGCCCGCCGCAACCCCGCCGATGATTTCCGTGATGAAATCCGGGTAGCCAAGAAACTTAAAAAAAGGCGCGGCGGTTTTGCGCCCGAAGAAGCCCACGGCATACGCGCCGGCGAGAGCGAAAAGCGACATGCCTTGCCGCGCTGCGCCTTGTCTCCAGCCGCCCCACGCGAGCAGCGCGGCTGCAATCCCACTGCCGCTCAGATAGGTGGCCTTCAGCGTGTCTGCACTAAGCTCAGTCATGGCTTTTCTAAAGTGCGCCGCATTGCCCGCGATGACGCAGCGCGTGGTCGCACAGCACCAGCGCGGCCATCGCTTCGACCATCGGCACGGCGCGGGGGAGCACGCAGGCATCGTGGCGACCGCGTGCTTTCAGCTTCGTGTTTTCGCCGGTGGTGGTGACGGTATCAACTTCGTGGAAAATGGTCGCGGTGGGCTTGAATGCGACGCGGAAGAAAATCGGCTCGCCGTTGCTGATTCCGCCTTGGATGCCGCCGCTGCGATTGCTGCGCGTGCGGACGTTTCCTTCGCGCATTTCAAACGCATCGTTGTGCTCGCTGCCGCGCATCAAGGTGCCGCCAAAGCCGCTGCCGATTTCAAAGCCTTTCGTCGCGGGAAGTGAGAGCATCGCTTTGGCAAGCTCGGCCTCCAGTTTGTCGAAAACAGGCTCGCCGAGGCCGGGCGGCACTCCGCGCACGACGCACTCGATCACGCCGCCGACGCTGTCGCCTTCGGAGCGCACGGCCTTGATGAAATCGATCATCTTTTCAGCCATCGGCGCATCGGGGCAGCGGACGATGTTTGCCTCCACGTCTTCAAAGCGCACCGTCTCCGGGTTCACTTCCGCCGTGAGCGTGTGGATGCTTTTTACGTAGGCGACGATTTCGAGTTTTGGCGCGAGTTCGCGCAGCACTTTTTTCGCAATAGCCGCCGCAGCCACACGGCCAATGGTTTCGCGGGCCGAGGCGCGTCCGCCGCCCTGCCAATTCCGCACGCCGTATTTCGTCTGATACGTGTAATCCGCGTGCGATGGGCGATAGGCCGTCTCCATTTCCCGATACGCATCGGGACGTGCGTCTTTGTTATAGACGATGACCGCGATGGGCGTGCCAATCGTCTGCCCTTCAAAAACACCGCTCACGATTTTGCACGCATCCGCCTCGTCGCGTGGAGTCACGATTTCGCTTTGACCGGGCCGGCGGCGGTCGAGGTCGGTCTGGATTTCTGCCTCGGTAATCGCGATGCGGGGAGGGCATCCATCCACGATGACGCCGACTGCGCCCCCGTGGGATTCACCGAAAGTGGAGATGCGAAAAGCGTGGCCAAAGAGACTCGACATAAGCCGCAATAAAGCCGCCCCCGCGAAGAATCGCCAAGGAAAAAGCTGTTATTTACCGTGCAAGCAGCGGGGGGCTTTTGCGGCTTACGATTGCCGACGCGGGCGCAGAAGGCCGAATGCACCCAGACCGAGGAGGGCGAGCGATGACGGCTCCGGGACTACGGTTAGCAATATATCGGTATTGCCATCGTCGAGGCTGAGTGTGCCGGTGAATACGCCGAACGAGCCGCCAAGATCGTTCTGGTCCAGCGAGCCGACGATGGTCTGGTTTGATGAAAAAAGGATGTAGGTTCCAGCGACTAAATCGCCTGCGTCGCTGAATGCAAAATCGCTGAAGCCTAATGTGTCGCTGCCGATGTCGAGCGTGCCGGAGGTGAGGTTTGCGCGGTCGCTACTTAGGTTTCCGATTTGGAAAACAAGACTCGCCGGGCTATCGACGGCGCTGAGATTCAGGTCGCTGTTCATGGTGAGCGTGCCGAGTGGTGCGCCGGGGGAAAGGATGCCGCCGTTTGCGACTGTCACAGCGCCGGAGATGCTGCCATTTCCGCCCAGCGTGCCAGTGGGATTTACGGATGCTGAGCCGCTGATGGAGCCGGTGATTACTAAAGTGCCGGCATTGATGCTCGTGAGGCCCGTGTAGGTATTTGCACCGGCGAGGGTCTGGCTGCCGAGGCCGTTTTTTGTGAGCGTCGTGCCGAGTGCGCCGTTGGCAATTGCGCCAGAGTAAACGTGGTTTTTGTCCTGCGCGGGATTGAGGATGATGCCCGTCATCGCGGTGTAGTTTCCGGTGATCACTGCCGCGAGATTTCTGCTCCCTTTTAATCCGCCCAAAGTAGGCAGCGTGATTCCCGCATTCAGCCCGACTAATCCGCCGGATGTGCCGGTATCGAGTGCGCTGTTTTGCATGGCGAGGTTGTTGCCCAGGAATAGCGAAACGATTGCGCCTGCTGCTGGCGGCAAAATGGTGGTGTCGCCCGTGAAATCATTTGTCCCGTTGAGGCTCGTCCTTCCGTGGACTACGAGCGAGCGATTGCCCGTGAGCGCGTTGTTATTGCTCAGGTGAAGTGTGGAGCTGTTTCCGAAAGTAAGGCGCTGGTCGCCGAGTCGGTAAACATCGTCGGCGGGTGTGAAGGTGCCGGTGAATGTGCTGTTTCCGTTGTTCTGCGTGTAGCCGCCGAGGCTTGCATTTGGCAGGTAAGCGCCGAGTCCGCCTTTGCTAAAATCAACGCTGTTGGCGCTGGCTCCGCTGATATTCAGCGAGATGAAATTGCTCGTCTCCACCATGCGGCTCAGGAATGCGTTATCCAACGTGGTGCGAATGATGGTGCCGCCAGTTTCCACGAGGATCGTGCGCCCCGGCGCAAGCCCGGCGATGCTCACGGTGCCGAGTTGCAGCACCGCTCCACTTTCCACGGTGGTGCTTCCGCCGTAGGTGGGTGCGGCGTTCAAAATGACGCGGTTGCCGCCATTCACCTGTGACGGGCCGGTGCTTACCACGAGCGAGTTTCCAGCGCCGCTCAAGGCTGGGTTGATTTGAAATTTATGCGAAGCGGCAATCCGGTAGGTACTTCCTCCGGGAGTGAGTGTGCCGCTGTAAACTTGCGCGGTGCCTGTGCCTATCGCGCCGAAGCCTAGGAGGACGGCATTCGGCAGGTTCGCTCCGGTGCTGCTGCTGAAATCTAGATTGTTGGCATTTGCCAAATCAGCAGCGCCGCCCACGCGGACGTAGAAGGCATTATCATTTTCCACGAAGCGATTGAGGAACGTATTATCTATGGAGAAAAGTGTTTGTACGACGGTACGATTTCCCGCGCTCAAAGTGCGCCCCGTGCCGCCGAGTCCGCCGAGGACACTGATCTGGAGAATTCCCGCATTTACGGTGGTGTTGCCGGTGTAGGTATTGGTGCCGGATGTCGGGTTTAGAAAAAGAAATCCCGCGCCGTTTTTCACGATGTTCACGGGATTGCCGTTGTCGGTAATCGTGGCTTGCGCACCAATATCGTGGCTTCCCGCCGTGAGATACAGCGTGTTGTCTCCGCCGGTCGGCGTGGTCATAGTACCGCCGCCAGTACCGGGCGCAATCGTGAGTTGGCCATTCCCGCCATTCAGGATTCCGTAGGTCGCGAGATTGCTGGCATTCAGCGTGATGCTGAGTCCGCCGCCCGTGTTGCGCAGCGCAGCGGTCATGCGATTTGCAGTCAGCGTTTGAGCTACGTTCACCGTGTAGAGGTGGTTGGCATTGGTCCAAGTGGTCTCCACGGAAGCCGCGACACCGCTGCCGACGACCTGCGATGCGTTGTTGTAAACTGCGTAGTCTGTCTGCGAATTCACCGCTGTGCCGACGGTGGCCCAAGGCGCGATAATTTCTCCGTTCGGAGTCGCTAATGCACCCGTGACTACGATCCTATTTTTCGCCGTGTTTAATCCGCCGGTTGCGGAATACGTCACTGCCGCAGTGCTGCCTGTGCGAGCCAAGCCGGAGAGCGTGAGCGTCTGGTTCCCGCTGCTGGTTTGGTTCGTAGCGAGGACGAAATTCGACTGCCCGCCAGTCAGCTCCACGGAGCCGAAAATCTCGCCATGAAGTGCAGCGCCCGGCGTGTTCACCAAGGTGACTGTGCCGCCATTCGCAGTCACATCCGCAGCGTCATTCACACGGTCGATGACTGCCTCCGCGTCATCCGCATTCGTAAGCGTAAGCCCGCCGCCATTGAGCGAAATCGCCGTCACGTCTTGCAGTGCCGCATTCGACTGCGCCAATGAAAGAGTCGTGAATCGGCCAATCGTGACGTTCCCCGAAATGCCGCCCGCCGCAGTGCCATTCAGCGTGATCACGCCAGCGTTGAAGCTCGTATTCAAAAAGCTCACATCGCCACTCGCTATAACTCCGCCGGTGATCGTGGCGCTTGCTGCGTGATTGAGCGTCACAGAGCCGCTCACTGCTCCGAAAGTGAAAGTGTTTGCCCCGCTCGAAATGGTGTAGCCCGTAGAGCCAAAACTTAGGTCGCCCAGCGTGATGTTTGCGCCCAGATTTACTGCGCCAGCAATCCCGCCAAAAACCGCCGTGTCATCATTCGCATTGTCCCAAGCGACGTAAGGCGCGACTCCCTCATCCCAATTCAAAATAGTCGTGTCCCAAACGCCCGCGCCGCCCGCGCTGATTCCATTTCCATCCACCAAAATATCCACACTCCCGCCGTCCCAATAAAGACTGGCTGCGGAGGAAACGCTCGTGAGCGCGAGACTGCTCAATGCAGCGATGGTGGTGACGAGGATAGTACGATGTGGTTTGCGGGTTTTCATTGGGTAAGAGATTTGGGGCTGGCGGAGGCTGCAAAGTAGTTCGCACGCTTGGCCGCAGGAAGCAAAGATTGATGCAGAATTGAATCAAAACCATTGCTCCCGCCGGACCCACATCCTTTACATCCGTTTTTACCAGCCATGAAAATTCTCCGCATCCTCTTTGTGTCTCTCGCATTTGTCGCACATGCCGCACCGCCGCGTGAGGCGCTGCCGCTGGAGGCGGCGGAATGGCCGCAGAATTATCGGCTGCATCTCGAAGGCGCGGTGAAGGTGAAATTCAGCGGCGACTTCACGATTCCGCTGGTGGGGAAGGGGCCGCACGATGTCGCGGTGGAGCGTCCGCTGAAAGGTGCGCCGGTGCTGCGTGTTTGGGAAAATGGGAAGCTTGTGCGCGGGCCGGAGGAGGTGCCCTCGCTGGCGCAGAGCAGCGCGGCGGAGTTCCCGGATGCGAAGGTGAATCTCGGCGCGGACTTCACCGCGATGGCGACTTTTGACGGCGAAGACGATGGCGTGCTTTTTTCCAAATCCGCGCCGAAGGGAAAATGGACGCCGGAGGGCAAGGTGCTTTTCGTTCGCAAGGGCAGGGTGGTTTTCAAAGCAGGGAAGGACGGTGAACTCGTATCGGAGGACGAACTGAAGCCGGGCGTGCGGCATACGGTCGTGCTCACGGTGACGGGTGGCAATGCGCGGATGTGGCTGGATGGCGAGGGCACTGGGAAAAAGGATGCGCTCACCGCGCCGGACGACGCGGGGCACATCCTCAAAGCGGGTGCCGCGCTGCGCGGAGTGGCGAATGATTTCCCCGGCGGTCGGCTCGTGAATGTGCGGCTGTGGTCGCGGGTGTTGCCGGATGCGGAAATCGCCACGCTTTTCACGCCGGGCGGCGCGGGGGCGAATACGCCGGACTTTGAGCACGCGCCGAAGAATGTCTCGCGGCGTCCGCAGATTGAAGGCGGCACGGGCTGGGTGCAGGCGCTGGAGCGCAGCGACCACGCGGAAATCGTCGCGGGCTGGAACGACAAATCGCTCGCGGAGGGCGCGGAGATTTACAAGACGATGTGCGTCATCTGCCACGGCACAAAGGACGCGCCCGGCTCGCTGCCGACGGCGCTGCGATTTGCCGAGGGGCAGTTCAAAAACGGAGCAGACCCTTTTTCACAGTATCTCACGCTCACCAAAGGCTTCGGCCAGATGGTCGCGCAGCCGCAATACACGACGGCGCAGAAATACGCGGTCATCCAATACATCCGCGAGACGTTCCTGAAGCCGCACAACAAGACGCAATACACGGAACTCTCGCCCTCCTACCTCGCCACGCTGCCGCGCGGTCTGGCGCGGGCGGAGGCGGAAAAAGTGGACACCTCGCTGCCGCCCTACAAGCGCATGGACTTCGGCCCGGCGCTGTTCTGGACGTATCAAATCGCCCCCGGAAACATCGCGCAAAAAGGCATCGCCATCCGCCTCGACGATGGCCCCGGCGGTGTGAGTAAAGGCCGCGCGTGGATGATTTACGACCACGACACGATGCGCGTGGCCGCAGCGACGACGGGCGATTTTGTGGACTGGCGCGGCATCGCCTTCGACGGCAGCCACGGCACGCACACCTCGCTCACGGGCGAGAAGCATTTCGTAAATCCCGTCGGCCCCGGCTGGGCGTCACCTGATGGAAAATGGGACGATGACAAGCGGGTGCTCGGCAAGGATGGAAAACGCTACGGCCCGCTGCCGCAGGATTGGGTGAAGTTTGATGGTGTGTATAAAAATGGAAATCGCGTGATTATTTCGGCCACTATCAATACCGCGCGAGTGCTGGAGTCACCCGGATGGATTGATTACGGTGCAACGCCCGTTTTCACCCGCACTGTAAATGTGGAGGAGGTGCATCTGTCAAAATGGGGCACTCCGTTGCCGCTTCTGCGCATCGCTCCCGACAGCGTCAATGTCGTTATGCAAGGCAAAGGTGAATTGAAGCGCGAGGATGGCTTCTGGGTCGCTCGTTTATCGTATGAAACTCAAGCGCGATTTTTCATCTCGCGCACCGATCCAGCCTCGCTGGAGAGTCTGGCAAAAGCCGATACTACGCCGCTCGATCTTGCACCGCTGATGAAGGGTTGGCCGCGTCAGTGGACGCAGGAAGTCACGACGACATCCGAAGCAGGCAAGGACGATGGCCCATTTGCCGCCGACACTTTCCCGCTGCCCGTCGAGAATCCTTGGCAAAGCTGGATGCGTCCCGGCGGCTTTGATTTTACGCCGGATGGAAAAGGTGCGGTCGTCGCGATGTGGAATGGCGACGTGTGGCGCGTGGACGGCATTGCGGAGCGCGCTCCCGCAAAGCTGACGTGGCGGCGCATCGCGAGTGGACTCTTCCAGCCGTTAGGCGTGAAGTTTCACAATGGCGGACTGTTCATCACCTGCCGCGACCAGATTGCGAGACTGGTGGATTATAACGGCGACGGCGAGACGGACTTCATCCAGTGCTTCAACAACGATGCGCAAGTGACGGAGCATTTCCACGAATTTGCGATGGGCTTGCAGACGGATGCGGCGGGAAATTTCTACTACGCCAAGTCCGCCCGCCATGCGCTCGATAGCGTGGTGCCGCACCACGGCACGCTGCTCAAAGTCAGCGCCGACGCCAGCAAGACGGAGATTCTCGCGACCGGCTTCCGCGCCGCAAATGGCGTGTGCATCAATGACGACGGCAGCTTTTACGTCACCGACCAGGAAGGCCACTGGACGCCGAAAAACCGCATCAACCGCGTAAAAGTCGGCGGCTTCTACGGCAATATGTATGGCTTCACGAGCGTGACCGACACCGCTGATTCCGCGATGACGCCGCCGATGGTCTGGGTGACAAACGCCAAAGACCGCAGCCCCGCCGAACTCCTCACCATCCCCAAATCCGCATGGGGAAATCTCGGCGGCGCATTGCTCAATCTCAGCTACGGCACAGGCCGCGCCTTCATCGTCCCGCACGAGGAAGTCGGCGGCGTGTGGCAGGGCGCAGTGTGCGAACTCCCGATGCCCGCCTTCGCCACTGGCATCATGCGCGGACGCTTCGGCGCGGACGGCGCACTCTACACGAGTGGCATGTTTGCGTGGGCGGGAAATGCGACCGCGCCCGGCGGCTTCCACCGCATCCGCCGCAGCGAAAAGCCCGCGCAGCTACCGCTCGCCGTCCACGCGACAAAAGGCGCGATGAGCGTGACCTTCAGCGACGCCATCGAGCCGAAGGACTGCGCGATGAAAGTGTGGTCGCTCCAGCGCACAAAAAGCTACGGCTCAAAACACCAAGACGAGCGCACACTTTCCATCCGCACCGTAAAACTCAGCGAAGACAAACGCACCGTGACGCTCGAAATCCCCGACCTCGCGCCCACGCATTGCTACGAGCTGAAAATCGGCGACCGCGTGCTGCACGGGACGATTCATCATTTGAAGTAAATTCGCCCGTTGACCGCACCCGCCGTATTGCGGTTTGCTGCTCGGCGATGGCTTACGAATTCACACTCACCCGCCGCATCGAATTTGCGGAGACGGACATGGCGGGGATTGTGCATTTCGCGAACTTCCACCGGATGATGGAGAACACGGAGCACGCATTTTTTCGCTCGCTCGGATTCTCGATTCACGGCGACTACGACGGTGTGCATATCGGCTGGCCGCGCGTCTCCACGTCGTGCGATTTTTTTAAGCCGCTGCGTTTTGAGGATGTGGTCGAGATTCAACTCATCGTCGCCGAAGTCCGCAACCGCGCCATCCGCTACGGCTTCCGCTTTTGGAAAGAAGACGGCGGCGAGCGCGTGGAGGTCGCGCGAGGGATGGTGTCCACGGTCTGCGCTTCGGTGGATAAAAAGGCGGGCGTCATCGCGGCAGTGCCGATTCCCGATGCAATCCGCGAAAAAATTTCTGCCGCGCCGCCGGAGCTGGTCGCGATTTTTTCTCCTTCTCCCGCCAAGTAAATACGCGGCTTGCGGGTCACACTCACTGTTCAATGTCCAATCAACCACCAACTCAAAAATCAATGACCTGGCTTATTTTCGCGTTTCTCACCGTCATCACTTGGGGCGTCTATGGCGTCATGCTTCACAAGGGCCAGCTTGGGATGCAGGACATGGTGAATGGTCGCTACAAAGCGTTCCTTTTTGTCGGCATCGCCTACTTTCTCGTGGCCGTTCTCGCGCCGCTCGTGATGCTGCGGTTGAGCGGAAAAGAGGGCGCGACCAACTTCCTCTCCTATCCCACGACGGGCTGGACGTGGTCGCTCATCGCGGGCGTGGTCGGCGCGGTCGGCGCGTTCGGAGTGCTGCTGGCATTTGGCGCAGCGCCGCAGCCGAAAGCGGCTTATGTGCCCGTGGTGATGTCCATCATCTTCTGCGGTGCGCCGATTGTGAACGCCATCATCTCGATGATTGAGCATCCGCCGACTGGCGGACTTGCCTCGGTAAAATGGCAGTTCTGGGCCGGCATCCTCATCGCCGCAATCGGCGGCAGCATGGTCGCGCTGTATAAACCGGATGCGCCTGCAAAACCCGTCCCCCCAGCCGCGCAGCAGAAGTAATTTCTGCCCATGACGCCCGACGCTCTGCTCCGCGAGATCGCAGCAAATCCCTTCCAGCGCACACGCATCGCGAATGGCTGGAGCGGCGTTCCCTTTACCACCAAGGCCGAGCTTGCGGCGGACTTCGCGGCGCATCCGCCTTACGGCAGCAACCTCACTTTCCCTCGCGCCGCCTACACGCGCTTTTGCCAGACGAGCGGGACGACGGGGAAGCCGCTCGCGATTCTCGACACGCCGGAGTCGTGGGACTGGATGCTTGCGAATTGGGCGCACATTTACCGCGAAGCGGGCGTGCTGCCGGGGCACTGCATCTACTTCGCTTTTTCATTTGGGCCGTTCCTCGGCTTTTGGACGGCGTTTGAGGCCGCAGTCAAATACGGCGCACTCTGCATTCCCGGCGGCGGACTTTCCAGCGCGTCGCGACTCCGCGCAATCGCCGCGCATCAGCCCGATGTCCTTTGCTGCACGCCCACCTACGCGCTCCATCTCGCCGAAGTCGCGAAGCAAGAGCGCATCGAATCTCGTGTGGAAAAAATCATCGTCGCTGGCGAGCCGGGCGGCAGCATTCCGGCAATCCGCCAGCGCATCAGCGAGGCGTGGAGCGGCGCGGAAGTCCTCGATCATTATGGCATGACGGAAGTCGGCCCCGTCGCTTTCCAAAAAACCGGACAACCCGGCGCACTGCACGTCATCGAGCAAAGCTACCTCGCCGAAGTCATCCACCCCGAAACCCTCGCGCCTGTCCCGGATGGCACCGTGGGCGAACTCGTCCTCACGCCGCTCGGACGCACGGCCTGGCCGCTTTTGCGCTACCGCACGGGCGACCTTGTTTGCAGGCGCGGCGCAGTGCTCGAAGGCGGAATCATCGGACGCGCGGATGACATGCTCGTGGTCCGTGGCGTGAACATTTATCCGAGCGCGGTAGATGCCGTCATCCGCGCACTGCCAGAGATTCTCGAATACCGCGTCACCGTCGCCAAACGCAGTGAAATGGCCGAACTCACTATCGAAGTCGAGACGCCCGACGACGCCGCGCCCGCAAAACTGGAACGCGCTTTGGCCGACGCATTCACGCTCCGCATCCCGGTCGTGCGCGTGGAAAAACTCCCGCGCTTCGAGCTAAAGGCGAAACGCTGGGTGCGCTGAACGCGAGCGCCGCGATAGCGCAACCGTGCATCAAAACATCAGCGCTTCGCCGCCTCCAGCTTCCGAATGATCGCCGAGCGTTGGCTCTCGTAAATCGAGCATTCGCGGTCGAACTTGTCCGATTTCCCTGCGCCGGAGATGAGTTGGAAAGTCGCCACCGAAAACGGCAGCAGCAGCGCATAAACAAAAGCCGGATGCAGCTCCGTCGCGGAGAAAAACGCCATCAGCACCACACTCCCGATCATCACAATCACACGCGGAACAAGGTGCGCGCCAGTCGGCTCGGACAGCTTGCCCGCTTTGTCCTTGATGAGAAAAGTTTTGCGCTTCGCCGCCCATTCAGCATCGAGTCGCGCGAGTTCTTCCTCAAGTTTTCTGCATTCATCCATACACCATTTTAGCCAGTCCGCCGCGCTGGAGCCAACGAGGAAAGTTTTCGTGTTTCCCAAACGACGATGGAATACGGCGAGCGCCGATAGGTGGGCAAAAAATTTACTTTCCGCCCGTGTTGCGGATGGGTAATTTCGCGCCCTCATGAAAAAGCTCACCACTCTATCCGCAGTTCTCGCGGGTCTTACCATTGCGGCGCACGCCGGCACTGGTGCGGCCAGCAAGATGGCAACCCCGATGGCTGAAATTGACTCCTTCGGCCAAATCACCGTCGGCGGCAAATTCGCCGAAGACCTCAACTCCGGCTACGCCGACATCCTCACCGGAATCTTCCGCACTCAAAACACCGCCGTATTTGCAAATCTGCGCGGCACTTTTGATGACAGCGACCAGGAGCTTTTCAGCGTGGGTCTCGGAATCCGCCACTTGCTCGAAGAACAAGGCGTAGTCATCGGCGCAAACGTATTTTACGACCGCATTGACTCCGCAGCGGGCAACACGTTTGACCAGCTCGGCCTCGGCGTCGAAGTGCTCTCCAAGTGGATTGATGCACGCGCCAACTACTACATCCCAGAAAGCGGCTCGCAGCAGGTTGGCTCTTTCTCGCGCTCGGCGACGAGCCGCAAAGTCAGCCAGCAGTTCACAAACGGAAATCTTTTCCAACGCACCGTGACTGACCGCACGACGACGAGCCGCTTCAACACGATGGAGCAGGCGCTCGAAGGCTGGAATGCCGAAGTCGGCGTGCTCGTTCCTTATGTGGATCAGTATTTTGAACTCCGCATTTTCGCAGGCGGATACAGCTACGACAATCCAGCAGGCGGCGAGACAGCAGGCTTCAAGGCCCGTGCTGAAGCGCGCGTCACCGAAGGCATCACCTTTGATGTGGAATACTGGGAAGACGAGCAGCTCGTCGGCGGAAACTGGGTCGGCGGCGTCCGCGTCTCGATTCCTTTCGACTTCAGCGAACTCTGCGGCGGTCGCAATCCGTTCGCCGGTGCTGGCAATATCTTTGCAGCGAAGAAAGCCGCTCCGCTCCGCAGCCGGATGGATGAAATGGTCATCCGCTCGCATCGCGTCATGACCAGCAGCTCCACGCCGGAGTCTGCCGGGACGACGACGACGGAAACCACACGAAATGTAACCGTCGGCAAAAAGGCACCACAAGCCGCTCCGCCACCACCACCGCCACCAAGTGATGGCGGCGGCGAAGGGCCACCAGACCGGACCAACGGATTGCAGTCTTAGGGATAGGTAACTGGTTTTCTGTAAACCAAAATTCATCACCCGCGTCGCCAACATGGCGGCGCGGGTGTTTTTTTGAGTCAGATTGGTGAAATCTCGCTTGCCATTCGCGAGCAGTCTGAACACCTTCGCCGCCCTCTGAAGTCGGGCCGTAGTTCAGTTTGGTAGAACGCTTGAATGGGGTTCAAGAGGTCGCTGGTTCGAATCCAGTCGGCCCGACCAATTTTTCTCTCCAAGTGGAAAAAAATGTAGCCCGCGAGTCCCTTCGCGGCCTCGAAACTTCCACGAAGTGCAGATCAAAACACCGCGATTGGAGTCTTGGCGCGTAAAGGAGTCCCGGTGTTTGGGGGTGGGGGCCGCCGCCCGCCCACAACACGGGCATCGGGAAAATAGACAGGGTGGGACGGGGACC
>JANMLS010000002.1:0-10030 GCA_031372675.1 Verrucomicrobiaceae bacterium
GTCTTTGCGAGCAGCACGAGCATCGTTCCGCATTTGCGGGTGCATCTGGAGAAGGCGATTCCGCACGGCGCGGGGCTTGGCGGCGGCAGCAGCGATGCGGCTTCCACACTGCTCGCGCTCAATCGCATCTACGACGCCGGATTATCGAAGGACGAATTGAGCGGACTCGCCGCTTCGATTGGCAGCGACGTACCGTTTTTCATCCACGAATCCGCCGCGCGATGCCGTGGACGCGGAGAAATCGTGGAGCCGTGTGAGCTGCGGCGCGGCATTCCGCTGGTGTTGATCAAGCCGCCGTTTGGCGTGCCGACTCCGTGGGCTTACAAGCACTGGAGCACATCCGAGCGGATTCCCGGTGTGCTCTACGATCCGCAGCCGATGGAGTGGGGCGAGATGGTGAACGACTTGGAGCGTCCCGTTTTTCAAAAATACATCCAGCTCGCGGAGATGAAGCGCTGGCTGCTCGCACAGCCCGAAGTCGTCGCCGCGCTGATGTCCGGCAGCGGCAGCACGATGGTCGCCGTGATGCGCGAGCGTTCCGCCAGCGAGGAATTGATCCGCAAGGCGCACGCTCACTTTGGGCCGAAGTTTTGGGCGGTGGGGGTGGAGACGCTTCGCGAAATGACGAATGACGAATGACGAAGCGCAGGCGTGTTTGCTATCGGCTATTTGCAATTGGCCAATCGCAAATAGCCGATAGCCAATTCGCCCCGTCACTCCAGCCACATCACCTTGCGGCGGAAATCAAAAGTGACACGCCACCGGGAGAGAAGTTCATTGCCGATGCGTGCGTTCCACGGGCCGCTTCCGGCGTCCACGATGACGTTTTGCACCGGCTCATTTCCGATGAAAACAAGCGGCAGCGGAAACTGGCGTCCACTCGTCTCGCCGCCGATTCCTGCGGCGCGGTAGGTGCGGCCTTTGGCTGCGAGTTTGTCCATTTCCCACGATTTCAGCAGCGTGGTGTTGATGAATACTTCGTCCTTCGCGCCCGTATCAATCATCGCCGGGACGAGATGTGTTCCTACGCGGAAGGGGATGTAAAATAGACCATCGCGGACTGTGAGCGGCACTGCGCGAGCGTGACGCCCCGGCGAGTAATTCGTGCCTGCGGAAAAGACGACGCGGCGTTTTGGGTAGTCGAGCGTGACGTGATTGAAGCTGGAAAACGTGGGGCTTCCGAGGAGGTTCACTTCCAGCCCGCCGACTGGCACGCCTGCAAATTGCAGGTTCGTTTTAGAGCGCCTGAGCACGGCGATGAAGTTCCGCAATTTCATCGGCCCGATAAAAACGCGGTCGAATCGCGTAAGCCACGCGAGTTCTTCGCCGCCGACGCCGATGACGCGAAACGGACGCTTCTCGCTGGCGAAGACGTGCGCCTTTGCGTCGGCGGCGCGTCTTGCCTCCACGACGCTCATCTGCGCACCGGTATCGAGGATCATGCGGAGCGGTGCGCTTTGATTTAGCCGCACATCCACTGCGGGAAGCCCGACTACGCCGCGCACCATCGGCACGGTGAGTGGGTTGCGGTCGAGTTCTGCGGAGAAAAGCTCCATCTCCTGCCCGCTGTCGCTGGCGCGGATTCCGAATTGTTCGGCGGTGATGGAGCGCGTCTTTAGTCGCTTCTCCAGCGCCGACGAGATGCCGGAAGTCGTCACCGCGCAACCGGAGAACAAGAGCAGTAGTGCGATTGAGAAGTGCCGGATCACACTGCGTAATCGCCCTTTTCTTCCGTGCGAATGCGGATCGCTTGCTCGACTGGCAGGATGAATATTTTTCCGTCGCCAATCTTTCCGGTTTTCGCGGACTTGGTGATTGCTTCGATGGCTTGTTCTACGAGGTCGTCGGAGGTGACGATTTCGAGCTTTATCTTCGGGAGAAAATCCACGGTGTATTCGCTGCCGCGATAAATCTCGGTGTGTCCTTTTTGGCGGCCAAATCCTTTGACTTCGGTGACGGTCATTCCTTCGATGCCGAGGCGGGTGAGCGCGGATTTCACTTCTTCGAGTTTGAAGGGTTTGATGATGGCTTCGATTTTTTTCATGGGTGGAGTTCTGGCGGTCTGTTTTGGAGATAGGCGACGGATTTGAAGCAAGCAATAGCCTACTTCGGCGCGGGATTCTGCCAGGTGCTTGGGTCGGGCGACCAGTCCTGCGGCAGCGGCGTCACATCCATGAGGAGCGATCCCGGCGGACGTGGATCGTTTCGGGAAAGCTCCGTCACCACGATCTCGCCGGTCGTCACGCCGTCCTTCCGTTTGTAGCTGAGGAAAAGGCGACCGTGGTGTGGCTTTGGTTCGGGTCTGGGTGGGGCGAGAAGGCGGAGCGTGCGAATGGGCTGCGGGAAGTCGTGGAAGAGCGTGATGTCCGTGAGTACGACCGTATCGGCGTATCGGTCGAGTTGCCGGACCGCGCCGAGACAGTTTGCCATCGTGGGCCAGCCGGGGGCTTCATAGCCGCGATAATGCACGGTGCGCATCCCGCCGATGGTGATGAATGCGTGCGCTGCGATGAGAACTAGCGAAATTGCCGCGCCGATGCTGCGCGAAGTGAACCGGTCAATTGCTTGGATGCCGATAAACGCCAGCGCCGCGTGCAGCGCAAATGTGCCGAAGAAATACTGCGGCCCCGGCGGGATGCCGAGCGCGAGGAAAAGGACGAATTGAAACACGAGGCACGCGATGAGCACCGCGCAGACGGTATCGAAAACGGGCGGCTCGTTTTTTGTGCGCAGCGCTCGCAGAAAAGCAGCCGTCCGCAAACCAGCGGCAAGGATGCCCAGCCAGATCACCGGATACATCACGAGCGATGTGTATTTCGCTGCCTTGCCCGCCCACTCAGGCCCGCCGGGGCTTGCGACTAGCTCGGCGTATTCATAGCCAGTGAGCAATTTGCCGCCGAGAAAGGGCGAGGCTGCGGAGAGCACGCGGTCTTTTTTCAGCGGATACTCCAGCGTGGCGTTGCCCTGCGTGAGCCGCCAGTGGACGACGCCAGCCACCGCGCCGATGTAGAGAAAGTGCAGGATGAAAAGGACCGCTCCGATTCGCAGTAGCGCGTTTTTATCCGCGCGAAAATCACCACGATACAGCCACAGCAAATACGCGGCGACGGGCACTGCGAGCGGGAGTGCTTGCGGGTGATTGATGGGCAGCAAGACGAGGCACAGTGCGCACAGCCGCAGCGACCAGCGGCGGCGTGTTTTTAGAAAATCCGCAAACGCCGCGAGGCACAGCGCACCCGTCGGAATCGTAAAACTTGCGTCCCACAAGATGCGGTGAAACGCGACGACATTTGGCGCGATGAGAATCGCCGCCGCGAACCACATCCGCAGCCCCAGCGTCCGCGCAAACCACAGCAGCCCGATGCTCGTGAGCGCCGCGCAAAGCAGCCCGCGCAGCACCACGAGCGTCTCCGGGTCATGCGTGAAGCCGAGGAGCACTTGGTAAATCTGCGTAGGCACCGGCCCGTACGGGACGCCGAAATTCCCAAACAGCCCGGTGTGCGCAGGGAGGCGGTCTTGATTAAAATAGTAGGCGTTTGCGACGAGGCGCGGCTCATCAATGAGCCAAGAGACATCGCCCGGCCAGATGGCGACGGGAATGAGCGCTGCGAGCACCAGCAGCCACGGCAGGAAAGTGCGGAGATGTTTTTCGATGCCGACACTCAATGCGGAAACGCGGCACAAACGGCAAGCGCAACAAACAGCGCGAGGCCGTGGAGTGTGCGCGGGGGACGCCTTGTAGTGCGGCGGGAAGCGAGGCACGAGCGCCACGCCGCCTTCGCAGGTAGGGGAGATTTATGGATTCAGGGCGGTGTTCCGCAGCGCAAAGCACACGCGGCTTTTTCACGGAGCGCCGCTTACAAGGCGGTGTTGGGAGGGCGTTTTTGGGAGCGAAATTTTGCCTTGCAGGTGTTGCAGGGCGGTTTTGGGTGGTCAAAAAAAGCCATGCAGGGCTTACATGGCGATTTTTTGCAGTCCGGCGGGGGCTTGCAGCACTTGCAGGGGTTTTTTGGGGAGCGGGAAAACTCCTTGCAGCACTTGCAGGGACATTTTTGGGAGCAGGAAATTGCCTTGCAGCACTTGCAGGGACATTTTTGGGAGCGGAAAATCGCCTTGCAGCACTTGCAGGGTGTTTTTGGGGAGCAGGAAAATGCCTCGTTTTATCTGCAAACCACTAGCCATCAGGATAAAACAAACTGTGTGGATGGGAATGATGCCCGTATTTTGGGGATGGAATAGCTGTGGTGGGCGCGTGGATTGCTAGGAAAGGCAGTTTATCCAAACCAACGTGCCCGATCATCTCAGCAAATCAGCAGACTCAGCCCGGCGACGACCGCTCCTTGTCACGGTATCGCGGCGACTGGGTTTTCGAGGGAAGTGGACGCTTTTTACCTGTCTTTGTGTGGCATCGGTTTTGGTGCCTGCGGTGTGGTTGGTCGCGGGGATTTTTGGCAAAGTGGATGTGGCTCGCGAGCCGGATGAGCTTTTTTTCCGGATCACTTGGGCGATGTCTGTCCAAGTCGCTGGGCTGGTGCTTTGTCTGCTCGCGGGGCGGGCGGTGATGAAGGATATGGGCGCGGCGATTGAGCATCTGGAGGCTGCGTCGCGGGCGGTGGTGGCGGGCGAGGCGGCGGGGGATGTGGGCGGCGAGGCGAGGGCGGATGAAATCGGGCAGCTTGCGGATGCGCTGCGCGAAATGGTGGAGGTGAATGGGGCGGATCGCCGGAAGTTAATCCAAGGCAATGTCGCGCTGCTGAAGGCGAATGACCGGCTGGCGCAGGCGAATATAGATTTGGAGTCTGCGAGCGTGCGGGTGCGTCAGCTCGCTGCGGAGGCGGGCGCGGCAAATGTGGCGAAGCGCAATTTCCTCGCGGTGATGAGTCACGAGATTCGCACGCCGGTGAATGGGATTATCGGGATGACGGAGCTTGCGTTGAGGACGCGGCTGAATGCGGAGCAGCGGGACTATTTGGAGACGGTGAATTCGTCCGCTCAATCGCTGCTCGATTTGCTGAATGACATCCTCGATTTCTCCAAGATCGAGGCGGGCAAGCTGGAGCTGGAGCGGGCGGATTTCAAATTGCGCGAGGTGCTGGATGAGACGCTGGCTGCTTACGCTCCGCGCGCTCATGCAAAGGGGCTGGAGCTGTTGCTGGATGTGCGCGGCAATGTGCCGGAAATCCTCACGGGCGATTCGCACAGGCTGCGGCAGGTGATCCTGAATTTGATCAGCAATGCGGTGCGCTTTACTTCGTGTGGCGAGGTGGTGGTGCGGGTGGAGCCGGAAGCGGCGGAGGTGAGCGATGCGATGCTGCGCTTCACGGTGACGGATACTGGCTGCGGGATTCCTGCTGCAAAGAGGGGCGTGATTTTTGAGGCGTTTGCGCAGGCGGATGGATCGACGACGCGGCAGTTTGGCGGCACGGGGCTGGGGCTTACGATTTCGCGCGAGCTGGTTTCGCTGATGCAGGGCGAGATTGGCGTGAGCAGCGAGATGGGGCGGGGGAGCACGTTCACTTTCACGGCGAAATTTAGCGTCCGGGCCACTGCGACACCAGAGCTGCAAAAGGTGCTGGCAGGCCGCCGGGCGCTTGTGTTTGAGCCGCACTCGCTGGGGGCGTCGCTCATCCGCGAGAAACTCGCGGAGATGGAGGTAGAGAGTGTTTGCAGTGGGAGCGCGGATGCTGCGCTGCGGCTGATGCAGCAGGAGGCGTTTGATTTTTTGATCGTGGATACGTTCCGCAGCCCTGCGGAACTTCCCCGTTTTATCGTGGAGGTAAATCGCATCGGCGCGGGCGCAAAACGACCCGCAATCGTGGCGATGAAAGGTGCGCATTTGCAGGTTGGCGAGGAGGCGGTGGGCGTCGCTGGGTATTTGCTAAAGCCGGTGAGCGCGCGCCGCCTGCGCTCGGTGCTTTACGCTGCGCTTTCCACTGGCGAGGCCCGCGAGCCGCGCCCGGAACCTGCGAAGCCGGAGATGCCGCATGGTCGCAGGCTGCGAATCCTGGTGGGCGAGGATAACGCGACGAATCGGCGAATCGTGAGCACTTTTCTCGGCAGCATGGGGCACGCGGTGACGCTGTGCAGCGACGGCGAGGAGACTATCGCAAAGTGGGAGGATGGTTCCTTTGATCTCATCCTCATGGACCTGCAAATGCCGAAGCTCGATGGCATGGCCGCAGCGCGTTTGATCCGCACTTACGAGCAGGAGCGAAATCTCGAAAAGACGGCCATCATCGCGCTCTCGGCAAATGTGATGAAGGGCATCCGCGAGGAGTGCCTGAACGCCGGGATGGATGGCTATCTCGGCAAGCCGATGCGCGAGCACGAGCTGCTCCGCTGCATCGAGAGTGTGATTCCGGGACTGGATTGTGATGCGTCCTGCGACATGGAGCGGGCCGCACCGCCAGCGATGTTCGATGCAGGAAAGCGGTTCTGTTTTGATGTAGCGGCCTTGCTCGCGAGCGTGGGTGGCTCGCGCTCCACGCTGGCGGGGTTGCTCTCGGATTGTCGCGACGAGGACATGCCGGAAATGATGGAGGCAATTCGGAGTGCGCTCGCAAATTCCGATCTGAAAAATCTCGCGAGAGCGGCTCATGCCGTGAAGGGCGTAGTGGGAGTTTTCCACGCGCCGCGAGCCAAAGCCGCAGCAGCCCGGCTGGAGGAATCCGCCCGCAAAGAGACTGCGGAAGATTTGCAGCGCGAGGCAGAGGAATTGCGCGATGCGGTATCCGAATTGCTATCTGATTTAAGTGCCTTCCTCTCGGACTCCATGGGTCCGGTCGTCTAAGCTCCCACCAAATTCTAAAATGCCCGAATCAATACCCAGCATCCTTCTTCTCGAAGACTCACGGACTGTGCAAAACTACATCCGGGATGTGCTGCGTTCGCTGCCGATAGAGCACCACCTTCTCACAGCGCGGAAAGTGCAGGAGGCGCAGACTATCGTGGGTGAAAATGAGATTGATTTGTTCATCGTGGATATTGGTCTTCCTGATGGCGACGGGCTTGATTTTTTATGGAGTATGTCGTCGAGCAGCCCCGCATCGAAGGCGCTGGTAATCACTTCAAACACCACCGGAGATTATCAGGACCGCGCACGTCAGTTGGGTGTGCTCAACATCCTCTCCAAGCCGCTTCAGCGCAAAGCACTGCTCGAAGCCGTGGCGCGACTCATCGCTCCCTCGGCGGACCCGGAGAGCGGAGGATTTGAGGCGACCATCGGCGGGCTTTCGCCGTCGGACATCATCCAGCTCAAGTGCATGAGTTCATCCACGGGAGCGTTGGAATTTCAGCGCGGCAGTGCTCGCGGCCTCGTCTTCTTCCGCGCTGGCGAAGTCATCCACGCCGAGGTTTGGAGCGGCGCGGAGCGTGAAAGTGGCCCGGCTGCATTCCGCTCGCTCATCGGCTGGAAAACCGGAGCCGTCTCCGAGTCGGAAGCCGCCGCCCCGGCAGAGCGCACGATTTTTGAAGGATGGCAATCGCTGCTCATGGAAGCCGCGCAATCGCTGGACGAAGGCGGGGGACTCCAGACGCTCTCCAGGTAGTCGGGGCGCCGCTTATTTAAGGCGAAAAGTGTAAAGGAGCGGCGAATTTATTCGCCGACCTTTGCCACCGCGTAGCGCGCAATTTTTCTTCGTGCCGCGCTGAGGAAATTTGCGCTTCGCGTTTTAGGTGTCGGCGAATGAATTCGCCGCTCCTTTACCTCTCCCGTGCTTCGACAGGCGGCTCGTCAATCATACGGACGGTGTTCCCGCCATAAGTAGCGTATCTTTCGGCGCGAAAACGCTCGATACCCACAATATACTGTGTTTTTCCAAAAATAGGAGTTGAGGCACCATGTCTCGCCGCTACACTACGTCCCGTTTCATAAATACCCACAATTCTCACCTATGTCCGACCAGCAGACCGACCACACCATCAAGAAAGTAGATAAAGAATACGGCGCGAATGATCTTCGCACCATGAAGGGCCTCGAAGCCGTTCGCGAGAAGCCCGGCATGTATATCGGCGGCACCGATGAGCGGGCGCTGCATCACTGCATCAACGAGGTGCTCGATAACTCGGTGGACGAATTTTTGGCCGGGCATTGCACGCACATTGACGTGAATATCCACTCGGACGGCTCCATTACCATCAAGGACAACGGGCGCGGAATCCCGGTGGACATCAACAAGGATTCGGGACTGCCGGGCGTCGAAGTCGCGCTGACGGTGCTGCACACGGGCGGCAAATACGGGCAGGGGAACTACGAGTATTCTGGCGGCACACACGGCGTCGGCGCGAAGTGCGTGAATGCGGTGAGCGAGTGGTTCAAAGTGGAAGTGCTGCGCGATGGGAAGATTCACGCGATTGCGTTTGAGCGCGGCAAGACGACAAAAAAACTGGAAGTCGTCGGCGAGTTGAAAAACAAAAAGACGACCGGCACGCACATTACGTTTAAGCCGGACCCGGAGATTTTCAAAGAAACGACGGAGTACAAAACGGAGCGTATCCGCCACCGCCTGCACGAGCTGGCCTACATCAATGCGCCGCTCATTTTCCACTTCCTCGACGAGCGCGTGGAAGGGATGCACATGGAGACGATCCAGCATGTTCGCGGCATCGAGGAATTTGTGGAATCGCTGGCGGAGAATAAGGAAAAAGTGATCCCGAAGCCGATCATCATCAAGGGCGGCAAGGACAAGATTCTCGCGGAGATCGTGCTCGTCTATGTGGATACTTACAACGACCAGCTCCTGTGCTTCACAAACGCCATCCCGAATGCGGACGGCGGCACGCACAGCAGCGGCTTCCGTGGCTCGCTCACTCGCGCCGTGAACCAATACGCGAAGAGCAATAGTTTGCTGAAGGATAAAGACCCGGCCATCTCCGGCCCCGACGTGCTGGAAGGCATCGCGGCGGTCGTGTCTATTAAACACCCGGACCCGAAGTTTGAGAGCCAGACAAAGGTGAAACTCATCTCGCCCGAAGTGGAGAGCATCGTTGGCTCGGCGACTTACGAAGGGCTGATGCTGCACTTTGATCAAAACCCGAACGTGGCGAAGAAGATCATTGATAAATGCCTTATGGCCGCTCGCGCTCGCGAAGCTGCACGCAAGGCACGCGAGACCGTGCGCAAATCGGCGCTCACCGGCGGCGGACTGCCCGGAAAACTCGCCGATTGCTCCGAGCGCGATCCGGAGCTCACCGAGCTCTACGTGGTCGAGGGTGACTCCGCAGGCGGCTCCGCGAAGCAAGGACGCGACCGGCGTTTTCAGGCGATTTTGCCGATCAAAGGAAAGATCATCAACGTGGAGAAAGCGCGGCTCGATAAAGTGCTGCAAAACACGGAAATCCAGACGCTCATCACCGCCATCGGTACGGGCATCGGCGACGGCGACATGGAAGGCTCGTTCAAAATGGATAAGCTCCGCTACGGACGCATCATCATCATGACCGACGCCGACGTGGACGGCTCGCACATCCGCACGCTGCTGCTCACGTTTTTCTACCGCCAAATGCCGCAACTCGTGCGCGCCGGGAAAATCTACATCGCCTGCCCGCCGCTCTATAAGATCACCCGCAAAAAGAAGGAGCAATACGTGGACGACGACACCGCGCTGAACAAAATGCTCATCCAACTCGGTGCTGAGGAAGTGAAACTAAAAAACCTCGCCGATGGCCGAGAAGTCCCCGCCGCCGCGCTGAAAGAACTGCTCACGCTCCTCGACAGGCTCTCCCGTTTCTCCGACGCGATGCGCCGCCACGGTGGCGACTTCGAGGACTACCTCAACCACCGCGTGAGCACCGGAAAATTGCCCGAATACCTCGTCCGCATCCGCGAAGGAAACTTGGACAGCGTGAAGTATTTCACCGACCAAGCCGCCGTCCGCGCCTTCCACGAAAGCGACCCGGACCTCGGCATCTTCGAGCCAGAGCCAGAGCCAATCCTCGAACTCACCAACCCCGACGGAACACCCGCCGCCCCCGCCGATCCCGTCGCCCCGACAAAGAAGGTAAAAAAAGAAGAAGGCCCGCGCCGCCGCGC
>JANMLS010000008.1:0-9328 GCA_031372675.1 Verrucomicrobiaceae bacterium
CTGCTGGAACTTGTTCCAGCCGTGGCTTGCGGGACTTGTCACGCAAAGAGCCGTGGCAACGGCTCACGGCCTTGCGAGCGAGGCTCTGCGCGACAAGTCGCTTGAGTGACGGCGGGAACAAGTTCCCGCAGTCCACGGCGCTTTGCGCACGCGGTGACCGGGTGCGCTGCAAAATACCCAAATTATTCACTTTCCAAACTCCTTTCCGGGCTAAATATGCTCGGACGTTCCGAATGAAATATATCAGCCTTCGCCTTGTAGTGGCGTTCACTTTTTTTGCCGCCAGCGCTTTTGCCGCTCCTGCCACTGTTGAGCTGAATCAAGGCGGTTCGGTTCGCGGGGAGATTCTTGCGGATTCGCCGGAGCGCGTGATTGTGGACCTTGGGTTCACGGTGCTCACGGTGCCTCGCGATGCGATTACGCGGGTGAATAAGGATGCTCCGGGCGCGGCTCCTACGACTGCGCAGGGCGATGAGCTTTTCCGCGTGGACGCAAATGCGCGGGCGCAGGGCGTGAAGGAGCTGGTGAATTCCATCGGCGACCGCGTGGTGCTGGTGAAGACGGCGGGCGGGCTGGGATCGGGGTTCATTATTCACGAAGACGGATACTTGCTCACGAATGATCACGTCATCGCGGGAGAGAGCGAAATTACGATCACGGTGTTTGCGAAAGGTGCGAGCGGGATGGATAAAAAGACGTGGGAGAATGTGCGCATCATCGCGACGAATGCGGAGATGGACCTCGCGCTTTTGAAGATCGAGAGCGGCGACAAGACGCGCTTCCCGACTGTGCCGCTGGGCGATTCCGACGAGTTGCGGCAAGGGCAGCCGGTGTTTGCGATTGGCGCACCGCTGGGGCTGGAGCGGACGGTTTCGCAGGGCATCATCTCGCTGAAAAATCGCATCGAGGATGGCCGGATGTATATCCAGACGACGACGCAGATTAACCCCGGCAACTCGGGCGGGCCGCTCTTTAATCTGAAGGGCGAAGTCATCGGCGTGAACAATATGAAGATCGTCTCGCCGGGCGCAGAGGGACTCGGATTTGCGATACCGACGGCGGTGGTGAAGCTGTTTCTGAAAAACCGGGATGCTTTCGCGTTCGACCCCACAAATCCTAATTCCGGCTTCCGCTACAATCGTCCGCCGCGTGCGACGGTGCGGCAGGCAAAGTAATTTTTACCAAACACAAAACAATGAAACTACGCATCGTATCCATCATCGCGCTGGCCGCATCCATTATGCCGGTCCGCGCCGTCGAAAACCTCACCACGCTCCTGCCGGAGGAAGTCACCATGTTTATGGCGATGCCGGACTCGATGGTGTTCGAGAAGCTCTCGGACCATCCGATGCACAAAGCGTTTGCCAATTCCGGGCTGAAAAAGATCTTTTCGCCGCTGATCGAAAAACAGGAGGAGAGCAAAAAGCTGGCTGATAAGATTTACAAAGAGGAAACGGGGATGACGCTGGAGGAATTGCAGAAGCGCTTCCCCGGCGGCATCGCGATGGGGATGAAGATCGATGTAATGGCGATCAAGGCGGCGTTTGAATTGAGGATGGTGCAACCAGGCGACGCGGCTGAACCCGAAATGCCGAAGGGCATGTTCAACATGACGATGGCCAGCGCATTTTCCGGCGATGAAGAAATGGCGGGCAAGATGGCCAAAGCTTATGCGCGGATTTTTAAGGAAGCAGCGAAGGGTATGACAGGCCCGAGCAAGATGGCGAGCTTCCCGGATGAGTATGACCAGACGAGCGAGGATTACGCGGGAGTGAAGCTGAATCTTTGGAAGCTCAAGAAGGGCGCGAAATCCATTTTTGAGACACCGGGATACATGGTGTTTGATAACACGCTGGTCATCAGCACGTCCGAAGAAGGGCTTCGTGGAGCCGTGGACCGCGTGAAGAAAGGCGCGAAGTCGCTCGCAGATTCTGAGCGCCACGCGCAGCTCGCGAAGTCGCAGAAGGATGCCGACATGCTGGCGTATCTCGACCTTTCCACGATCATCAAACCCGCGATGAATATGATGGCAAAAGAAGGCGGCGCGGAAATGGGGCAGGTTTTGACGATCATGCGCGTGCTCGGTCTTCCGAAGTTCGACATGCTTTACGCCTCTGCGGATGTCTCGAAGGGACGCTCCGATATTGAGATGGGACTCACGTTTCATGACAGCCCCGGCATTATGAAAGTCATGGCGATGGACGGTCCCGGCATCGTCCCAAACTTTCTCCCGCCCGATGCGGACAGCGGCGGACACGGCACTATTCAGTTGGACAAAATGTTCGATGCAATCGAGTCGCTCGTGAAGGAAGCAGTGCCTGCATTTGGTGATGTGATGACGCAGCAGCTCGATGAGTTCAAAAAGGCGACCGGTGTGGACATTCGCAAGGACATCCTCGCAAACGTGGGGCCGGATATTTTCAGCGCGACGCTGCCTTTGACGGCGGAGGCTGCGAAAAACGAAGATGAAAATGCGATGGAGCCAACGGTCTTGGGCCTGAAGCTCAAGAATCGCAAAGCCGTGGAGCTGGCTGTGGATACGATCATCAACAAGACTGCGCCCGACGGTGCGATGTTTGAAAAGCGCGAGTATCAAGGTGTGAACATTCGCAACATGAAGGATGCGCCGATGGGCTTTTTGTTCACGGACGACTGGCTGATTATCAGCGTGGGGCCGCAGACTTTGCTGGAGAAAACCATCACCCGCATGAGCAAAGGCGGCGACGATCATCTTTTCGCGCAGCCGGTCGTGAAGTCTGCATTTGAGGGGCTTCCCGGCGGTGATGATGGCAGCACTTACATTGACCTTGGGCCGACGCTCGACACGCTGATGGAACTCGCTGGCGAGATGGGCGGCGGACTCCCCGGCATCAGCGACATCCTCAATCTCAAAGACCTGCCCAAGCAGATGAACCTCCCAATCGTCATCGGGATGCGCCAGTACCTCGACGACAAATCGGTTCGGATGCGGATGCACTTTGCTGAGAAAAAGAAATGAGCCGCATCCCGTTTGTTCTCACGCTCTCCGCCGCAGCTTGCCTTGCGGCGGAGCCGACGGGCATTCAGTTTGCCGGTCCAGAAATCACCCGTCTCACTTGGGACACCCGCTCTCCTGCGGTGGCCGATTTCGATGCCGACGGGCGGCTCGATGTGGCCGTGGTGAACAACGAAAATGCGAAACTTTTCCTGCTCTACCAACGCGCCCCCGGCGAGGCCGCTGCGAAAAATGCACGTCGCGCCGTCTCGCGAAATCGCTGGGAACCGGTCGTGGAAGATTCGCGTTTCGAGAAAGTCTCCATCCCCGCAGACCAGCGGCACCACGCGCTCGTCGCGGGCGATTTCGACGGCGACAAGCGGCCCGACCTTGCGCTGACCGGCGTGGAAGACGCGCTGCTCGTGCGCTTTCAGGCGGCGGATGGGACGTTCACGAAGAGCTGGAAATATCGGGATTTCGAGGCGTTGCAGGGCACGCAGCATTTGCAGAGCGCGGACTTGAATGGCGATGGCCGCGCCGATCTCGCCGTGCTGGGCAAAGGCAAGCTGCTCGTCTTTTTGCAAAAGGAAACAGGCGGCTTCGGCGTGCCTGCGGAGTATCTCACCGGCGAGGATAAAGCGGGGCAGCTTTTCGCCGAAGACGCAGACCGCGACGGCAAGACGGACCTGCTCTATCTCGCGCCGGGAGGCGAGGGGACTGTGCGTTGGCGGCGGCAGATTGCGCCGGGTGTTTTCTCGGCGGAGGTGGCGCTTTCGTATTCATTTCCAGCTTACACTACGACTGCTTCGCGCGATGCGGGCGGGCGGTTGCTGTTCACAAAAGTGAATGCGAAATCGCAGATCATTGAGCGGCACGCATTCGTCACTGGGCCAGGCGGTGAGAACAGCGACACGCTGCTGCCCACAGTCTATAACGCGCCCGCCGGGGCGAAAATCGCCGCTTACACGCCGGGCGATTTCAATGGCGATGGTCTTTTAGATTACGCCGTCGCCGATGGTCGCGCTGCGCAGGTCGCGCTCTTTTTTCAGCAGGCAGATGGGACGTTTTCCGAGCCGCGCATGTTCCCCTCGTTCGCGGGGATTTCCGGCATCGCGCCGCTTTCGATTTCCGGCTCCAAGAAATCCGCGCTTGCGGTGGTGAGCCGCAAGGAAGGCATTGGTATTTCGCAACTCACGGATGATGGCCGACTGCAATTCCCGACTTCCGTGGCGATGACCGGCGAGCCGATTTCCATCGTGCAAACCGGCGCGAAAGCAGCCGTCCTCGTGGATGCAAAAGGCGCATGGCGGCTCGACACCGTGAGCGCCGAGGAAGGCGGAAAATACACGCTCACCTCCCGCAATTTATCGAGCTTGAAGCGCGAGCCTTCCGGCATGGCATCGGGCGATCTCAATGGCGATGGCCGCCCCGACATCATGCTGATGATCCCTCGCGAACCAGCATCCATCCTGCTCGGCGAGCAAAACGGACCCGGCGAGCCGCTGAAAGAAACGGCAAACATCCGCTCGCAACTCAGCGACCTCTCGCCGGAGCGTGTGGCGATTGTGGATATTGATGGCGACCAGCGTGCGGAGATCATCTCCGCGTCGTCAGGATTTGCGCGCTCGATTCGTCTCACAGCGGATAATCTCGATGTCGCCGTCGTGGATCAATTCAACGCGCGTCAATCCGACAACAAGCTCGCCACGCCCGCATTCCTCGATGTGGATGGCGACGCAAAGCCGGAGCTGATCTTCAACGAAGCGGGCACGCAGTTTTTTCAAGTGATGAAAAAAGACGCGGCTGGCGTCTATCGCGTCGTCCGCCGACTCGCCGGGGCACCGGGCGAGGCCGTGCAAGTTTTCCCGATGACCCTCGGCGAAGCAAAAGCCACGCACATGCTCGTGGCTGGGCACGAACGGTTTTGGACTGCGCCTTTTTCCACCGGAGGCGCGAGGCTGGAGGCTGTGGATAGCTACGATACCGACCTGCAAAACTGCACCTACTACTACGCAATCAGCGCGGATATGGACAAGGACGGCAAATCGGAAGTCGTGGTGTTTGACCGCGCCAGTCAGCTCATGGAATTACTCGCTCCCTCCGCCGCTCTCGGTGCGCCTTGGAAGAGCATGATGCACTTTGTCCTCTTCGAGATGAACATCCACTTTCGCGGCAGAAAAGGCGACACCGCCGTGCGCGAAGTCATCGTCCGCGACCTCACCGGCGACGGCCGATCAGACATCCTTATGCTCGTCCACGACCGCCTGCTGCTTTTCCCGCAAGGCTGAAGAATACTCGCATTGCTGTCGTTGCCGCGACGCCCTCGTCGCAGTGAATAGCGGACGCTTCCGTTCAAAACTCCCCGCTTGCACCTATGTCATATCCCTTGCATTTTCTTAATGTGAACACCGAACTGCCGTTGCCCAATATGACACGCGTTGAAAAACTCCGTGCGATGGAGGAATTATGGGACGACCTGTGCCAGTCGCCAGAGGAGATGTCATCACCAGCGTGGCATGGTGAGGTGCTTGCGGAGCGCACAAAGCGCTTAGAGAGTGGGCAAGCGGAATTTCGTCCGTGGGATGAAGTGAAGGTGAGGCTTCTCGGTCAATAAGCGTGAGAATCGAAGTCCTCGACGATGCCGAAGCCGATCTGATCGAAGGTCGCGATTTCTACGAACGGAAATTACCCGGCATCGGTGCCTATTTTGCCACAGCCATCGCGTCCGACATCAATTCGCTCCTTCTCACTGCCGGGATACATCCGATCTATTTCGGCTTTTTCAGACTACTCTCAAAGCGCTTCCCATTCGGAATCTACTACGGGATCACTGGCGACATTATCCGAATCCAAGCAGTTCTCGATTTGCGTCGAAATCCCGCTTGGATTCGCAAGCGGATGCGTAGCTAGGCTTGACCCTGAATCGCCGCAGACACTGGTGGATAAACGTTCGTATCAATGAGTAACATGACACCGTATTCTCCCTGCGTCGCGACCATCATTTCATTTCAAACGATCCCGCAAACTTTGCTTTCCATTCGTTGCTCCCGCGCATACGTCTCGCGGCTGTTATTTCCCTGATGGATCCACACGCTGAACAACCCACACCAAGACCCGTCGCAGTCGTTGCGGCAGCGGTTCACACTCTCGAACATGTCGATCATTACCTACGCGTCGGGCAGGAATCATCGGCTTCCGACATCCATCTTGCGGTGAACTGCAAGCCTTCGTGGCGGCGCTTCGGTTTGCTGGAGGCGATTTGGTTGCAGGCGGATGTGCTCACTGCTGCGGATACGGAACGGCTGGCGATGGGCTTTTTGAACGACGCACAAAAGCGCATCTTGCAAGATCGCGGCGATGTGGATTTTGCATACCAAAGTGAAATCGGGCGTTTCCGCGCATCGGTCGTGCGTCACCGGCTCGGCATCGATCTCGTGTTCCGCATCATCAACACGCATGTGCGGACGATGGACGATCTCGGCCTGCCGGAGACGCTGAAGCGCCTTACGCAATATCACAACGGACTCATCCTCGTCACCGGTGCAGTCGGATCGGGTAAATCAACGACACTCGCTGCGATGGTGGACTACATTAACAAGACGCGGACGGACCACATCATCACGCTCGAAGACCCTATTGAATACATCATCGAGTCGCAGAATTGCCACGTCACTCAGCGCGAAGTCCACACGCACACCAAGAGCTTTGGGAACGCGCTGCGCGGTGCGCTGCGCGAAGACCCGGACATCATCATGGTCGGCGAAATGCGTGACTTGGAGACCATCCAGCTTGCGATCACGGCGTCCGAGACGGGGCATTTAGTGCTCGCGACTTTGCACACCGGCACAGCGGCGCGGACTCTGGACCGTGTGCTTGACGTTTTCCCCACGGACCAGCGCGATCAAATCCGCGTCATGGTCTCCGAATCCCTGCGCGGCATCGTCTCGCAGCAACTCGTCCCGCGAGCCGACGGGCAGGGCCGCGCACTCGCGCTGGAGATTCTCCTTCGCACCGAAGCCGTCGCATCGTGCATCCGAAAAGGCGAGACCTACATGCTGCCCGGCGTGATGCAGACCGGCGGGAAAATGGGCATGAAGCTCATGGATGATTCGCTCCTCGAACTTTACAACGAAGGAATGATCACCGCCGAAGAAGCCTACGTGCGCTCCGAGCAAAAGAGCATCATGCGACAAGCGCTCATGCCGTGACGTTAGTTGAGAGATTGGAGTTGAGAGTTGAGGGCAAAATCGCATCTCATTTTCCGCTCCATCCTCTCAGTGCTTGCGACGCCTAAATCTCTCAACTCTCAACTAAAACCTCTCAACTAATGTATGTTTAACTTTGAGCGTCTCGAAGTCTGGAAGCGTTCCATTGACCTAGCCGATGTTGTCTATGCAGCGTCATCCACTTTTCCTGCGGATGAGCGTTTCGGGCTTACTTCGCAAATCCGGCGAGCGATTGTCTCTGTTTCATCCAACATCGCTGAAGGATCCGCTCGCGCATCCCGCACTGATTACGCACGTTTCATCGAAATTGCAGGCGGCTCCCTATTCGAGGTCGTCTCACAATCATTTATCGCCCGCAGCCGAGGGATGCTGGCAGAAGAACAATTCAAGAAAATCTACGAAGAAGCCGAAGAACTCTCAAAAATGCTCTCTGGACTAAGAAACTATCTGCTTGGCGCGGCGAGTTGAGAGAACGGAGTTGAGAGTTGAGGGCAAAATCTAATCTCACTTCCAACTCCACCCGCTCTCCGCTTGCGACCTCTCAACTCTCAACTAAAACCTCTCAACTAACCAATGGCTTATATCGATCAATTCTTTGAAGTCCTCATCAATGCAGGTGCTTCCGACCTTCATCTTGGCGAGGGGCAGCCTCCGAAAATCCGTCGCCACGGTGGGATTATTCCCATTCGTGAGGAGCTTCTGTCTCATGACGAAATGGCGTTTATGATGAGCGAAATCTCCGGCCCTGAGCGCTGGCAGCGATACCTCGAACACGGCGATCTCGATTTCGCCTACGAGATGAATGAGCACAGCCGATTCCGCTGCAATTTTCTAAAGCAATCGCATGGCTTCGGCTGCGTCTTCCGCCTCATCCCGACAAAAATCATGACGCTGGAGCAGCTCGGCATCCCCGAAGTGGTCAAGGAATTTGGCCACATGCGCGGCGGGCTTGTCCTCGTCACTGGGCCGACTGGCTCCGGCAAATCCACGACGCTTGCGGCGCTCATTGACTACATCAATATCAACTTCAAGCGCCACATCATCACCGTCGAAGAGCCGATTGAATTCGTCCACAACAACAAGCAAAGCATCATCACCCAGCGCGAAGTCCCGGAGCACGCAGTCTCGTTTGCGCAAGGGCTGAAAGCGGCGCTCCGTGAGGATGCGGACATTGTTCTAGTCGGCGAAATGCGCGATTTGGAAACCATCCAACTCGCACTCACAGCCGCCGAAACTGGGCTGCTTGTTTTCGGAACACTCCACACAAACAACGCCCGCAAAACCGTGGACCGTATGATCGACGTGTTCCCCGCCGACCAGCAATCGCAAGTCCGCACGATGCTCGCCAACTCGCTGCGCGGAGTAGTCGCTCAGCTCCTCATGAAAAAATCCGAAGACGCAGGCGGCGGACGTATGGCGGTGAACGAAATCCTCGTCGTGAACTCCGCCGCGAGCGCCATCATCCGCGAAGGCGCGACGCAGAAGCTGCAAGATGTCATCGTCGGCGGCAAAGGGCAGGGGATGCAGTTCATGGACGACGCGATTTGGGCCGCAATGCAGCAGGGCCTCATCACGCCGATGGAGGCATACATGAAAGCGATTGATAAGAGCCGCTTCCGAGTCTTCCTCGGAGCTGAGGCGGAGCACGTTTTGTAAGCACGGACGTGAGGTTGGAGTCTTTGCGTCTCAGGCGCTTCGCGGAAAGTGTGGCGATTGAAATCTTGCATCGCCTGAAGATAGGCGGTAGCTGGCGACATCATGAATATCACGCTACCGCCAACGCTGGATCGTATTGTGAAAGAGAAAGTAAAATCGGGGCTTTACTCGAGTGAGACGGAACTCGTTTGCGAGGCGCTCCGGCACGAATTTGAGCGCGATACCGTATCAGAATGGGTCCGCACTCAGGCTGCAAATGGGTTTGCGCAACTGGATTCCGGGGAGTGTGCGGTGATGACGAGGGAGTCGCTTCTGGAGCGACTGGCATCACGACAGGCTGCAAAGAAATGAGCCTGATTTTATCGGCTTTAGCACTCGAAGACATTGAGCTAATTCACGATTATTCGCTGGACGAGTGGGGCGAAGCCCAAGCCCAATTTGCTGTGGGATGCGTTGGATGAAATCGTTGAAA
>JANMLS010000069.1:0-4920 GCA_031372675.1 Verrucomicrobiaceae bacterium
GCTTTACCGAACAAGGAAGCTACTTCCCGCTGCATGTGTCCGGCAGGATGCCGGACACTGCGGGCTAGAAGCCCGCGCTCCCTTTTCCTCTCCGCTACTCACATCGCCAGCATCTCGGATGGAAGTTCCGTACAGGCTCTAGCCCGCTCGTCTCCGGCTGCATGTTGTTTCTTCTATAAGCGGATTAAAAGTAAGGCAGGCTGGAAGCCAATCCCGCTACGGATGGAAAAATTCATCCTTCCGTCTCAGCCGACATTCGCGGTAGAAAAGTGCATGGTCGATTTTATGCAAAAGGGCGGGCCGATTATGTGGCTCATTCTAGTTTGCAGCGTACTGGCAAGTGCGGTGTTTCTGGAGCGTGTCTTCTATTTTCGCCGCATCAGTCTGCGAGTCGGCGATTTTATGCGCGGCCTTGCTGTGCTGATTCGCAACCGGAATTTTGGCGAAGCGCAAATGGAGGCCGCTGCGACCAAAGGGCCGGTGCAGCGCGTGGTCCATGCCGCGATTATCCACCACAGTGCGCCGCGTGAGGAGCTGAAGGAAATCGTGCAGGAGGCCGGGCAACTGGAGGTGCCGAAGCTAGAACGGCGACTGGGAATGCTGGCGACGCTCGCATTTGTCACCCCGATGCTGGGGCTTTTGGGCACGGTCGCGGGATTGATTGAGGCGTTCTCTACGATGAGCGCGGCGAGTGGTCTTGCGAGTTCCTCCGAGATTTCCAACGGCATCTACCAAGCACTGCTGACGACTGCGGCAGGCATCGCGGTCTGCATCCCGACTGCGATTTCTTACGCATACATCAATGCGCGCGTGAACAGCACGATGCACGACATCGAGCGCGCGGGCATCGAGATCGTCTCGCTGATCGTGGAAAGCCGGGAGCGGCCTGAGATTATCGAGTTTGACGAAGCGCGGAAATCCGCCGCGACGCGCTAGGCTTTCTGGAACTTGAAACGGCGATGAAACTCCGGCGCACCTTCCATTTTCCCCCGGCGCTCTTTGGTTTTCTGCCGCTGCTAAACGTGCTTTTTCTCGTGCTGGCGTTTTGGGTTGCGGGGTCGAGATTTGTGCTCCAGCCGGGCGTGCAAGTGAGCCTGCCTGCGACTTCGTTTGCGCTCGGGCCGCAGCGCAATGCGGAGATTGTCACCATCACTTCCGGCATCACGCCTGCGATTTATCATCGCGATAGAAAGGTGTCCTTCGCGGAGTTGGCGGCGCGGTTTGCGCAGAGCCAATCGCCGGACCGCACGGTGATTGTGAAGGCGGACAAGGATGCGCCGTCGGGCATCGTTCACGACGTGATGAATGAAGCGCAAAAGCGTGGATACAGCGTCATCTGGGCGGGAGGATTTCAGCAGCAATGAGCGAGCCGAAACGAGATGCGACGATCTTCGACTGGTCGGGTGCGCACCGCAGTTCGTGGATGCTTGCGATGTTTATTTTCCTGTCGCTCTTTGCGCACAGCGCGGCGTTTTTCTTTGTCCACGTCAGCGAATCCGAGCGGCATCTTATCCCTAAGTCGGCGCAGCCTGTGCAGCTCCTCACGCGGTTTGGCGCGGACGGTGCGCCCTCGCCGGAAAATGAAGCGATGCTGCGCTGGATCGAGGCGGAAGACCCGGCGGTGGTTGCGCGCATTCCGCAAGTGGAGCCTGCGGGATTGCTCGATGTCCCGTATCGTCCTTCCTACGCGGTCTTCCGCACTCAGCCGCGCGATATTCCGGCGGAGCCGCCCGTGATTCAATACCCTCCGGCGCGGGATTCGATGAGCTACATCCTCGACGCAGATCGCAAGCCGCCCGCGCAGTTGCCGGATGCACCGGAGACGGCGACGGCGATTATTTTTCACGGCCCGTTCGCGGTACGCGCAGGCGGGGAACTTCGCGCAAAACCGGCGATGACTTCTTCGCAGTCGCTCCGCGCGGTGGAGCTTCTTGCTGGCGCGACTTCGGAGGGCGAAGTGCCGTTTTGCTACGTGCAAAAAGGGTCCGGCTCGGCGGAGATGGATAGCGAGGCTGTGCGCTTGGTTTCCGCCGTGCGCCTTGCTCCGGGCGGGCCGAAAATTTCGTGGGGCACGGTCATCGTGCGATGGGGAAGTGACTCGGCAACTCTCGAAAAATGATCCGCTTTGCGCTCCACGATTTGCTTTTGATCTACGTCGGCGTCTCGGTCATCGGGATTTTTCTCGCTTGGTGGATGCACAGCGTCGTCCGCAGCAATCGCGAGCGTCGCGCTTTGAAAAACGTGGTCCGCTGCGGCTTTTGCGCACACGAGTTTCGCGACGAGACGGAGACTCCCCTGCCCCGCTGCCCGTCGTGCGGAGGGCTGGTCGAGCGCAAGCTGCTTTCGAGATTATGAGCCGCAATTTTTTCATCCAGCATCCATCCAAAGAAGTGAAAAGCTAACCCCGCCATGCAGTCGGAAGTTTTCCACATCTATCATCTCGGCGAGCAGCGCGGGCCTTACACGATGCACCAGATCAACCATCTCTATCGGTGCGAGTTTATTGATGAAGACACCCTTTACTGGCGCGAAGGCATGGAGCAGTGGGCACCCGTGACGCAGATCGTTGCGCGGCGGCGAAAGCAGATGCGCTTTGTGCGCTGGAGCATCTGGCTCGGTATCATCGGCGTGGTTGCAGCGTTGGTCATGCTTTTCGGCCCGGTGACGGCGGATGCGTGGCGGGAATTGACGCGAGGCGCCTACACCTCCGAGGACGCTTACTGGCGCGCGCGTGCCATGGTCCGTGAGGCGGTGGGGAAATCGGTTTCGGTGAAGTTCGAGCCGTTTTCTCCGGCGGATGCTGTGTTGACGCCGCCTTCCGGCGCGACCGTGACTATATCCGGCACCATCGGCGACTCATCCGGCGGGCGGCGCGATGCGTGGCGCGTCCGGCTTCGCCATCTACCGGAGCAGCAGGATTGGGTCGCCGATTCGGGAGAAAAAGAAACGCCATGAGAGCGATTCCCGCATTCATTTTGGCAATCACCTTCGCCGGTCTTGCGGGCTGCGATGACTCGACACCCGCGCCGATGAAAAAAGCAGCAGAACCCGAAGGCGTCGCCGCGCTGAAAGTGCCGGAAAATGTCCCGCCCCCCGTGGATACGCAGCCATACGAAGACGGCTTTGCGGCAGGCGGAAAAGCAGGCGAGGCCGATGCGCTCGCAAGAAAACAGCGGAAGGAAAAACGCACCGTGACCGATGAAGAAATCGCCGTCTTCGCGCTCGAAGCTGCGGGCGCAAACCCCGACCGTGGCGCGAAATGGCAGCAGGGATTCATCGCCGGATACCGCTACGATTTTGAGCGCGTGATGAAGGGCCTGCGATAAACGCAGAAAATTTAGTTCGGAAAACAGCGGCGGAATCGCGATACTGCCGCCGTGTCCACACCACTCACCGGCGCAGAAAAGCGCACACTGAAATCCAAGGCCCAGCTTTTGGAACCCATCGTAAAACTCGGCCACGCTGGAATGAGCGACGCCTTTTTGCAGAGCTTGGATTCCGCGCTCACGCTGCACGGGCTGGTGAAAATGAAGTTCACCGACTTCAAAGAACAGAAGCGCGAACTTGCGCCACAAATTGCAGACAAAACAGGCAGCGAAATCATCATGCAGGTGGGCAATGTCGCAGTCTTCTACCGCCGCAAGCCCGCGCCGAAAGCTGAGTAGGAAATTACTTCAGCCCGGACGCCGCGATTGATGGCGTGAGGCGTAAAGGTGCGGCGTGCATCTTGCCCGCTATTCAGATCGCCAGCGTGCGCAACGCGCCGTGGTCTGCGGGAACTTGTTCCCGCCGTCACTCAAGCGACTTGTCGCGCAGAGCCTCGCTCGCAAGGCCGTGAGCCGTTGCCACGGCTCTTTGCGTGACAAGTCCCGCAAGCCACGGCTGGAACAAGTTCCAGCAGTCCACGGCTTCGCTCCAGTTTCCGGGGTGCCGTTTAGTTGGCGGTTCGCTTTTGTGCAAATCGCATGTCCGCGTTGCAAAAACGTATTCAGGTTATGCTCGTTTGATGTTTTTTGTGTGCGGACATACGAATGTTGTTTGCGGACTTATGGAAGTCAGTTGCGGACATACGAAAGAGTAACTCGGACATACAAAAGTGTGGTGCGGACATACGGCTAGAGCACCCCCCTGTTTATTTTTGCTATCTGGCTGTTTGCTTGGCTGTTGCATGAGTTTATCAAATTGCTGTTTCTGGCCGTCTTTTGCATAGCTGATTTTGCAAGAGCATCAAGCGGCTATGTCAGCAAATAATCTGCGTAATCTGCGCAATCTGCGGGCACAAAATACGCATACATCTTTTTAGTTTGACAACGCAGCAGTCCGCGATAGCCTGCGCTGAATATGAGCTTACTTGATTTGAACACCAGCATTGCGTTCACGATTGAACGCGCCGAAAAGACACGCGCGGCACAGGGTATCATAGCGGCGGTTTGGGTATGGCCGCTGAAGACTATGGCGCAGTGGGATGCGGATTTGGATAATTGCGAAGGCGGCGTGCCTGGCACACTGGCAAATCAGGCGCTCCTAGATGATGTTGCCTACTCGCTGGCTCAGTCAGCCATGCAAGCACGCATAAATATCATTCATTCGCGCACGGTTCAGATTGTCGGCGTTATGCGAGCGCGGGCGTTGGCTAATCCGTTGTTAAGCAGCACTGTGTCACACCTTAGCGCGAGTGGGAATACGTGGCGCTCGATTGAGGACGAGGGGGATGATGCGTTGGCAGCTTGGAAGGTGACGTTTGCAGGGCAAACGCTGATTCCGGGTTTTACCGAGGCGATGTTTGAAGACCTGTTCACAGGCAATCCAGCCGCAGTCCCGGCTGTGCCATCCCTGCGCACGCTTAAAAATAATCACAAAACGGCTTTGGCAACCGCACGCACTTCGGTGGGTTTGTATAATGCGATGCTGACAAGGCTG
>JANMLS010000083.1:0-9474 GCA_031372675.1 Verrucomicrobiaceae bacterium
GTAGCGTTTCGTAGCCAGACACGCTCTGCCAAATTCGAGCATCAGTTCATAGCTGCCGCACCAACGCGGGTTGTAAGCCCATTCAATCGCGCTGTAAGCCGGTACGTGGTCTGCCTGCGCAGTGATTGCACGGTCAAACCATATACGTTCCGTATCTTCTGGTCGCCCTGCGCCCGCCATAACTACGGAGATCATCGCCGTGGCGGCCAGCGGGCTTTTTGGATTTGCCACCCATGAGGCCGCAAGCGACTCGCGAGCTTTGGAAAGATGTTCTTCAAACCCCTTCCAACCTTTATCTGTGACCGTGGAAGCCCAGCCGCCGCCGCGCTCCTTCCAAGCCAATTCCTTTTCCGCCCATCCGTGGAGATAAAGCTGCACCCACTTGGGAGCGGACAGCTTTGCCGACATGTCGCGGATACGCTCCCCTTGTCGTTTCATCGTATCAGAGCTTAACCACGTCGTGCGCAAGAAAACCTCCATCTCTTCGGGGGTGAAACTTCCATCTTCCAAAATGCGTGGCAAACGCATGATGGCCTGTGTTTCAAGCGCATCGTGCTCCTTTGCCCGCCCGCTTTCACCCCAAGCCGAGCGCAAGTTCAAATCCGTAAAGAACCGCATCACAGCCGGTGTCTTCGGATCGGCATCCCACCCCTTGTTTGAAAGTTGCGAACAATCATGCACGAACCGCCAGTTCTTCTCCGCCAAGCGGTTCAGCTTGGCCGCCACAAGTAATACCGCTGGGTCATCGCAGCCCGCCGCTTGGATTTTTTTTGCAAACGTCGAAAGTGCAGTCGGCTTGCCGAAGCGATTCGCGGTAAACAGCGCATCAAATGAGGCGTCTAAAAGCTTGCGCGCATCCGCCTCCCAAGCAACTGCGCCACGCGCCTTCATTCTAGCCAGCGCAGGCTCCACGAAGAGCCGCTTATACCACTTCAGGGTTATTTCATCGAGCATCTTTGCAGTGAAAGCGTCTGGCGGAATTTTAATCGGAGGCACTGCCTTCTGAGGTTCACGCGCCATCGCTTTCAGAGAGTCAATGAGTGCTTTCTGCAAGTTTTCCGGCATTGCATCTTCGACGGCACTCGCAGTCGTTACAGCAACACAAACCATGAACAAACAGAGTAAAATGCGGATGGAATTCATATTAAATGGGATGTATTATTATTGGTCAAAAGCCTGTTGTGATTGCCAGAGAATTTTCCAGTGAAATGAGATTTGCTCACGATCCATGGAAAGAGATGACGGGGGTAAGCTTCGACTGGCTATTGCGGCGTTCGCGTTAATCCAGCGTCTTGAGCGCTTTTACTACGCTCATTCGGGAGACGGCGATTGCGGGGGCGAGACTGGCGATGATGCCGAGTGCGCAGGCGATGAGGGCGGAGATACCGAGCATTTGTGGGGTGACTTCAAAGGAGACGAAAAATCCGCCGGTGAGTTTTTTTCTTGTCGGTAAGTGAGGAAAAAAGGGTCAGGCAAGAATAAGAAAGTAAATTGATTCAAAATTTGCCATTCGTTATTAACTTCTAACGATTTGCATCACTATCAACTACCTTATTGGCTACAAGAAATGTCTAAATCTATTTCTTTATCCTCGCCTGACCCCTTTTCCTCTCGTGCTACATCACGGCGCGGTCGCACCCTGTAGCACAGTCCGTCCCGGCTGTGGGGGCAGCGGGCATCTTGCCCGCAGTGTCGCAAGCGACGCTGGACTTCAGGCGAGACGCCTGAAGCCCCCACAGGCAGGATGCCCGTGCTACATCACGGCGCGGTCGCACTCGGCAAGCCCCCGCAGTCCAAAGCCTTCGGCGGGCTCTTTCGCGTTTCACGCGCTGCGTAGTGCGGCGACGAAGTAGGAGATTCCTACGCATGCGATGAATCCGGAGCCGCCGCGTAGGATGTGGCGGGTGAAGCGCTCTTCGCTCATCCACTTTCGCAAGAGGAGGAGGATGGCGAAGGTGGGGAGGACGACGATTTGATGGCCTAGCTCGACGCCTAGGCTGAAGCCGCCGAGGGCTGCGCCGAGGGGGAGTCCGGGGAGTTCTTGCATGGCGTCTAGGAGCCCGCCTGCGAAGCCGAGGCCGTGGAAGAGGCCGAAGCCAAATGCGAGCGCGAGGCGCAGTGGGCCTTGGGCGGCGGCGGGGCGGATGGCGTTTTGCAGGGCGATGATGACGATGCTGGCGGCGATCATCGGCTCGACGATGTGGGAGGATAGTCGGAGGATGTCACACACGGAGAGGACGAGGGTGATGCTGTGGGCCACGGTGAAGAGGGTGACGATGAGGATGAGTTCGCGCCAGCGGCGGGCGGTGAGGACGAGGGCGGTGATGAAAAGGAGGTGGTCCCAGCCTTCGATGATGTGGTGGAAGCCATGGGCGAGGTATTCGAGGAAGATGCTTTTGCTCGCAGGGGCGGCGGTCGGTTTAGAAAGGAGGATGAGGGGGGCTTTGTGGGTGAAGAGGGTGGTGCCGTCTGCGACGAGGCCGGGGGGCTGCGTGGCGATGAGGAAGGTGGATTCCCAAGGGTTGCCGGGGGCGTAGGTGATTTCGTTGAGTAGGGTTTGGGCGATGCGGATTTCGCGGGGGAGGGCGGTGAAGTCGAAGCGGAGTTGGTAGCGGGTGAAGCCTTTGGCGCTGCGGTCTTCGGGGGGCGTGATTTTTTCTACGCGACCGGGGAGCGGGGTGCCGTCGGCGGTGAGTGTGAGGTGGCGGAGGAGGTAGTCGCTGTGGGCGGCGAAGGCGTCGGGCGGGGTGGCGGCGGCGTGGGCGGTGGCGAGGAAGACGGCTTCGTTGGAGATGCGGGCGTTGATGGAGAGGTGGTCGGGGTGGAGGGTCATTTCCATGCTGCCTTGGGCGACGGGATGGGCGGCGGCGGTGAGGGTGAGTAGGAGTAGGAGTAGGTAGTGTTTCATCGGTGAAAGTGGATGGCTTGGTGGCGTGGGTTTTCGGCTGCGGCGCGGCGGATGAGGGCGCTGCCTTTTGCGAGGTCGCCGTGGGACATGGCGATCATTCCGGCGCGGTAAAGGATGTGGGCGTCGCGGGTGCCGGTGGCGACGGCGAGGTCGGCGAACTTCGCGGCTTCGTCGTGTTTTTCGGCGAGGGAGAGCGCCCAGGCGAGGGCTTCGCACGCGCCGAGGTTGGGGCGTTCGGCGTAGTCTTGGCGGGCGAGTTTTACGGCGGCGGCGGGGTCGGGGCGGGAGTCGGTGTAGAAGCCGACAAGGTGGTGGCGGTAGAGGGTCTCGCTGGTTTGGTAGGCGGCGAGGGCGCGATCGTGGAAAGTGCGGGCGTCGCGCTTTGCGGCGAGGGCGATGTCGCCTGCGGCTTGGAGTAGTTCGGGACGGCTGTCGGTGGCGGCGATCACTTTTTCTAGGAGGGCGAGGGCGTCGTCGGTGCGGCCTTGGGCGGCGCGGAGTTCGGCGAGGTGTTCGGTGGCGCTCCAGTCGCCGGGGCGGTGGGCGAGTGCGTCGGTGTAGGCTTTCTCGGCGGTGTCAAAGTCGCCTTTGCGAAAGGCAAGTTCGCCGCTTTGGACGAGCGCCCAGGCGAGCAGATCGGGTTGGGTGCGGGCGGCTTCGAGTAGGGCGGCGGTGGGCGTGGCTGTGTCTTGGCCGCGCACCCACGCGAGTCGGGCGCGGCGGGCGTGGCGGGCGATGGTGGCGGGCTCGGTTTTTTCGAGTTCGGCGAGTGTGGTTTCGGCGGCGGGGTAGTCGCCGAGTTCAAATTGGGCGTCGAAGAGAAGATGAAGGCCGGCGGTTTTTTCGGGGCGGAGTTTACGGAAGAGTTGCGCGGCGGCGAGGGCTGCGGGGAAGCGGTGGGCGGCGAGGGCGACGCGGCCTTGGGCGAGCACGCCGCCGGGGTTGTTTTCGGGGGCGATGCCGCGCAGTGATTCGGTGGCGGCGGCTTCGGCGAGGGCGAGCCAGCGCATCTGGCCGGTGTCGCGCAGTTGGGCGAGGTAGCGTTCGGCGAGCTGGGTTTGGGCGATGAAATCATCCGGGTCTTTGCGGGTGCGTTCTTGGAGGAAGGCGAGGCCGGGCGGGAGCGGCTCCGCAGCGGAAAGCGAGGCAGCAAGGGCGAGAAGCAGGAGCAGACGTGGCGGCATGTATTTTCAGCAAAAAGCCGTGCTGACCTTGCGAGAAGATCAGCACGGCTGTGAGTTGCGGAGCCGGGTTTAGTTCCGGGTGTTGTCGTCGGTGTTCGCGTTACCGCGCGGCATTTGCGGCGGCGCGAGGAACGGGAAGACGGTGCGGAATGCCACGTCGTTTGCGTTCACGTTGTCGCTGTCTATGGCGGCGTTTTGATTCACCACGAAGCTGAGGATGACGTCGATCACGTCATCACCGGGACGGCGACCATTCGGGAAGCCGTTTGCATTGCTGCCTGCGCCGCCGACGCCGTCGTTGGGCTTGAGCGCGGAATCGGTTTCGAGGCGGAGCATGTCGCCTTTGCCTTCGGGTTTGCCTTTCATGAGCTTGTTGGCTGCGCTGTCGAAGTCCGCAGGCACGGGCAGTCCGACGACGCTGGCGAGCACGCCAATGTTTGCGGAGTTCGTGCCGAGCGAGGTGAGACGGGCGGCGATTGCACCGAAGAAGCGGCCCTTGCCGTCGTCCTTGGTGGTGATGCCGTTGTATTCGTCCTTACGGTTGTAAGGGATGAAGACGGCGTTCACACCGGGGATGCCTTCACGGTCCACCGTGGCGTATCCGCCGGAGCCGACTTTGTTGCCGCCCTTGGTTTTTTCGGACTTACGTGCTGCCACGCAGGAGATGCCGATGTTCGTGCCAATCGGCGCTTTCAAGCTGCGGAGTTGTGCGACTGGCACGACCATCGCGATGGTCATGACGTTGTAGCCCGCGAAGGTATCGCGCCCACGGTCGAGGTGTGCAGCGACAGGCGCTCCCGCCGTCACCGAGTTGGCAAACCGGATGAAGCCGGGGATGTCGAAGAAGAACGGATCATCCTGCGAACCTGCAAAGAACTTGATTCCGAGGTCTTCGCCCTTCGCGTTTTTGAGATTGTTGATCAGATCGGCTGGTGCCGTTCCATCTGTTGTCGAAGTACCCGCCAGCGTGGGCTGGGTAACTGGTGCATACGATTTCCCGTTTGCGCCTGCGAGTGCCGCTGGGACTTTTCCACGGAAGGAAACGATGGCGTCCTGCTGTGTGCGTGGGATTGCTTTGAATCCGGCGATGTCTGGAGCGATGAAACCGGGGTCTCCGAATTTCAGTCCCTTCTTGTCGATGACCGGCACGAGGCGCTGGTTGAAGTTGACATCAATGAACATGTCGGGCGTGGAGTCGCCGGTGTTTTCGATCTGGAAGGTGTAGCGAACGTCTTCATCAAAGATGGAGAAGTTGCCCGCTTCGCCCGGAACGATGAAGCCCCGGATGGTGTTAATGAGGACGACCTTGGTGTTATCCATTGGGTCGAGGAACGCATAAACGTCGGCAAGGTCTGCACCTTGATCGCCGCCTACGGTTGGTGAATCTGCGTGGTCGGCTGCAAACGCTGTCAGCGCGAAGCTGAGGAGCGCAATGGTTCCGGTTAAGATACGTGTTGTTTTCATGGTCTTTAGGAGTTTTCTATTTTTGGTTGGTTTGAGAGGAACTTTTTGCCCCTCCCAAACCTAACCCTTTGGAACTCTTTCCTTTCCCCGGTCAATGCTTATTCTCGAATGACGATGTTATTAAATCGCACATTTCTACCTCTTTGGATCGCGTCGCTGCTCCTGATCCTTGCCGCGTTGGTCTTTTGGATGTCTCCGGAAACCGCCGCCCCCGGCGTTGCCAGCATCCCGGCAACCCCTGCCACTTCAAGCGATGCCGCGCTTCAATATCTCGAACCAGTCCCTTCCCCAATCACGGCTGAACCACAGCTACCTCATACACCTGCGCCGCCTCTGCCCACGCCCGCCCTGCCACAGCGCGTGGTGCGAACCTCCGAACTCGTTACCGAATACTTGCTCATCGAGAACGTGAGCGAACGCGGCGACCTCGCCCGCTCCATCGCCTCGATGGACGACGCGGAATCGCTCCGTGAACTCACCACACTTTTCCGCCGCGCCCGCCACCCCGCCGAACGCGAAGCCCTCATCGCGGCGCTGGCGGATACGGACTTCACCACGGAGCTAGACGGCAAACTCGCACTGCTCACCACCGCGCTCGGTAGCCAGCCGCGCAACGTCCGCGATGCAGCGCTCGGTGTCGTCGCACAAATCGAAGACCCACGAGCCATCGCCCTCATCAAAAAAGTCGCAGCAAGCGATCCCAATCACGAAGTGCGCGAGGCAGCAAAAGCACTGCTCGCCGCGCAGTAATTTCGCCCGCTCTACGGGCTGAAGAGTTTGGGACAAATGCTTCGCAAAACAGGAAGACTTCCATTTCTGTAAATCTGCGTAATAAGCGCAATCTGCGGGCAACAATCGCGGCGTCCAGGTTGAATCAAGACTTGGACGTTTGGATGAGTGCCCGCTAGAAACCAGCGCATGTCGAAATCTGTTGCATGGATCGTGTGGATAGTCACCGCGTTGGTGCTTGGGTGCTTTTTCATCTGGCCGATTGCGGCGACGGTAAATCGCGCTTTTTTCGATGCGGATGGAAACTTCACCTTCGCGTACGTCGCTGAGATTTTTGCGAATAAGAATTACCGCGAGGGGCTTCAGAATTCCTTCATTCTCGCGTGCTGCACGACCCTCGCCACGCTCGCTATCGCGCTTCCGCTTTCGTATTTGAGCGACCGCTTTGATTTCTTCGGAAAGAAGGCGCTCTCTGCGCTGCTCCTCGTCCCGATGATTCTCCCGCCCTTTGTCGGAGCGATTGGGCTGAAGCAGATGCTCGGTCAATACGGCGCGTTGAATGCGCTGCTTATCAATTTCGGAGTCATCGGTCCTGCGGAGACGATTGACTGGCTCGGCAGGGGACAGTTTTGGGGCATCGTGGCAGTGCAGGCGCTGAGTCTGTATCCGATCTTTTTTCTAAATCTCACCGCCGCACTCGCGAATGTGGACCCCGCGATGGATGAGGCTGCCGTGAATCTCGGCTGCACCGGCTGGCGCAAATTCCGCAAGATCACGATGCCACTCATCATGCCCGGCGTATTTGCAGGCGGGACGATTGTTTTCATCTTCGCATTCACCGAACTCGGCGCACCGCTCATCTTCGACTACTCGCGCGTCACCAGCGTGCAGATTTTTTACGGCATCAAGGAAATTGACGGCAACCCGTTTCCATTCGCGCTCGTGGTGGTGATGCTCGTCGCCACGCTGCTCATCTACATGGCGAGCAAGCTGTTCTTTGGGCGCAACCAATATGCCATGACATCGAAAGCTGCCACCGTGGGCGCAAGTCGCGCGCTCTCCGGGCTGCCGGGCATCCTGTGCTTTCTTTTCTTTCTCGGAATCACCTTGCTCGCCTTGCTCCCGCACATCGGAGTCGTGCTCGTGAGCTTTTCAAAAGAGTGGTATCGCAGCGTCTTACCCGCGCAGTGGACGGTGGAGCACTACGATGCGGCGCTGGGGCATTACCTCGCCGTGCCGAGCATTATCAATAGCCTCAAATATGCGGGCTTCAGCGTGATTTTCGACATCATCCTCGGCCTTGGAATCGCCTACGTCATCGTGCGGACCAAGCTGCCGGGACGCGGATTGCTCGACGCGATTTCCATGCTCCCGCTTGCCGTTCCGGGGCTGGTGCTGGCATTCGGCTACCTCGCAATTACGCGGCCCGGACGCTTTCTCGAAGGCTTGGACCCTACGACCGATCCCACGCTGCTGCTCATCATCGCCTACGGAGTCCGCCGCCTTCCTTACGTCGTGCGGAGCGCAGTTGCGGGCCTCCAGCAAACCAGCGAGACGCTCGAAGAAGCTGCGCAAAACCTAGGCTGCACACCATTCCGCACGCTCCGGCGCATCACATTTCCGCTCATCGCCGCAAACATCCTCGCTGGTGCATTGCTGGCATTCAGCTTTGCGATGCTGGAAGTCAGCGACTCGCTCATCCTCGCGGTAAAGCAGCAGGATTTCCCGATCACAAAAGCCATCTACGAACTCTTCCAACTCATCGGCGACGGCAAGTATCTCGCCGCCGCGCTCGGAGTTTGGGCGATGGTTTTTCTGGGACTCACCATCGCCTTCGCGAGCAAAATCCTCGGCAAGAAAATGGGCGCGTTATTTCGGGCGTGAACGCACCGCGTGGATTTGGTGGGCGGGGGAAAACATGGAGCCGGTGAAGGGAATTGAACCCTTGGCTTTCTAGGTTCGTGGCGTTCCGTTTTTGGAAATGGAACAAAAATGGAACAACTTTCCGACTTTATCGGCTGGCGAAGCTCAGGAGCGGGATTTGCACGATGTTGTTGGCTCCGGGCGTGATGGCGCTCCATGCTTTTGCGGCGCTTTCGAGGCTGGCTCGGTTGTAGGATTTTCTCAGCTCGGCTACGGAGTGGCCGCTCTCGATGGCGACGAGCTGCATGTTTTTTGTGAGCGCGACTCGATAGGTGACGCAGCTGTGTCGTAAAGCATTTGCGTATCGGCGTGGGTCGCTCGGAAGCCCGGCGCGTTCGCGGAGGCGGCGCATGGTTTTGTTGGGCTTTTTGTGCGTGCAGACTTTGCCATGCGCTGTATCGCGATAGGGCGAGAGCCATGCCATGAGGTTGGGCTGTATCGGCACGAGGCGGTAGCCGGTTTTGTTTTCTTCGCCGACCTCGATGACGCCATCGGCCCAATGAATGTGGCTCCATTCGAGGCGCTGAATTTCGGACCAGCGAAGGCCGGCAAACGCGGCGATGGTGATCGAGGGAATGAAGTCTGAGCAGTCGGCGCGTCCGATCTTTGGGTCGGCGGGCTGAAAGCATTGCGTGAGCAGCAAATCGAGTTCGGCGGGCGTGTAGATCGCAGGGGCTTTGCGCGTGATTTTTGGGCGTTTGATTTTCTCGGCTTCGGTGCGTAGGCCGGCGGCGATGTAATCGTTGTCGCGGGCAAAATTGAACAGAGCCACAAGTTTGTCGCGGAGGTTGCGGCGGCGTCGCAGTCCGACTGGTTTTTCGCGCAGCCAATCTTCCATTTCTGCGGAGCGAATTGCGCCGATGTTGCCGGGGAATTTTTCGGCGAACGCGGCGAGGTCGGCCTTCATCGGCGCAAGGTGCAGATCGGACACTCCATCGGAGCTGAGGTTCCGGATGTAGTGGGCGACGACTTCGGGGATCGTGGTGGTGGTATGTTTGGTGCCGGATTTTGCGAAGTGACGGCAGGCATCGAGCACGGCGTCCATCGAGCCGACGATGCCCGCAGCTTCGGCGAGAATGCGAGCGGCCTGGTCCACCTCCGCGCCGAATGGTGCGAGTGTGGCGCGCGCGGCGACATAGATACGGTGCTCGTCGGCGCTCATGTCTTTCGCGGCGGTGTTCGCGTTGACGATGTTGAGCGCGATTCGCTCCGCGTCGGCGCGGAGTTTTTCGAGTGAGCGGCGCTTGATGACACGGCGAGCGGTGC
>JANMLS010000084.1:0-4011 GCA_031372675.1 Verrucomicrobiaceae bacterium
GAGGGTCTCAGTTCTGTGAAAATCGTGCAGGCTTTCGGCAGAGAAGACCACGAGGTCGCGCAGTTCCAAACAAGTGCAAAGCAAAGCCTTGAGGCAAATCTTAAGCTGAACGCCACCTCGATGCGTAGTTCGCTGATCGTCGGGACGCTCATCGCCGCCGGCAGCGCAGCCATGTTTTATGTCGGCGCGAGTCATGTGATGGAGGGGAAGCTCACCGTGGGGCAAATCTGGTATCTTTCCACGCTCCTACTGATGCTTTATCAGCCGCTCGAAGCCCTCACGCATGTCGCGTGGGGATTGCAAGGTGCGGCAGCGGGAACCCAGCGCTGCTTCGAGGTTCTCGACCGCGAAAACGATGTGCCGGAATCCCCCGATGCCGCCGAACTTCCGCCCGCAAAAGGCGAGGTGACTCTCGAAAACGTGGCGTTTGGATACGACGAAAAGCGGCTCGTTTTCAGCGATGTAAATGTCCATCTGACTCCCGGAAAAACCGTCGCTTTTGTCGGCGGGACCGGTGCGGGAAAAAGCACGATGCTCTCGCTCATCCCGCGCTTTTACGACCCAGTAAAAGGGCGTGTGCTGATTGATGGCCACGACCTCCGCACCGTCACAAAGCGTTCACTCCGCGCACAAATCAGCATCGTGCTTCAGGATACACTGCTATTTTCCACGACCATCCGAGAGAACATCGCCTACGGTCGCCCAGGAGCGACTGAGCAACAAATCATCGAAGCCGCGAAGCGCGCACAAGCGCACGAGTTCATCATGGCGATGCCCGGCGGATACGCTTCGCAAGTCGGCGAGCGCGGCGGGCATCTCAGCGTGGGACAGCGGCAGCGCATCGGAATCGCGCGCGCATTTTTGAAAAACGCGCCCATCCTGATTCTCGACGAACCCACGAGCGCACTCGACCCGCAGACGGAAGCCGCGATCATGAGCACGCTGGACGAACTCATGGATGGTCGCACGACGCTCATCATCACGCATCGCATCGCGACGATTCACAAAGTCGATCACATCGTCGTGCTGGGAAATGGCACCGTCATGGAGCAAGGGCGCGGCGATGAACTGGTCGCTCGCGGAGGCCGTTACGCAGAGCTTTACCGCGCAGCAAATCTTTCCTGAGCTATGCGCAATTGCCCGAGCGATCTTTCGATTGAAATCCCTGATTTCCCGCCCACGCCAGTCGCGCCGGTAATCGCAGTGGCTTCGCAAGCTGCACCAAAATGGGGAGCCATGCCGCTGGAGGAACGTTGTGAGCGGATGAAGGCGGCGCAGGCGGCACTTTCCGCAGCGAAAGATGAACTCGCAAAAGGCATCGCGTTTGAAATCGGTAAGCCGCTCATGGAATCACTCGGTGAAGTGGGCGCGGTGATTGCAAAAATCGATCTCACGATTGCAGATGCGCACGAACACTTCGCCACGCGGCAAGTCGCCGACGGGCCGAATCCCTCACTCGTGCGTCGTGTGCCGATGGGCGTGGCTGCGGTGATTTCGCCATTTAATTTTCCGCTTCACCTCGGCCACGGAGCGACGGTCGCGCATCTGCTGGCGGGCAATCCCGTCATTTTGAAGCCCTCGCCGCTCGCCGATCACGTCGTCTCGCGCTACGCGGAAATCATGGCTGCTGCTTTCCCGTCGGGAGTTTTTCAAGTGCTGCATGGCGGCGCGGATGAAGCGGTCGCACTCGCGACGGATGCCCGCACGCGGGCGATTTGTTTCACCGGAAGCGTCACCGCCGGGCGTGCGCTGAGTCGTGCCGTCGCTGATGATTTCTCCAAGGAACTCGCCCTCGAACTTGGTGGTCGCAACGCATCCATCATCTGCGCCGATGCCGATCTCGATGCGGCTGCGGAAGCGGTCGCAGACGGGCTTTGCCTCACATGCGGACAGCGCTGCAATGCGACCAGTCGCGTGCTCGTAGATGAAAAAGTGGAGCGCGTATTTTTGGAGAAACTTGTGAAGTCACTGGAGCGATACACGCCCGGCGATCCGATGCTGGCTTCCACGAAACTCGGCCCGCTTGTGAGTGCGCCCGCGCTGGAGAGATACAATGCGCTGACTGCCGCAAAAGCGGAATGGATTCTCCCCGGCGGTGTCCCTGAATCCGTTGGCGGAAAGCGCGGTCACTTTGTCCTGCCCGCAGTCCGGCATGGCTTTGCGGATGCCGACGCAGAGCCGTTTGCGCCGATTCTGGAAGTGGAGAGTTTCGTGTCTCTGGACGACGCAGTTGCTCGCTCAAACGCTTCGCCGTACGGACTCACCGCATCCATTTTCACCCGCGACGAGCCGCTCTTTCACCGCATCGCCGCATCCCTGCGGACGGGGAATGTGTATGCGAATCTGCCGACGACATTTTCGCCGGGCACACTGCCGTTTGGCGGGTTTGGGCTGAGTGGAAACGGGCGCCCCGGCGGACGTGGGTTTATCCGTTTTTGCACGCACGAGCAGGCCCAGCAGTGGAAGTTTTGACATCGCCCAGCCGTTCGCCGACGAATCTTTTTTATGACCAAATCCCAACAACTTTTTGCCGAAGCTCGTCGCTACATTCCTGGCGGCGTCAATTCCCCGGTCCGCGCGTTTCGCGGAGTCGGCGGTGAGCCGTTTTTCGTGGAGAGCGCGAAGGGCTGCAAATTGTGCGACGCCGATGGCCGCGAGTTGATTGACTACGTGGGCACTTGGGGGCCTGCGATTCTCGGACACGCGCCACAGGTCGTCCTCGATGCAGTCGCCGCTGCTGCGCAAAAAGGCGTGAGCTTTGGAATACCGAATCCCTACGAAGTTGAAATGGCTCGCACGATTTGCGAGTGGGTTCCTTCGATTGAAAAAGTCCGCATGGTGAACAGCGGCACCGAGGCCACGATGTCCTGCATCCGGCTTGCACGCGGGTTCACGGGGCGGTCGAAGATTGTGAAGTTCAACGGCTGCTACCACGGCCACGTTGATTCGCTACTCGTGAAAGCGGGCAGCGGCGCACTCACGCACGGACACCCGGACAGCGCGGGCGTTCCCGCTGAACTCGCAGCACTGACGCTCACGCTCGACTACAACAATCCCGATGCACTCAAGTCCGTGTTTGCCGCGCAGGGCGGCGAAATCGCGGCGGTGATTGTGGAGGCCGTTCCTGCAAATGCGGGCCTTTATTTTCCGAAGCCCGGCTTTTATGAACTCATCTGGAAACTTTGCGCCGATCACGGTGCGCTCGTGATTTTCGATGAAGTGATGACCGGCTTCCGCCTCGCGAAGGGCGGATACCAAAGCATCATCCGCATGAAGCCCGACCTCACCGCGCTCGGCAAAGTCATCGGCGGCGGATTGCCAGTGGGTGCCTTTGGCGGACGGCGGGAAATCATGGATCAACTCTCACCCGACGGCCCCGTGTATCAAGCGGGCACACTCAGCGGCAATCCGCTCGCGATGGCTGCTGGCCTTGCGCAGTTGCGCGAACTCGACCGCATCAACGGCTGGGCAAAGCTCGAAGAACTCGGCGCAGCGTTTGAATCCACAGTCCGCGCCGGGCTGAAGCGGGCGGGAAAAGACTACAATTTCCGGCGCGTCGGCTCGATGTTCTGCACCTACTTCATGGGCGGCGAAATCTGGAATCTCGGCGACGCGCAGGCGTCGGATAAAGCTGCGTTTGCGCGGTTCTTCCACGCATGTCTGGAGCGCGGCGTGTACTTCGCGCCGTCGCAGTTTGAGGCTGGTTTCATCTCACTCGCGCACACGATTGAGGACATCGAAAAAACGGGTGAAATCGCAGTAGCCGCGCTCGCATCGTGAGCCGCAATCATTACGAAATCCTCGGCCTCGAAACGAGCTGCACGCTCGCCGAAATCCGCACTGCCTATCGCCGACTCGCAAAGCGGCATCATCCCGATGTGAACCCCGGCGATGCGGACGCAGTGACGCGATTACAGGAAGTGAACGCCGCTTACGAAGTCCTCGCAGATTCAGCACGGCGGCGTGCTTACGACGAGGAGCAAAACATTGATTCCACCCAGCGCGCCGCCG
>JANMLS010000093.1:0-7377 GCA_031372675.1 Verrucomicrobiaceae bacterium
CGATGAGTTGTTCTTCGCCGTCGTATTTCGGAAGGATGATGGCCAGACGAGGGCATTCACGGGGGCATATGTCGTACTTGCTGAGATGCACGGGGCCGTAGCGAGGGTTGGCGTGCCTGACCTGGTGGAGGATGCGCGGCAAGGTTCTGTTGAATCCGAGTCCCGGATCCCTATCCAGTCAGTCGTGTGACAGTTGGCGCGCCATCGCGCTTGCACACCAGGTGGGCAGTGGCAGTATTCAAACTGCCACAACTCCTCTCTTTTGCCAGCAATGAACTGGAGCCGCAGAAAACCGCGCTCGGTTTGGTTTCCAAAGACGAAGGAAAGAAGTCGGAAATCAACGCGCTGCTCGCGTCCGCAGCGACTGATTACAATGGCGGAAAGAAGATCAATTTGAACGATGTTGACGACCTTCGCGGCATCGTCCGCCACCGCGAAGCTGCGAAGTCTGCAAAAGACGCCGAGTTGCTCGCCGCGAAATCAAACGTCGAAGGCAAGAGCGTGCTCCAAGCCGCCATCGCCGAAGTCACCAAAGAAATCGCCGCCAAAAAGCCCGCTGCCAGCACGGTGAAAGTGGACCTTATGGCCGCGCCTGCCGATGCCCCTGTTTCCATGCCGAATCTCCAGGGCGGCGGAACCAAAACCATGACTTTTCCACCGATTGCCGCGCCTTCGGAAAAATCCAACGGGACTGACTCGAAATGACCGATTCCCAAACCAACCTGCTCCCAACCTTGCCCGCTTCGGGCGCAACCGCACCAGCGATTCCTGTGGCGAAACCCTCATTCGCGCCGCAAGCAAACCCCGAATCCGTGGAGCGCGCCATCATTGACCAGTCCGCAAAAGGACCGGTGCTCACATTTTTCACCACCGCGATTTTCTGGCTCATCGTTTCGACTTTTCTCGGCTACGTCGCCTCAAAAAAACTGCACGTCCCGGACTTTGTCCCCGGCCCCGAATGGCTTTACAGCTTGCTGGGAATTGACGGTATCATCCGCTCGATTTTCGACACCAATTTCGCATACGGTCGCGCTTGGCCCGCTTACAACACTGCGCTCATTTACGGCTGGTGTTCGCTGGCGGGAATGGGCGTTGCGACGTGGCTCATCGGACGACTCTGCCGCGTTTCGATTCAAGCGCCGGGAGTTCTCCAGTTTGGCGCGTGGTTTTGGAATGCAGGTGTCGCAATCGGCGTCGTCATGATCCTCGCCGGATACAACACAGGACTCGAATACTTTGAAATGCACCGCGCCGCTCGCGCCTGCATTTTCCTCGGCTATCTGTTCATCGGAATGTGGGGCTTGATTCTCTTCCGCTACAAACGCACCGCCGCGCCTTACATCTCGATTTCATACCTCGTTGCGGCATTTTTCCTGTTCCCGTGGTTCTTCGGAGCCGCCGATCTTCTCACCACCACGCAAATGCCCGGTGTGATGAAAAACATCGTGAATGCGTGGTATCAAGGCGGACTTTTCAATCTGTGGTTCGGCACGCTCGGCCTCGCGGCGGCATACTATTTCATCCCGAAAGTCATCAACCAGCCCATCTACAGCTACAATCTCTCGAAGATCGGATTTTGGGGCTGGGTGTTCCTCGGCGGACTCACGGCGATGACCAAACTCAACGGCGGTCCTGTTCCGGCTTACTTGGTGACACTAAGCATCGCGGCCAGCATTTTGATGATCATCCCAATCACCTGCCTCGCCGTGAACTTCGGGCGGACGATGAGCGGGCATACTGGAAAAATGGCATATTCCCCGACGCTGCGGTTCACTTATGTCGGCACCGTATTCTTCGCGATTGCGGCGGGACTTTCGGTGCTCGGCGCACTGCGCTCGGTGAACAGCTTCACGGGTTTCACGACTTGGGATTACGGCGTGAAACACGCGATGCTCATCGGCTTTTTCAGCATGGTGATGTTTGGCGCGATTTATTACATCACGCCGCGACTTGTCGGCTGCGAATGGCTTTCGCGCACGTTCATCAAGCTCCACTTCCTCGGCACGGCTTACGGCGGCGCGACGATTATCGGGCTATTCCTCATTGGCGGACTCGCGACGGGCTTCACGCTCAACAACCCGACCGTAGATGTCTCCGAGGCTTACAAGCTGCGTGAATTTACCTTTGCAAACGTGATGCAGGACGCCGGAGCGTATCAGGCTGTGAAGTCTTACATCGGCTACACGCTCTTTGGAGTCGCGCAGTTAATTTTTGCGGTTCACTTCATCTTCATGCGCCTGCGCATCGGCCAGCCAGCCGGCGAGCCGACGCTTTTGGCCAATCCGGGGGAGGCACACTAAATGGAAAAACCGAGCACACTTTTCACCGGCATTTTCGGAGCGTTCATCGTCTCCACGACGGCGATGGTTTTGATTCCTCACAGCCAGTTGAGCGGGCTTCAGCCGCAGATTGTTTGGGAGGAAGGACAGAATGCGCCGAGCGAGGTCTATCCATCGAAAATCGAGCACAGCCTTGGGCATCGCCACGGCGAGCGGATTTTCGTCGAGAACGGCTGTTTTTACTGCCACACGCAGCAGGTTCGCGACCCGCAGTTTGGCCCGGACATCGAGCGCGGATGGGGTCCGCGTCGCTCCGTTGCACGCGATTACATTTATCAGGATACTCCGCTACTTGGCGCGACACGGCTCGGCCCGGACTTTGCAAATTACGGCTGGCGCGATGCGGATGGGAAACGCTTTTGGCGGAATGAGCAGCCCGCAGTCGCCGCGACTTTCGTTCGCGACGAGGCGTTTATTTACAAACATCTCTTCAATCCTCGCGTGCGGATTTCCGATTCAAACTGCCCGCCAAATCCCGCGCTTTTCGAGAAGCGCGAGATCGGCTCCGGTGTTTCGCCGGATGCTGTGAAAGTGGAGGATGGCAAGCAGTGGGTGCCCACCGCATCCGCACGGAATCTCGCTGCGTATCTTATCTCACTCGACCGCAGCAAGGAACTCAAGGAAGCGCCGGTTGCGAAAAAGGAGGCAAAGAAATGAGCCAGCCAAACGAAGGACAAGAACGCATTGATTACCTCGAAACTTCGGACATTACCGAAGTCCACGCATCCATCACGCGTGAGCACGCTGAACCGCGCTCCGGCACGATGCCCATCCCAACGTGGCTCGGCGTCCTCTGCGCGGCGACACTCTGCTGGGCTGGCGTTTACGTGGGCGTGTTCCACGGCGGATTCAGCTCGTCGGTTTACAACGAATACGAAAGCAGCCCGGTCGCATTTTTCCCGCTACCGAAAGTGGAGGGCGACGGTCCGGGTGAGGTGGAGCTTCCGCTCGTTCAGCTTGGCGAAAAAGTTTATACGAAAAACTGCGCAGTCTGCCATCAGCCGACTGGCGTGGGTCAGCCCGGTGCAGTCCCGCCGCTTGCGGCTTCGGAATGGGTGGACGGCAGCGAGGCCAGTGAGAAGCGACTGCTCGCTATTCTGCTTCGTGGCATCACGGGGCCGATGACTGTGAAGGGTGCGAATTACAACAGCGCAGCGATGCAGGGATTTGGATCGCAAATGAAGCCCCGCGAACTCGCGGGCGTGTTGACTTACATTCGTCAGGCATGGGGTAACAAGGCAGGCGAAATTACGGAAGCGCAGGTTGTCGCGGCCAAGAAATTTGTAGCTGACAAAGTGGGCGCTTACACGGAACCAGAAATCAAAGCGATTCCAGTCGCCGACAAAATCGAAGGCGGCGCACCCGCCGGAGATGCGAAGCCGGTTGCCGATGTCAAACCCGCGACTGACACAAAAATTGAGGCCGTTCCTGCTGCCGTGCCATCCGCTGGGTCTTATGATTTGACCACCTCACTCGCGAACGGAAAGACGGTCTATATGCAAAGCTGCATGGCCTGCCATCAGATGACAGGTGCCGGAGTCCCCGGCGCGTTTCCGCCGCTTGTTGGAGTGGATTATGTTACGGGCGATCCGCGCCGCCTTACGGCCATTGTTTTGAAGGGAATCGTCGGGCCGATGAAGGTCAAGGATGTGGTCTATGCCACGGGAATGCCGAATCCTGAACTAACGTTTCCAGTGCTCAAGGATGACAAAAATGTGGCCGATGTTTTGAACTACGTCCGCAATTCCTGGGGCAACAAAGCCGAGCCAGTAATCACGCCGGAGTTCGTCACCAAAGTCCGTGAAGAGTTCAAAGGTAAAACCGATCAGTGGACGGAAGCTGATCTTCTTAATTTTCCGCCAGCCAAATAACTGAAAACACACGAAAGTATGAAAGCACTCATTCTAGCACTCGCTCTCACCGTAACCGCAGCGTTCGCGCAGGAAGACATCAAAGTCTCCGCTGAACGTGGAAAACCTGTTTACATGCAGACTTGCATGGCCTGCCATCAGCTCAGTGGGATGGGCATTCCCGGCGCATTTCCTCCGCTCGCAAAAGTGGACTATGTGACTGGCGACACCCGCCGTTTGGTAGCCATCGTGCTCAAAGGTATTGTTGGTCCGATGACTGTGGATGGAAAAATCTACGTCACCGGAATGCCGCAACCGGAACTCACCTTCCCGATTTTGAAGGACGATAAAAACGTCGCCGACGTGCTGAACTACGTCCGCACTAATTTTGGAAATGAAACGAAGGAGGCAATCACTCCTGAGTTCGTCGCCGAGGTCCGCAAAGAGTTTGCGGATCGCACGACTCAGTGGACCGAGGCTGAACTGAAGGCATTTCCCGCAAAAGGCGCAGCGCCCGCGAAGTAAAATTTAACAACGCCGCATCAAAAGTTGATCCGGCAAATCCGAATACACACCGATAATTATGGCTCAAGACCACGCTCATGACGCTCAAGGTCATCACGACGACCACGGGCACGACCACCACGAGCTAGGCTTCTGGCGCAAGTGGGTCTTTTCGACCGACCACAAGATTATCGGCATCCAGTACACCGTGACGGGACTCGCGTTCCTGTTCTTCGGTTTCATGCTCATGCTGCTGATGCGCTGGACGATTGCGAAAGGTGGCGCGGAGCCTCTCCCGACCGGCTTGGGCCAGTTGATGTTCTCCATCTTCGGCGATGACGTGTTCACGACCGTGATGAAGGATGGAAAGCAGATCGGCTACACACTTTCCTCGCAAGGCTACAACGTCTTCGGTGCCATGCACGGCACCATCATGGTGTTCTTCGGCATCGTGCCGATTGCGATGGCGGGCTTCGGTAACTTCGTGATGCCGCTGCAAATCGGTGCAGTTGATATGGCCTTCCCACGCCTAAACATGGCGAGCTTCTGGTGCTTTTTTGTGAGCTGCGTATTCATGGTGGCCAGCTTCTTTGTCCCCGGAAGTGCTGCCCAATCAGGTTGGACAAACTACCCGCCGCTCGCAGGCATTGCGAACCTTCCGGGAAGCGTCGATGCCTCCGGCGATCTACTCGGTGTCTGGACAAATGGCGGCACGCTTTGGCTCCTGGGCATGGTGTTTAACATCACCGGCTCGCTGCTTGGCTCGATCAACTTCATCACGACCATCGTCCAGCTCCGCGCTCCGGGCATGACTTGGGGACGTCTCCCATTTTTCTGCTGGGCGCAGTTCATCACAGCCTACCTGCTTCTGCTCGCCTTCCCTCCGCTGGAATCGGCGGCGGTCATGAACTTGTTTGACCGCGTATTCGGCTCTTCATTTTTCCAGCCGACTGGCCTCGTCGTTACCCAAATCGCGACTGCGGCGGGCATCGTCCCGCAATATGCCGGAGGTGGATCGCCGATTTTGTGGCAGCACTTATTCTGGTTCCTCGCGCACCCAGAGGTGTATGTGCTCATCTTGCCCGGCATTGGCATGATTACGGAAATCATCGCCTGCAATACTCGCAAGCCCATCTGGGGATACAAAGCGATGGTCGGCGCTCTGTTCGTTCTCGCGTTCCTTTCCTTCATCGTCTGGGCGCATCACATGTATATGACGGGCATGGGTCCAAAGGTCTCGGCGTTCTTCCAAACGACGACGATCATGATCTCGGTGCCGTCGGTGATTTTGCTAACCGCGCTGCTGCTTTCGCTTTGGGGAGGATCGATCCGATTTAATACGCCGATGCTTTTTGCCACCGCGTTCCTGCCGATGTTCGGAATTGGCGGACTGACCGGAATCCCGCTCGCCTTCAACGCAATCGACCTCTTTATGCACGATACGTATTACGTCATCGCGCACTTCCACTACGTCGTCGCGCCGGGGACTATCTTCGCGATTTTCGCGGGCTGCTATCATTGGTATCCGAAGGCGACCGGGCGGTTCATGAGCGAGTTTCTGGGCAAGGTTCACTTCTGGGGATCGCTGATTTCCATCAACTTACTTTTCTTCCCGATGTTTATTCAGGGAATGGGCGGCGTGCATCGTCGCTGGTGGGATGGCGGCCTGACTTACAAAGGAACTGTTGAGGCAGTTCTTGGGTTGAACTGGTGGGTTTCGGTTGGTGCATGGTTGCTTGCGGCCTTCCAACTCGTGTTCGTCTTCAACTTTTTCTACAGCATCTTCCGAGGAAAGAGGGTGCCGAATGATAATCCGTGGGATGCCACGACGCTGGAGTGGGACACGCCGACTCCGCCGCCGCATGGCAATTTCATCAAGCCCATCACCGTCTATCGCAGCGCCTACGAATACAGCGTCCCCGGTGCGGAGAAAGACTTCACCCCGCAATCCGAGCCACCGGCTGGCACTCCCGCCGCGCATTAAGCACACCATTTAGCGAACCATGGAAATCCCATACACAGTCCGGCCTCGTCCCGATACGGGCCTCGCAAATCCGAAACTCGGCATCTGGCTCTTCCTCGCGTCCGAAGTCATGCTCTTCGGCGGCCTCTTCGCAGGCTACATCTTCATGCGCCTCGGCGCAGAGCCTTGGATGTGGCCAAAAGGCTGGCTGAACGTGCCCGTCGGCACTTTCAACACGTTCGTTCTCATTCTCTCCTCCGTCACCGTCATTCTTGCGTGGGAATCGCTCAAGATGCGGAATCTGAAAGCATATAGAATGTGGCTGGCGACGACTTGGATTTGCGGTCTGCTCTTTCTCACCATCAAGCTCTCGTACGAATGGCCCGCGAAATTCCATCACTTCGGTGCCTATGTTCAGAAAGCTGCGGCTGCAAAATACGAGCCGTTCCTTGGAAATGAAACGCATGACGGGAAACCGGGGCACCTTGAGCGCAAGGGCTTCCAGCGTCTCTTTATCGGTGGCCATCTCGATACAGATAGCGACAAGTATGCGCTCACTTCTGCAAGCGTTCCGTTTATCCCAGAGGCCAATCTCGATTCCGTTCTCGCTCTCGGAAAAGACGAAAAAAATCCTGAAAAACAGGCCAAACTTTTCCACACACGCGACGTGATGCTGGATCAAATCGTCGTCCGCACCGAAGACATCGCAACCCTCAAGGCA
>JANMLS010000386.1:0-5124 GCA_031372675.1 Verrucomicrobiaceae bacterium
CGTCCCCGCTCCCTGGCGCCACTGTGGATGCGCGTGTGCATCGGCTCCATCAGCTCCTCCATCGAGCGCACATGCGTCGCTGCGACGCGCAACCGGGAAACGAGCGGCTCCCACTTTTGTAAATCATCGCCGCTCGCCGCAGCCACTTCCACCAGACGCGACTGCTCACGCGCAATCACCTGACTATTTTCTGAAAGCACCGCGACCTCCTCCGCAGTCGTGATTGCCTCCATCGCCACCGCGAGAAGCCGTGCGCGGCGATGAATGCCGCCGCTCATTTCACTCAAGCTGCTGGCGAGATTTTTCGCGCCGGGCGAGCTTGGGTTCGCGGTTAGAAAATCAAGCGATGCTCTCGCGTCGGAAACAGCTCCCGCACCAATCGCGGAAAGCCCGCGCCCGATCATCACAAGCTCTGCGCTGGCGTGTCCCTGCGCGGCATCTTTCATCGCGGCACCAAGCGAGGCCCGGCATTCGTTGAACTTTGTCTCCACTGCGGAAAGCGCCGCAGAGTATGGGAGCAGCACTAGGCGACGCTGATCCACGTCCGGCGTCCTTTGAAAAGCACCATGCGCCGCCGCGCCGAGTTTCGGAAGCGCATCCACGCTTTCTGCTAGTGCCTGCGCGGTGAGATTCAGCGAGCGCAGCGACTCCAGCGCTTGCAAGCGCCGCAGCTCGAAGCCCGCCGTCGCCACGGTGATTTGCAGCGGACGCGACTCGCCGCGATTGCCCTTCAAATCCACCGCCACAAGTTTCGCGACGATCAAATCGCCCGCCTTTGCCCTTTGCTCGTAAAGGTCCCAGCGATGCCCGATGCGCTGTTTTTTGCCGAGGTTGTCTTTTTGAATCACCGTCTCGCGCCACGGCCCATCGTTCACTTTCACCATGCGGGCGATGAGCGCGAGGCCGAGGTCGTCGCTTGCGTTGCCGACGAGATCGAGCAGTTCATTGTCTGGCAAAATGAGATCGTTCTTCGGGCTTTCCAGCTCCATTGCGGGGACGAGATCAGGCTCCGCTCGCATTTCGTTTTCGGGGCTGAACTTGTTTTCAAACCCAGTCTCCGCCGAGACAAGATGCACGCGATACGTGCCGCTCGCATTCAGCGGAAACCGCACGGAAAGCCGCCCGTCCGCAGTTTGTGCAAGCGGGATCACGCTGCTTTTTTTTCCCTGCTCCAGCCGGAGTTCGGCGATCTTTGCGGGCTGATTCGGTTTCAGCACGAGGTCCACTTCGGTGCCGTCGAGCGCCGCGATTGCGCCATCGGTTTCTGTCACCGTGCGGTCGGGAATGCGGCTGTATTTTGGATAGCGATACGTCTTTTCAAACGACGTGATGTAAGGCCGCTCGCGAGCATCGAGCAGAAAGTAGCGCGTCACCGCGTCGCCCGCCTCGATGCGATAGCGCACATTCTCGCGACCGACTTGGATCGTCGCTGCAAAGCGATCCCCGCCGAGCGGCTGCATCTCTGCGGCCTGCCAGCCGTCCTTTGCGGTTTCCGTGATGATTGCCGCCTTGCTCGCCCGCTCTCCGCCGAGCACCACCAGCACGCGGACAGTGTCGCCCTGCGGCACGAGTTTGTTTCCGCCCGCAGGCTCCACGACCACGACTTTCGTGCGCGATATGCGGTCGAGATTTGCCGCCGGCCAAAGCGCACGCAGCAGCAGCGTGGGGAACTGCCAGCCCGTCGCCGCGATCATCGCGCCCAAAATGCACAGCACTACAAATGTGTAGCCAAAGTAGCGGCGCACGAGTCGCACCGGCAGCAGGCGGCTCATCTCCATCCGCTCCATCCGCCCGGCCACATCGTCTTGGAGCAGCGAGCGAAATTGCTCCGAGTCAAACACCGCGCCGCTTGCGTGCCCAAGCTCCACAGCAGAGAGCAAATCCTCGCGCAACTTCGGCTCGGCGTGCTCGATCAATCGCGCAAGCTGGCGCGAGTCCGGCGCGTGCAGCAGCCACGAGAGACACTGCCTCCACGCAATCACCAGCACGGCAAAATACGCGCTTCCCGATAGCGTCCACCGCAGCCAGTCGGGCATCCTCACTTGCAAATCAATCGCCGCGATGATCAGCACCGTCAGCAGCAACATCGCCAGCGCCGCAAACACACCGCGAATCACAATGAGCCGCCGCCGCCGCGCAGCAAACGCGGCGAGTTTTTCCTGAATGACGGGATCGAGTTGATTGCTCATTGGCTGGGCTTCCGTGGGATAACCACCACCTCCGCCGGACCTTTGCCGCTATTCCTCGATGCGATAAAGCGCACCCTTCGTCCGCACAATCAGCGCCTTACCGACTACCGCTGGCGAAGCCATGCAGCCCTCGGCGAGCCGGTTTGAAGCGAGCTGTTTGTAAGCATCACCGGGCGCAAACACATCCGTGCGCCCCCACGCATCGAAGCAATAAATCCGTCCATCCGCGAACAGCGGCGACGATGCGAAGTCGCCGCCGACTCGGTTCTGCCACACGATTTCGCCCGTCTCGCTCTTAATGCACGAAGCGATGCCCGCGCTGGTCAGCGTATAAATCCGGTCGCCCACAATCAGCGGCGTGCATTCCACCGGCGCACCTTTGATCTGCTTCCACAGCACATGCGTCTGCGTCGCATCACCGCTTGCGCCGCCGAGCTTGATTCCCCACAGCTCCGCTTTGTTAAAGCCCGTGGCTACATACAGATTTTTGCCGTCCGTCTGCGGCACCGGCACATTGGAAAAACCGGGGTAATTTACAAACCACAGCTCCTTCCCCGTCGCCGGGTCCAGTCCGTAGAGTCGCTGCGCTCCCGTCGTCACGCTCTGCTGTTTTCCATCCACCGTGAGCACCACCGGAGTGCCATAAGCCTTGTGCATATCCACCGGCTTTTGCGCGAGAATCGGCTTCGCGCTGCGCTCGCTGCGCCACACGATTTTGCCGTCCTTCTTGCTCAGTGCCGCCTCGAACTGCACATCAATCCCGTCGCACGGCACGAGCAGCAAATCGCCCGCAGCGGACACACTCCCTCCCGGACCATTTTGCACATCCCACTTCAACTCACGATTCTCCCAAACCTTCGCGCCGTCCTTAACAGAAAGGCACGCCGTCCCCTGCGGACCAAAGCTCACATAAAGCCGCTCGCCCTCCAGCAGCGGAGTCGGCGAAGCGTGGCTGTTGCGCTTGTGTTTCACGGGCGGCTCCGGGTTTTTGAAAACCTCAATATCCCAAACAATCGCACCCGTCGCGAGGTCCACACTCACAGCTCGCAGCGAACGCCCGTCCTCCACCGCCGTCGTGCAGAAAACCCGCCCGCCGCCCACCACGGGCGAAGACCAGCCCTCGCCGGGCAGCACGGTCTTCCACTTCAAATTCTTCTTCTCGCTCCACTCCAGCGGCAGCCCTTTTGCCCCCGTGTGATTGTTGCCCGTCGGCCCAAGAAATCTCGGCCATTCATCGGCGGCAAAAACGGTCATTACAGTCGCGGCGAGGATGAGGCTGAGTCGGAGCATAGTGAACGTGTATAACCCGCAAACACCGCAAAACAGGAAACATTATTCCGAACGCCGCATTTGGCCCGCAGATTGCGCGGGCTGCGCTTGCGAAAGTAGCCCAGTCACGCCGTGACTGGCTTCCCGCGCAACCGGTCACGGCGTGACCGGACTGCTTTCGCAAGCGCGGGCGAAGCCGTGGAGCGTATCACGCAGGGGCTGCGGGAGCCACGGCACGTTTGCCCTACGGGTTTGATTGGGCGTTTTGGTGGTTTGATGCTGAACGCCGCGTTTGAGCGCCGAAGGTGAAGCCTTGGAACAATAATGACTCTGTCAAAATGTACGCGACCCGCAGCTCCTCCGAATGCAGGAAGCCGCCGCCATCCTCTGCTGCTCCGACTCCCGCTTCCTCCCGGAAAACTACCGCACCCTAGACCGCGCCGCCCTAGCCGCCGACTTCGAGCGCATGAAACGCACGCGGTAGATCAAAACGCACGCGAAAGCAGCTTCCGCTGCTGTCTCTATCACGCCTCACGCCAAGGCTCGCAAGCTCCCGGCCTCCGTCCGGGCACTAAATTCGTATCATTCAGCACTATCGTACTGCCAGATAACATTGGCCCTGTCGTCCTTGCAAGCGTCTCTGGCACAGGAATCACGAGCGCAAACAATCAAGGCATTTGGGCGCTAGATGCGGATAGGTCACTCCAACTCGTCGCACAGAAGGGCGCGACTTACGACTTGAATGGCAGTAACAAAACCATCACCTCCTTGAAAATATTCAAATTGCTCCCCTACGTCGCCGGACACTCAAGGGGAGTAGAAAAAAGTGGCGCCATTACATTCCTCGCCAGCTTCTCCGACACGACACACGGAGTCTTCCGCATCGAACTTCCCTGATGCCAACGGCTCAGAAAACCTGCGACTGTAAAAATACTGGAAAACCACTTTGACAAGTCGCGAGCGTGCCGTTACTCATCGCGCCCTTTTTCGTCAATAACACAGCCAATTTTAGCCATGCCTACTACCGAAGTCATCCTTACTGAACAGATTCACAACCTCGGCGTCGAAGCCGACATCGTAAAAGTCAAAGCCGGGTTTGCCCGCAATTTCTTGGTTCCAACGGGCAAGGCGCTCGCAGTCACACCAACAACGCTCCGCCGCGTCAATATCCTCAAAGCCAAGCGCGCCGAGCGTGAAGCGAAGGAACTCAACGATGCGCAGGACCTCGCCCGCAAGATCAACAAGGTGAAGCTCGAAATCGAATTGGAAACCGGCGAAACCGGCAAGGCTTTCGGCTCCATCACCGCCGCCGACATCGCAGAGAAGCTCAAGGCCGCTCTTGGTGGGCATATCGAGATTGACCGCCACAAGATTCACCTCGACCGCCCAATCAAAGAAAGCGGCAAGCATGAAGTGACCATCAAAGTTCACCACGATATTACCGCGACTGTGGAAGTGACCGTCGCTGCAAAAGGCGCAGCTCCTGCAGGAGGCGAAGCCAAGGAAGACGAGAAAGCCGGCGCTTTCAAAGCCAAGGCCAAGGCGAAGCACAAGGCTCCTGCAAAGGAAGCAAAGGAATAACGTCGTATGGCCGAGGATGCCAAACAGGCGAATCCGAGGCGCGACAGGCCGGATAAAAACTCCGGCCCGGACCTGAAATCGAAGG
>JANMLS010000105.1:0-1925 GCA_031372675.1 Verrucomicrobiaceae bacterium
CTGCACCACGCCGAACACCGCGAGCACGAGCAGCGGGTGCTGCCAGTCGCCGAATTGCACCAGCGCGATGACCAGCGCGGCGGCGCAGGTCGCGATGGCGCCGAGGAAGGGAATCATCGTCAGGCCCGTGGCCATCACGCCAAGCAGGATCGCGTAGGGCAAGCCGATGATCAGGAAGCCGATGGTGTAGGTGATGCCGTCGCACAGCGCCACGAGCACCTGTCCGCGGAAGAAGACGATGAGGTAATTGTTGATGGCTTTGATGACGAAGATCAGTTCGTCCTTCACTCGGGAATCGGCCAGCGGCAGGTAATCCGACCAATGCGATTGGATGCCGCGCTTCTCCAGCAGCAGGTAGAAGAGGTACACGGGGATCAGAGCAAGGCCGGCGAAGATGCCGAAGAGACCGGCGACCTTCGACAGTTTGCCAACGAGCCATTTGCCGGCGTCGCCCACGCGAGGGACCAGCCAATGTGCGGTGGAACCGATGGTCTTCTCATCAAAAAGCCCGGCCCACAGAAACGGCGCGTTGGTCACGGAGCCGGAAGCGTGAGTGGAGGCGATGACATTGGTCCCGGCTGGCACCGCGTTCGTTGTTTCGATGTAGAGATTGGTGGCGGGGAGGGAATTCGTCAGGGTGTCGCCGTGCAATTGTTTCTCCAGCAGCTTGCGCAACGGCGCGGGAGGATTCCGGATCCAATTCACCACGTTGGTTTGCGTGCGTTGGGCGTAACCGGGGATGCGCTGCACGAGTTCGCTGGTTTCGGTGACGAGTTGCGGCACGACGCTCCCCAGCAGGCCCAGCAGCAGCATGGCCGCGCAGAAAAACACCATGATGATGCCGCGCGTGCGGGGCACGTTCCTGGTCTCGAGGTAATCCACCACCGGGTCGAGCAGATACGCCAGCACACCGGCCACCGCGATGGGCCAGAGCACCGGGCCGAGCAGGCTGAGCGCCTGGCCCATTCCCCAGAGCAGCGTGACGACCAGCCCGACGATGAGCGCGAGAGCCAGGCCGGTCAGCGCCAGCCAGATGATGCGCGACTGCTTGGGGGAGGGAGAGGGGAGGCTCATGCAAATGTCCAATGACCAATCGCCAATGACCAAGGGGAGAATCCCCCGGACATGATGCGCACCTGGCGCCCCGTAACCTCCGACCTGTAGCGGCCCGGTTCCGGCTCGTCAAAAGCGCCAGAGGGCTGGCGCACTCCAGGACGCTTCGCGCCACGCGAGGCCGGTCGGACGGCGCGGCAGCGTCCTGGACTGCGGTGGCCCTCCACCGCTTTTCCGGGGAGTCCTCCCCACCAGTTTTCGCCCTCCACGGCGAGGGAGGTTATTGGGCAGGGAAGAATGCCGCGCTTGGGACGGGCCTTGGTGATTGGGCCTTGGTCATTCATTGGGTATTGGCCATTGGTCATTGGTCATTTTCAACCTTGCCCGAGCTTCTTCGATTTGTCGCTCGCGGCGCGCACGGCGTTGATGAGCGCGGCGCGCAGGCCGCCTTTTTCCAGTTCGTGCAGTCCCTCAATGGTCGTGCCGCCGGGACTGGTCACCGCGTCCTTGAGCACACCGGGATGCTGTCCCGTCTCCAGCACCATGCGGGCGCTGCCGAGCAGTGTTTGCGCGGCGAGTTTGGTGGCGATGTCGCGGGGCAAGCCCGCCGCCACGCCGCCGTCGCTCAACGCTTCGATGATGAGGAAGGCGTAGGCGGGGCCGCTGCCGCTGAGGCCGGTCACGGCGTCGAGGAGCGATTCCTTCACCGCGTAGGCCACGCCGACGGAGGAGAAAAGTTTCTGGGCAAGGTCCGAGTCCTCGCGCGTGGCGGAGCGGCCGGTGGCGAAAGCCGAGGCGGAGGCGCCGACGAGCGCCGGCGTGTTCGGCATCACGCGGATGACGTGCGAGCCGTCAGGTAGCGCGGCTTCGAG
>JANMLS010000136.1:0-8404 GCA_031372675.1 Verrucomicrobiaceae bacterium
GGAAATGGCGTAGGTATTAGCGGCGGCGATGGTGTGGAAGGAGCTGCCGTTTTTCAGCGTAGTGTTGGCTTGGTTGTAGAGCGAATCCGTCGCGCTGGCAGCGGAGATTTTTAGCACGTTGTTGCCGGGTGAAAACGGGTCGGGAACCACGCTGCCGGTGTGATTTCCGACGATGCGCCAGAAGCTCGAATCGCCGGTGAAGCTGCCATTTTGGATAAGCTCTGTGCCGTTAAAAATGACGCTCACATCATCAATGAGCACCTCTCCCGTATCGAGCATCCCGAGGATCAGCTCGTTCCAGAAAGCGAGCGAGATGCCGGGCGCATTCGTGGCGACGCCGCTGTAGCTCACACTTTGCCAGCCGGTCGTCGTCGTCTCGTCGCTGGCGTCCCAAGCGGCGGGATTCGAGTTATCCGCATCCGGGTCGCGAAGCTCCAAGCTGGAGCCGCCGCCATCCGCCCACTCGCTCCACAAACCGCCGTCGCCGTAGCGCACGGAGTTCACGATATTCTGATTCGCGGCGCTCAATGTGAGCGTCTCGCCTTTACCCGAAAGACTGCCAGTGAACGGCCCCAGCGCCGTTTTGCCCGGATGCAGCGAAGCAAAAGCGGCGCTGTCCCAAGCCACCACGAGATAGCCGCCAGCGGGGATACTCGTCGCGGCGGGGATGATAAAAGTGACGCCCTCCGAAAAGCTCCATCCCGAGACATCCACGGGCGAGCCAGAGCGGTTAAAAAGCTCCACCCATTGCTCCGGCGAGGCGCCGAGGCCTTTGTAGAAAATCTCGTTTATCACCACCGCATTCGAGATGGAGAAAGTGTTCGCCGCGCCCTGAGTCGGCGCGGACGGACGACCCCAAATCCCCGAAGCAGACAGCCCGCGCAGACTGTTCGTAACCAAGCGCGCATCGCGGAAAACCGTCCCGCTCGCCGAGGTGAGCGCAAGCCGCAAATTATCCGCCGGAGAAAGGCCGAGCGTCGCTGCGGAAAAAGTGACGTAGCCGCCCGCCGGCACACTGCTCACCGGAAGGACGATGGATTGCCCGACATTCGTCGAGATGCCCCAACCGGAAGTCGAGACCGCGCTGGCCGACGTGTTTTTCAGCTCAATAAAGAACGCCGGATCGAGCGCGCCCGTGATCTCATTAAACACCAGCGAAGGCGTCGTGCTCCCAGCGAAGTTCACCGCTCCCGGCGTGCCGCCCGGCTGCTGGCTGGAAGCCCACGCAGTCGGCCCGCTCGCAGCCATGCCGGAGTTTTTTCGCGCAAGCGTAAAGCCGACGCCATCCGCCGCGAGCGGCCAGCTTCCATCATCATCGTACGAAAGCTCGTCCATGATCCGGTTGTTGCGATTGCGGATGCGGATTGTCTCGCCGCTGTTTTTCAAGCTCCCCGTCATCGGCCCGATGGCCCCCGCAATCTGCGCCGGAGTCGTCGCCACGACGAGCAGGCTATTGCCCGTCAAAACCGTATTCGCTGGGAAGGTAAAATTCACGCCACCCGTGATGGACCACCCCGAAATGTCCACATCCACGCCATGATTGCTTTTAATCTCAATCCACTCCGTCTGCGTCACCTCATTCGCAGGGTGATAGTGGACTTCGTTAAAAACAACCGCCGAGTCGAAAGCGAAAAGCGAAGTCGCAGAGAGTAGGAGGGATAAAGTGGTTAGTTTGCGCATAAGACGGCGGTGATGGGAATGAACGGTATTATTCATCAAAATCCACTGCTTTCGTACGGGGAAATAGGACGGCATGAGGTTCGAGAGGTTTCATTTCGTTCAATAATCCACACCATGAACCCTGCCAACCATTCCAACAAGTTGGATTTCTTTCCAATATGCCTGTGGGGTTCCGAAATTTGCGCGAATGCCGCGATTGGATTCGGCGAAGCGAGGGAGATGTAAAGGAGCGGCGAATTCATTCGCCGACACCCATAACGCGAAGCGCAAATCTCGTCAGCGCGGCGCGAAGAAGGATCGTGCGCTTCGCGGTGGTGAAGGTCGGCGAATAAATTCGCCGCTCCTTTACACTTTTTGGCTTCAATCGCGGCGTTCGGGATTAGCCCTACTTGCCGCTTCAGCGAGCGACTCGGCTACGTCCGCTGGCTTTGGATTCTTCGAGCAAGGCTTTGAGTTCCTTCACGATTTCCGGGTGCTCGGCTTGCAGGTTCTTGGTTTCGCCGGGATCGGTTTCCAAATTGTAGAGCGCGACGGGCGCGGAGTCGGGGATGTGGAGGTGCTTTAGTTCCTGCGATGTTTCGTAGCGGTTGCCGCCGGAGCCGGGGTGATCGAGATATTTCCACGCGCCGCGACGGATGGCGAGGGTGCCCGCGTGCGATGCTTGCTGGAGCAAATACGGGCGAATCGGCGCGGTCGCTTCGCCGAGCAGCGCGGGGAGCATGTTGAAGCTGTCTTCTGCGGCGTTGTCAGGGAGTTTTGCGCCGGTGATTGCGGCGATGGTGGCCATCACGTCGGTGAGGCTTGTGGGCTGTGCGCTCGTCGTTCCGGGCTTCACTTTTCCGGGCCAGCGGACGAGGAACGGCACGCGGTGGCCGCCTTCCCAATTGTCGCGTTTCACGCCGCGCCACGGACGCGCACCGTCGTGGCCGTGGTCGGCTCGCATGTGGACGACGCTCGTAGTTTCGGGGCCGTTGTCGCTGCTGAAAATGATGAGCGTATTCTCCGCGACGCCCAGTTTTTCCAGCGTTGCCATCAGCTCGCCGACGACCCAATCGAGCTGGTGGATAAAGTCGCCGTGCGGCCCCGCTTTGCTCGCCCCTTTGAACTGCGGCGCAGCGAACGACGGCAGATGCACAGCCTGCGCCGCGTGGTAGAGGAAGAACGGCTTGCCCGGCGTCTCGCGGACGTGCTGCTCCAAAAACTCGCGGCTCTTTTTCAGAAAAACGAGGTCCACTTCCTCCATCGGGAAACCCGGCGCGATGAAGCCGGGGCGGCAGTCGTCGGCGTAGGCGTGTTTCGGCAGCTTCGACTTGTCGAGCGGGCCAGTCGGCGGCACAGGCACGCGATCATTTTCGATAAAAGCGTAGAGCCAATCCGTCGTGGGGCAGCACGCCGTGCCAAAGAATTTCTCAAAGCCGTGGTCCATCGGTCCACCCTCGATGCGGCGGGAAAAATCCACGCGCTGCACTGCTTCGACGCGGCTCTCGTTCACGGGCTTTCCTTCTTTATCAAAGAACGTCATCCCGACGTGCCACTTCCCCACGCAAGCCGTCGCGTAGCCATCCGCACGCAGCATCGCAGGCAGAGTGAGCCTGTCTTTAGCAATCAATGACGGCCCGCCGACGCCGGAAAAAACCGTCCCGCCCTTCGGCACGCGGAAGGCCATCTGGCCAGTCATCAGACTGTAGCGCGTCGGCGTGCAAACCGTCGCGGGGCTGTGCGCATCCGTGAAGCGCATCCCCTCGCGTGCGAGCCGGTCGAGATTCGGCGTGGCCACTTTCGACTGCTCGTTGTAGCAGCGCACATCGCCATAGCCGAGGTCGTCGGCGAGGATGAGGAGAATGTTCGGCTTTGCGGGCGCTCCTTGCAGGCAAGTGGTGAGTGCGACGAACAGGATGAGATTCTTGTAAATGCGGAGCATGTCCTCGCTTTTAGATGCAACCGTTTTCCAAGGCTAAGAAAAATCCCAGTTGACAAATAAACCAATCGGTCTATTTCTGCCCGCGTCATGGGAAATAAAACCGGCACAACGACCAAGGAACGCATCCTCGATGCGGCTGAGGGACTCATGCTGGAGAAGAGTTTTCATTCGGTGGGTCTGAATGAAATCCTGACTGCGGTGAATGTGCCGAAGGGAAGTTTCTATCATCACTTTGGCTCCAAGGAGCAGTTTGGCGTTGAGCTATTGCGGCATTACATGGCACGGGCTTTTGAGCACAAAAAGACCTGGCTCCAAGACCGCAGCCAGTTCCCGGATGCGCTGGAACGACTGCTTCGCTACCTTGAAGGAGGAATGGCCAAATTTATCGAAAACGGTTGTCGTCCAATATGTTTAGTCGCGAAGCTCTGCGGCGAAGTCGCCACATTTTCCGACGGGATGCGGCAGGAACTTGCGGCGGGTTTTGTCGAGTGGGACAAGCTCACCGTGGACATTATTCGCGAAGGCCAGAAGCAAGGTGGAATCTTGAAAACCATCAACGCAGCGGAGGCTGTAATCGTGCTCGGCTCGGTTTGGATTGGCTCGATGCTGCGAGCGCAAGTGATGAAAAACGTGAGTCCAATGCGGACGGCCATCGCGTTTATCCGCTCGTATCTCGCTGCCTGAATCTCTCTCAAACACAAACAAACCGTCCGGTCTAATTAAGTCTGAATAAATAACTATGAACCAAAACAACGCACTATTTACTCCGCTCTCCGTGGGCGCACTCACTTTGCCAAACCGCATCATCATGGCTCCGCTGACTCGGTGCCGCGCCGATGCGGACCATGTGCCGACCGACATCATGGCCGAATACTATGCCCAGCGTGCGAGCGCCGGACTGATCATCGCCGAGGCGACGATGGTGATGGAGGGCAACTCCGCGTTTTGGCGCGAGCCGGGCATCTATTCCGCAGCGCAGGCTGCCGGATGGAAGAAGGTCACGGATGCCGTTCATGCGCGTGGCGGCCTGATCTTCCTGCAAATCTGGCATGGCGGGCGTGCGGTCCATCCACTGCTGAATAATGGTCAGCAGCCAGTCGCTCCGAGTGCGCTCGCGATTGAAAACGACATGGTCCACACACCGGAGGGCAAGAAGCCATACGTCGTCCCGCGCGAGCTTCGCGACGATGAGATTCCCGGCATCATCGCGGCTTTTCAAAAAGCGGCGGAAAATGCGAAGGCTGCGGGTTTCGACGGCGTGGAAGTCCACGGCGCGAACGGCTATTTGCTCGACGAGTTTCTGCGCGACGGCGCGAACAAGCGCACCGGTCCTTACGGCGGGCCGCTCGCAAATCGTGCGCGATTGCTGCTGGAGGTCACGGATGCTGCAATCGCCGTGTGGGGCGCAGGTCGCGTGGGCGTGCGCATTTCGCCGCTGAACAGCTACAACAGCATGATTGACAGCGATCCGGTCGCAGTGACTTCGCACGTCGCTGCTGAACTGGCGAAGCGCGGCGTGGCGTATTTGCACATGATGCGGGCCGATTTTTTCGGTGTGCAAAATGGCGACGTGATGAGTCCGGCACGCGCTGCGTTTCCCGGCGCGATCATCGGGAACATGGGCTACACGCCCTCCGAAGCGGCATCCGGCGTGGAGTCGAGGGCGATTGATGCGGTTGCGTTCGGGCATCACTACGTGAGCAATCCCGATTTGGTGGAGCGCGTGAAAGCGGGTGTCGCGCTCGTGGAGCCGGATGCGGCGACATTTTATTCGCAAGGGCCGGAGGGCTACATTGATTACCCGACGATGGCGAAAGCCTGAGACGAACGCCTATGAAAACACTCGCACATTTTACAGGCGCGTTCGCGCTTTTGACTCTCGTGGCTTGCAAGCCATCCGCTCCGCCGCAGATGCAAATGCCGCCGCCAAACGTCTCGGTCGCCAAGCCCGAACTGCGCAAGATCGTGGAGTGGAGCGAATACACCGGGCGGCTGGAATCGAAGGAAAGTGTGGAAGTCCGCGCCCGCGTGAGTGGCTGGCTGGATTCCATTCATTTTGTCGAAGGCGTCGAGGTAAAGGAAGGCGACCTGCTTTTCACCATAGACCCGCGCCCTTACAAAATGTCTGCCGAGCGTGCTTCGGCAGAAATGCTCCGCGCGGAAAGCCGCGAGACACAGACGAAAAATGAATTTGAGCGCGTGAAAAAACTCGTGGCGACGCGGGCGATTTCCGAGGAGGACTTCGAGACTCGCGGCAAGGCGTTCACGGAAGCGCAGGCGTCTGCGCAGGCTGCGAAGGCCGCGTTGGAAATGGCGAATCTCGATCTGGCTTTCACCGAAGTCCGCGCTCCGATTTCCGGTCGCATCAGCCGGGCAGTTGTCACAAAGGGCAATCTCGTTTCCGGCGGCATGGCTGGTTCGGGCGCGACGCTGCTAACGACCATCGTTTCGACATCGCCCGTGTATCTTTATGTGGATGTCGATGAATCCGCATCGCTGCGCTACCGCCGCCTGCTTGCTTCCGCGAAAAATGAAGCGCGTATTCCTTGTGAAATGGCCGTGGGCGATGAGGCGGGCTGGCCGCATAAAGGCGTCATTGATTTCATAGACAACCGAGTGGACCCCAATACCGGCACGACGAAAGCCCGCGCTGTCTTCGAGACAAAAGACGGTCTGCTTGGTCCCGGTTTTTTTGCGCGTCTTCGCGTGCCTCGCGGCAGTGAACAAGACGCTCTACTGGTGCCGGAGAGTTGCATCGGCAGTGATCAGGCAAACCGCTTTGTGTTCGTGGTAAATGCGAAGGGTGTCGCGGAAATCCGGCTCGTGAAACTTGGCTCGGCAATGGACGGAATGCGCGTTGTGCGCGAGGGGTTGAAAGGCGACGAGCAAGTAATCGTGAACGGTCAGGCGCGAGTGCGCCCCGGCATTCCGGTGAACGTGGAGCGAGGGACGAAATAGCCCATGAAGTTTTCCCATTTTTTCATCAGCCGCCCGATCTTTGCATCGGTGCTTTCGATTACCATTTTCCTCGTGGGATACATCGCGATGACGCGGCTGCCGGTGAGCGAGTATCCCGATGTCGCGCCACCGCAGATTGTGGTGCGTGCGATTTATCCCGGCGCGAATCCGAAGACGATTTCCGAGACCGTTGCGGTGCCGCTGGAGCAAAGCGTGAACGGCGTGGAAAACTCGCTCTACATGGCCTCGCAGGCGACCGGCGATGGTGTGATGACACTCACCGTTACATTCAAACTCGGCACCGATATTGATAAAGCGCAGGTGCAGGTCCAAAACCGCGTTTCGCAGGCTCTACCAAAGCTCCCCGAAGAAGTGCGGCGGCTCGGCGTGACGACGGTGAAATCATCGCCCGACCTCACGATGGTCGTGCATCTTTTTTCACCGGATGGGACTTACGACGACGTGTATGTGCGCAATTACGCGACGCTCCAAGTGAAGGATGTTCTCGCGCGAATCAGCGGCGTCGGGCAGGTGCAGGTTTTCGGTTCCGGTGATTATGCGATGCGCGTGTGGCTCGACCCGGAAAAAGTCGCATCGCTCAACATGACGGCGGGCGATGTGGTCGCGGCGATTCGCGAGCAAAACGTGCAGGTGGCAGCCGGTGCCGTGGGCCAGCAGCCGGTGAAAACTCCGGTGGCTTTCGAGCTTCAAATCAACGCGAAGGGGCGGCTCGTCACCGAGGAGGAGTTCGAGAATATCGTCATCAAAACCGGCGCGAACGGTGAGAAGGTGTTGCTCAAAAACGTGGCCCGCGTGGAACTCGGCGCGGGAGAATTTGCGCTCCGTTCGCTGCTCAACAACAAATCCGCCGTCGCGCTCCCCGTCTTCCAGCAGCCCGGAAGCAACGCGCTCGAACTCTCTGCAAACGTCCGCGCTGCGATGGAGGAAATGAAGGCGAACTTCCCACCGGGCCTTGATTACGCGGTGGTGTACGACCCGACGGTGTTTGTGCGAAAGAGCATTGATGCCGTGATTATCACGCTGCTCGAAGCCGTGGTGCTCGTGGTCATCGTCGTGCTGCTTTTTCTCCAGACATGGCGGGCGAGCATCATTCCGCTCGCAGCGGTGCCGGTGTCGCTCGTGGGAACTTTTGCGGTGATGCAGATGCTTGGCTTTGGAATCAATGCGCTCTCACTTTTCGGGCTGGTGCTGGCGATTGGCATCGTCGTGGACGACGCGATTGTCGTCGTGGAAAATGTGGAGCGAAATATCGCGCTCGGCCTTTCGCCGTTCGATGCGACGAAGCGTGCGATGGATGAAGTCACCGGCCCCATCATCGCGACTGCGCTGGTGCTGTGCGCGGTGTTTTTGCCCACCGCATTCATCAGCGGACTCACCGGGCAGTTTTACAAGCAGTTCGCCGTGACGATTGCGATCAGCACGGTCATCTCCGCGTTTAATTCGCTCACGCTCTCCCCTGCCCTTTCCGCTCTGCTGCTGCGCGGGCACGACCAGAAAAAGGACGCGCTCACGAGGGCGATGGACTTTCTGTTTGGCTGGCTGTTCCGGCCTTTCAATCGCTTCTTCGACTGGGCCTCGCGCACTTACACAGCATGGGTCCGGCGCGTGATCCGCTTCGCGTTTATTGCGCTGCTGATCTACGGCGGGCTGGTTGCGCTGACAGGTTTTACGTTCACAAAAATCCCCACGGGATTCGTGCCGATTCAGGATAAACAATACGTCATCGCCGTGGCCCAACTTCCCGATGCAGCCTCGCTCGACCGCACCGATGCGGTCATCCGGCGGATGAGCGACATGGCGGCAAAGGTGCCCGGAGTGAAAGAC
>JANMLS010000143.1:0-4659 GCA_031372675.1 Verrucomicrobiaceae bacterium
CTGCCGGACACATGCAGCGGGAAGTAGCTTCCTTGTTCGGTAAAGCTTCCCCGTGGATTCCGGCAGGATGCCGGAACCTGTCCCGACTCGTCGGGAGAAGCCCGCGCTCCCTTTCGCTCTGTGCTTTTGCTGCCTTTGAGAAGTTGCTTACAGCATCTAATGCGTCGCAGCTACGACACGCCTGCTGGCAAACTTCTTTCGTGACTTCCACGGCTCAACCGTGCGGGATTTGCGCGATGAAAGCTCTCCAACTCGAAAAGCCGCTCTCGTGGCGCATGATTGATATTGATGAACCGCAGGCTCCGGCGGCAGGCGAAGCTCTGGTGCGCGTTTTGCGCGTGGGGATTTGCGGCACGGACCTCGGCGGGTATCTCGGCAAGATGCCCTTTTTTTCCTACCCGCGAATCCCCGGACACGAGCTGGGCGTGGAGGTGATCTCGGTGGGCGCGGGCGTGGCAAATGTGAAGCCCGGCGACCGCTGCTCGGTGGAGCCGTATCTCAACTGCCAGCAGTGTTATTCGTGCAGGCGCGGTTTTACGAACTGCTGCGAGCACCACAAAACGCTGGGCGTGATGTGCGATGGCGGGCTGACGGATCGCATCATTCTCCCCGCGCGAAAACTGCATCTCGCAGGCAAGCTCACGCCGGATCAATGCGCACTCGTGGAGACGCTGGCAATTGGCTGTCACGCCGTGGACCGCAGCGCCGCAAAAGCGGGGGAAACCGTGCTGGTGATCGGCGCGGGACCGATTGGACTTTCGGCGATTGAATTCGCAAAACTCTCCGGCGCACGCACGGTGGTGATGGACATCAGCGAAAGCCGGCTGGCTTTTGTGCGCGAGAAAATGGGCGTGCCGGATACGCTGGTCGTGCGCGGCGACGAGTCGGATGCAAAAGCGCTCGCGGAGCTGACGGGAGGGCAGTTTGCCGATGTGGTGATTGACGCGACGGGTAACAACAAATCCATGGTCCGTGCGATGGAGTTTGTGGCGTTTGCGGGCCGTGTGGTGTACGTCGGCATCACGCAGCAAAACCTGGAGTTTCCACACGCACCATTTTTGCACCGCCGCGAACTGACGCTGATGGCCAGCCGCAATGCGCTCTCACGCGATTTCCCGCGCATCATCTCACTCATCGAGGATGGGAAAATAGATACCGTCCCGTGGATCACGCACCACGCCGACTTCGCCGAAGTCCCCGATGTTTTCCCAAGCTGGGTGAAGCCGGAAACGGGTGTGATCAAAGCCGTGGTGAATGTGGGGCAGTAGTCCAGTCACGCCGTGACTGGCGGCCAGTTGCGGCGCAACTGGACTACTTTACCAAGCATAGTGATCGGTGCCGAAAGCGAGCAGGCCGCCGAGGAATCCGGTCACAGAAACAAGCAGCGCACCCAGCAGCAACGCGCCTCGAAAACGGGTGCGTTCCGGCGAGCCTTCGCGACATTCCGATGAGCAGACGAGCACCGCGCAGACGATGGCCCAGACTGCGGTGCTGACTCCCAGCCAGCGATGCCATTCCGAGAGCGTGCTGGTGAAGTTTCCGTATTTTGCATTCAGCCAGCCAAGCGTCGCCACGCCCGGCGCAGACAGTGCGCCGAGGACGACGAGGAAGCGGACGACGAGCAGCCAGCTTTCGCTTTTCAAAAACCACGCAATCGCCTCCGCGATCACCGCAGCCATGAGCAGCGCGATTGGGAAATGTGTGGAAGCGGGATGAAATTTCCCGAACCACGCAAGCAGCCGCGAGAAGAACGGGCGCGGCTTTTTTTCCTCCGGCGCAGCCTGCTTTGCGACTAGCTCCGGCACGGGCGGTGAACCGGCTTTGATCCATGCGGCGACGGCCTTCAACTCATCGGGAGTGAGCGGCGGCACGTCGGCATCCTCGCCGGGCATTTCGTTATTGAGCACTAGCTGATAAATCTCGGAGCCATCGGCATCGCCGGGCTTCACGTATTCGGGATTTTTTCCGATGCGGGCGAGGTCGAGCACGTAGCCAAATTTACCCTTCGGCTTCGGGAGATGACTGCCGTGGCAATCCGCGCATTTCGCGCTGAAAATCTGATGCACGCGGGTGGCCAGCGCTGCTTTGTCATCGGCGATGCACCATCCGCTCAGGAGCACGACGAGGAGGATAATTCGGAATCCAATCATGTAATTAGTGTAACACTCAAACTGTGAGAAAACTTGGATGTGATTTGTCAGACATTGCGCCGGAATTGCAATCCGCTACGTTGCGCCTTCGTGAAACCGTCGGACTCCGCCGCCATTTTGAAACCACTCCGCGCAGTGCGGCGCAGTATGGCGTTTTCAAATTTCGTCCGGTCGTCTGCGCGGTGGACGATTCTTTTTCTGTGCGCGTTCGTGGTGGTGTTTGCCTGGAAGTGGGCGGCGGGAAGCCTGCGGATTCGTGCTGAGTGGCTGCCCACGCTCACGCTGTTTGTACTGCTGCCATCATTCGGCGCGGGGATTCTCGCTGGCGCAGGCATCGCGTTTTTTAGCCCTCCATCCATGATGCAAGCAGCGCAGGCGGCGGACCGTTTTCTCCAAACGCGGGATCGTTTTGTGAGCGCTTTGGAATTTCTCGGCAGGAGCAAGCCGAGTGAATTCGAGCAACTCGCGATTGCGGAATGCTCCGCTTTTTCGCGCGAGAAAAGACACAGTTTTTCGATTTCTGCGCCGCACGAACTTCGATGGGCAGTAGTCCCGCTGGCCATGATTGCGCTGCTTTCGTGGGACTCGATGCGGAGCGAGGCCGAGCGCGATGAGCGTGTCGCACAAGCGACGCAGGAGACTGGTGCCGCCGCAAAAGCACTGGATTCGCTGGCGCAAAAAATCGCGGGAAAGGATATGGATTCGGAGGATGCACGGAAGCTGGCCGATGAGCTTCGCAAGGCGGCAAATACGCTCCGCGCCGAGGCACGAGAAGGGCGCGAGGGAGCCAGAGCAGTGCTGAGTGAACTCTCCAAACTGGAGGAACTCGTGAAAGAAATGCGTCGCTCGCACGCCGCGACGCCGGAAGAAATCGGCGCACTGGCCAAGGCACTCGCAGAGCACGAGCAGACCAAAGACGCCGCCGCAGATATGCAGCGCGGCGATTTTGGCGAAGCCGCAAAAAAGCTCGCTGAAGCCGCAAGCAAACCGGCGGCAGAGCAGGTGGAAAGCAGCCTGAAGCAAGCGATGGAGCATCTCGCGCAGCAGAAAGAGCAGCTTTCCAAGCAACTCGAAAACCTCCGCAATAACGCCGCCGAATCCGAAGCGGGCGGCGAGCGTCGCGAACTGCTCAAGCAACTCGCGCAGACGCTCAATGAGTTGCAAAAGCAGGGGAAAGCTGGCGCGAAAAAAGATGGCAAAGATGGTGACGGCACTCAGCGAAATGCAGCTTCCTCGAAAGGTGCCGAGATGACGGATGACGAACTCAAGCGAATGCTCGGTGCGCTTCAAAATCTGAAAAATAGTGATGGCCCTCCCGATGGCGAAGGCGAGCCACAGCCCGGCGGCGACGAGTCCGGCGATGGTGAAATCCGCATTTCCAATTTCAGCGGAAAGAATCCCGGCGGCACGCAACCGGGAAGCGACGAGGACGGCGAGCAGGCTCCGACTGGCCAGCAGGGTGATGGAAAAAACGAGGACGGCACGACGAAAGACCCATTTGGAAAGGACGGCGTTGCTGCAAAAACTGGCAGGGAAAGCGAACTCGTCGGCAGACTCGCGGAAGGCGAATCGCTTTCGACGATGGTTCCATCCGCGCCGGGGGCGGACGAGAAATCCAAGCGCCGCTACCGCGAGCTTTATCAGGCTGCATCGGCGGATGCGGAGGATTCCGTGGTGCAGGAATCCATCCCGCTGGGAGCGCGTTTTTTGATCAAGCGATACTTCCAGTCCATCAAACCAAAAGAATAGAGCCGCCCTCAAATCGAGCGAAACCGTTTGCCACGAAAGGGGTTCATCCCCCAGCCTTTTCACAGCGCATCAGCCGTTAAATGAACGACGAACCCAGCCTAGACCCAGCATCCGCAGGAGATGATGAATCCGCCCGCGATCTGCGACTTATGCTGCGCGTGAAGGAGGGCGATATGGATGCGTTTCGGGAGCTTGTAGAGGCGCATCAAATGCGGATCGTGGGCACGGTTGCGCGGATGATTGGCGATGAGACCGAGGCGGAGGACATCGCGCAGCAGGTATTTTTACGAATCTGGAAAAGCGCGTCGCGTTGGGAGCCGTCGGCAAAGTTCACGACGTGGGCTTTCACGATCATGAAAAATCTCGTCTTCAACGAGACGCGCCGCCGCTCGCGCCGCCGCACGGTCCCGCTGGAAAGCCAAAACGAAGACGAGGGCTTTCAGTTTCAACATGCCGATGAAAGCGTGAAAGCGCCGGACCGCGCAGTGCTGGATGCCGAGCAGCAGGCTGCGATTGACCGAGCGATTGCCGAATTGCCCGAACCGGCGAGGATCGCGCTGGTGCTCCGGCGGTATGAAGATGTGAGCTACGAGGAGATCGCGGTGATTATGAAAACGAGCATCCCCGCAGTAAAAAGCATCCTTTTCCGCGCAAGAAATGAACTTCGCGATAAACTGAAAAAGTATCTTGAGGGGTGAGTAAAATCCCTCTTTTCCCCTCCGGTGAAAACCGAAGGTGGTCGGGGCGATAGGATTTGAAC
>JANMLS010000145.1:0-6706 GCA_031372675.1 Verrucomicrobiaceae bacterium
CCCGAACGCCGCGATTGAAGCCGCAGAGCGGCGCAGCGTAGTGGCATTGGCGCCCCGCCAATGAACAGCGTGCAAAGCAGAGGTGTGTCCAAATCAGTGCAAACCAAATGGTTCGCCTGCATCCAAGTCACGCCACCCGGCGGAGGCCGCCGGGACACTCTTCATTGGCGGGGCGCCAATGCCACTACTTTGCCGCGCCAATCGCGGCGTTCGGGTTAATCGCGACTTTTTGGTTTAGACAGTTGCGGGGAAAATCTCTGGAGTGTAAGTATGTTTCGTGCTTCCTCCCAAGCGTCGAAAGACGAATCACCCTACAACAAAACCCGCATTCATGTACTCAAAGTTTTTCTCCAAGCGCACTGCGCTTGTACCCGTTGCTCTCTTTTTTATTTCTGTGATCCAGCAGCCGGTGTCGGCGCAGACGACTTACACTTGGACGAATGCCGCCGGAGGTGCCCAGAGCTGGAGCACGGCTGCGAATTGGTCGGGCGGGGTGGTGCCGGAGCCGGTTGCGGGGGATGTGGTGGATTTTAGCACGCTCAATATCGCGGCGAATGCGACGCTTTCTTTGGGTGCGGATCGCACGGCGAGGGTCTGGAGGTTTGGCGATACTTCGGGCGGGCAGACTTGGGCGGTCAATTCCGGCTTTACGATGACGTTGGCGGGGACGACGCCGACGTTCAACATCGTCAGCAGCACCGCCACGCTCAACAACGCTGTGGCCGGCACGAGCGGCGTGAAGAAAGTCGGCACGGGAAGCCTGGTTCTCGCGGGGAGCAACAGCATCACGGGCGAAATCGAAATCGCCGCCGGGGCGCTCACTTTTTCCACGGTGGGTGCGTGGGGCGGGACGGGGAAAAATGTGGATTTCACTGGGACTTCCACGCTCACGACTGCGGATAATTATAACGGCGGGCAGCTTTCCGTGGGCACTGGTTTTACGGCGACGATTACGGCTGCGAATGTTACTTTTGCCACGGCGACGGGAGCTGGAAGCATTGTTTTTGCGCTCGGGAATAAGACGCTTTCCTTGCAGGATGCCAGTGCTTTTCAGGGCAGCATCCGGGCCACTGCGGGGGCGAATGGGCAGACGATTCGATTTGGGAATATCGGCGATGCGGTCGGCGCGGGGAACCTGCAATTTGGCGGCGGGAGCGGGGATTCGGGGCAGAGAGTCACGATCTCGCTCTACAATGACGCGGGGCCGCTGACGCTGAGTAATCGCAAGGTGGAGTTCCTACCGAAGCCGAGCAACTGGAGCTTCAAGACGGCGATTTTGGAGAACAACAATTCCAGTTCGGCAAACACGTTCGTCATCAACCCAGCGCTTGTGAACCTCACGGACCGGGACCACGAATTTCAACTGAGCGGGAGCAACACGGGCAGCAATCTTTTTGGCGGCGTGATCGGCAATTCGACTCGCGGGACGTATTACAACGGCACCGGCAGACTGAGCTTTTTCAAGGCGGGCGCGGGCCAGTGGATTTTGGGCGGAAACAATACTTTCACCGGGGCGGTCACGGTCAGCGCGGGGACGCTGGGCGTTTCTTCGATTGATAATGCGGCCAGCCCAAATCCGCTGGGCCTGTCGTCTGCGTCTGCTTGGAATCTGCTGCTCGCGAACGGTGCGACGCTCAAATATCTCGGCGGCGCGGGGAGCACGGACCGCAGTTTTACCATCAACGGTTCGGCGGCTGGGCATCAAGCCACGCTCAACGCTTCCGGCACGGGCGCGGTGGTTTTTAGCAATACAGCGACTCCGGCTTACGGCACTACGGCGCAGACGCGGACGCTAATTCTTTCGGGGACGAATTCGGGCAACAACACGCTGGCGGCGCTCATCGCGGACAACGGTGGTGCGGAAGTTTCCGTGACCAAATCCGGCACGGGCACTTGGGTGCTCACGGGCGCGAATACTTACAGCGGCGACACTACAATCAGCGGCGGCGTTTTGAATGCAGCGGAGGGCGTCGGGCTTCCGGCGAGCAGCTTGCTGACGCTGAACGGCGGCGCTTATGAGCCGGTCGGCAATTTCGCGCGCGTCGCTGGCAACAGCGCGGGAAAAATCCGGCTCACTGGCGGTGCGAGCGGCTTCAGTGCGCGGGGCGGCGATGTGCAGGTGGCCATCGGCACGCTGGGCAGCCCGGCGGCGCTGGTGATGGGTTCGGCGACGTTTGTGCCGGGCACGCTGGTGCTGAACACGGCCACTGCGGACTCCAAATTGACGTTTCTGAATCCGGTAGCGATCTCCGGTTTTAATCTGCAACTGAGCGTCGGCGCGGCGACGGCGGAAATGTCGGGCGTAATCAGCGGCGACCTCACCGGCAGCGTGACGAAAATCGGCGGCGGAACTTTGATTCTCTCCGGCAACAACACTGCGCAAGGCAATGTCGCGGTGAATGCAGGCACTTTGTCGCTGACGCAGCCGAACTTGAGCCAGTATTCCAATGTCACCGTGGCGAATGGCGCGGTGCTGAATCTGAACTTTGCAGGCACGACTTCCGTGGCCAGCCTCACGCTGGGCGATGTGCCGAAAGCGCCGGGCGCTTACAACAGCACAAATGCCGCGCCTTTTATCACGGGAACCGGCGTGATTTACGTGAACGGCGGCGATGCGGATGAGGACGGGATGCCGGATGGCTGGGAGCTACTTTACGGCTTCAATCCCAACGACGCCGCCGATGCGGCCGGTGATGCCGATGGGGACGGGCTGACGAATTTGGAAGAATACGTCGCCGCCACCGGCCCAAACGTGAGCGACACGGATGGCGACGGTTTGACGGATGGGCAGGAGCTGAACGGCATCATCGTGGACGATGAATTGGTCATACTCGGCACGAGTCCGCACAACCCGGATACGGACGGCGACGGCGTGACGGACGGCGAGGAAGTCACCGCTGGCAGCAGCCCGCTGCTCGTGGATACGGACGCCGACGGTGCGCCCGACTGGTACGAAGTGAAGGCGTCTTTCACCAACCCCGCGCTCGCGAGCAGCAAGCCGATTGTGCCTTATCCACTGCCGCGTCCATCGGCGTCTGCGGGAGCGACAAACAAGCCGGTGAAAGTGTTCATCATGTCCGGCCAGTCAAACATGGTGGGTATCGGCGAAATCTTTCCGCTCGGCACGCCGGGCACTTTGTCCACGATTGTAAAACAGCAGGGCAGATTCCCTAATTTTGTGAACGCCGACGGCTCGTGGACCGTGAACAACGACGTGTATTATCGCGGCCTGATCTCGGCGATTGGCAACGGGCCGCTGACGGTTGGTTTTGGCAATGCTTCCACGACGGTCGGGCCGGAACTCGGTTTCGGTCGCGTGCTGGGCTACGCGCTGGATGAGCCGGTGCTGCTGATCAAATCCTCCATCGGCAACCGCGCTTTGGGGTGGGACTATCTCCCGCCCAACAGCCCGCGCTACACGTTTGGCGCAAACACTTACGCGGGTTACGGCGATGCGACTCAAAGTTGGCTGACTGGCAGCACGCCGGTGCCGGGTTCCTGGTACGCGGGCAAACAATACGACGAATGCTTTCTGAACGAAGCCGATTGGAGTCCTACGGCAGCTACACTCGGCTCGCCGCCGGTGGATAATGTGGTGGACGTGCTGGATAACTTCGCCGCGCAGTATCCGCAGTGGGCCGCGCAGGGATTTGAGATCGCTGGCTACGTCTGGTGGCAGGGCAACAAGGACATCCTCACCGGCCCGCCCTACACCACGCGCTACGAGACGAACATGGTGAATTTCATCAAAGAGATTCGCGCATATTACGCCGCCCGTTATCCGGGGAAATGCGACATCAACACACCCTTCGTGCTCGCCACTGGCTGCGGCGATCCGGGAATCGCCGGCAACGGTCTGGTCGTCGCGAATGCGCAACTCGCCGCTGGCAATGCAGCGCTGCACCCGGAGTTTGCAGGCAACGTCAAAACCATGGATACGCGCCCTTACTGGCGCGATGCGTCCATTTCGCCTGATGAGCAGGGCTTTCACTACAATCGCAACGCGGAAACTTACACGCTCACTGGCGATGCTCTCGGTCGTGGGATGCTGGAATTGCTGGGCGGATTCACCGACACCACGGCACCCGTTTTGAGTGCCGTCTCGCCCGCGACGACGACGACCAATGTGGCTACTACCGTGAATTTTTCTGCGACTTTTGACGAAGTGATCATCGTCGGCGCGGGCAACATCCTGCTGAAAAATCTCACCGACAGCACATCCACAAATATCGCCGTCACGGACGCGGCGCAGGTGACGACTTTTGGCAGCGTGCTGACGATCAACCCCACCTCGTACCTTAAGCCCAACAAGCAATACGCCATCCGCATCCCTGCTGGCGCGATCAAGGATTACACGGGCAATCCATTCGCTGGAATCAATGACGATACGACGTGGACGTTCACGACCGGGCAGGGCGATTCGCTCACCGCTGCACTCGTCGCGCTGACTGATCACATCAATGGAGTTTCCATTTTGAGCAGCGCACAAATCGCCGCGCACAAAGTCACCATCGAGGGACTCAAGGATCGCTTGGGCGAGGATGAAGTGATCATCGAATCCGCGTTCGACCTCGTGCAGGCTTACGACACGGTCTATGGCGCACTTTGGGTAGCCTCCGGCCAGATGACTCGCTCCGCCGAAACTGGCAATTTGCAGTGGACGGTCTATCGCGTGATGCAGGGGATTGTGGACTACGTTTACACACGCGGAAATGTCGTGGCCTTCCCGACGCTGATCAACGGTTACAAGTTTGGCAGCTCGTCGAATTTCCCCGGTGTTTGCGCCGCGCCGTCGCCAACCGCAACCCACACCGTAGCTGTAAATGCGAGCTTCCTGGACTCGTTTGGACGCGACACGCAGCAGTGGACTTTGCCAGCGCGTCGGCCCACGGGCACTTACCTCGCGCCGGGCACGATTGCGACCGTCACCGTCCCGCAAGCGCTGGTAAATGCAGGTTTCAAAATCCGCGTCGGTGCGCATTCGTGGGACTTTTCAAACAAGCCCTACATCAAGCGGCTGGACCGCAGCACGCTCTTGTTCGACATCATCGGCACCGATACCAAAATCGCCAGCCCGCTGGGCGGCGGCATCTACATTGAGACGCCGATGAACGCGAATGCTGGCGTGGTCAATGTGACCATCACCGGAGCGGCGCGTGCGCCTTTTTTTCAGAACACTAGCTTTCACCAGACCACCCTAGCCGAGTGGCTCGCCACCGAGCGCACGAACCCCGCGCCGTGGGCGGATTTTGAAACCGATAAATTCATGATGCAGGTGCCGCGCAGTTTTATTTATGCGCACCCCGACCCGCTCACGGTTTTGAATGATTGGGATAAATCCATGGACGCGATCAACGACTTGATGGGCTTTCCTCACATTCGCGGCAAGACGACGATGTATCTCCAGGTGGATGTCTTTAATCGCGCGTCGGTTTATGCGCCGGGTTACCCCACCGTGAACAATTCTTACAGCCCCACCACCGATTACGGCGGCTATCTCAACAACTATCTGGTGCGCGGTCCGCAATATACCCCCGATTACACCTTCCATGAGGAGGGCCACGCCTATTTCTTCCCGAAATTCGGGGGCGAACAGGAATCCACCGTCAACCTGCTTTACGTCCCGGTTTTGAATCAAAAATTCGGCTACACGATGGACGCTGCATTCAAGCGCTCGTTCGGCACCTACAACGCCAACATCCCCGAAGTCGGCTTCAAGGACAACGTCGCTAAAATTTGGATGACGAGCTTCAATTTCGCGCCGCGCGAAGTGCCGATGGCGGATTGGGAAAAATCCTATCAACACCAAGGCCACGCGAAATTCGTGGACATCGCGCAACTCTACGGCTGGGGCGCTTTGAAAAATTTCTGGTACTACTACAACTTCAACGATACCAACTTTATCACCGTCCCGAAGGACAACGACAGCCTGATGGTGAAGCTCTGCGAATCGGCTGGAGCGGACATCCGCCCGTTGTGGCATTTCTGGGGCGTGCCGCCGGGAAATGCGGCGACTGTGGCTTCGCAAGTGTCGGGCTTGGGGCTGACTCCGCCGGTCGAGATTTACGACTTGCTGATGCACTACAAGTCCAAGCTGCCGACCGACAACGCCAGCTTTCAAGCGTTTTGCCTGCTCTATTATGGATACCAGCCGACGATGGGCGGCGCGGGCGTCGAGCGTGAGCACGCGCGGCAGTGGAGCACTACGCTGCTCAATGGCACCGATACCCAAGTGCGCTTCCCCACGGAAATCTATGACGGCGCGGCCTACACCGCAGCCGCAGCCCGCGTGCAGGAGATCATTGATCTGTATTACCCCGCCGGACGCCCGCCGAGCAACAACGCCAAGCTCGCTGATTTGCAGCCGAGCCTCGGCACGCTGGACCCCGGATTTTCCGGCGTGGTTTTGAATTACTCGAATGTCGTCGCGTTTTCGGCGACGAGCATGACCATCACGCCCGTGGCCTCGGACCCCGATGCCACGATCACGGTGAACGGCTCGCCCGTGGCCTCCGGCAGTCCGTCGGCGGCGATCAATGTCAGCGCGGCCAGCACAAACATCAGCATCGTCGTGCTTTCATCCGACAACACCACGACGAACACCTACACCGTCACCGTGACTCACGCAGCGGCCAGCGCGAATGCGAACCTCACCAGCTTGGTTCCGAGTGCAGGGACTTTGAACCCCGTCTTTGCCAGCGGCACC
>JANMLS010000390.1:0-5284 GCA_031372675.1 Verrucomicrobiaceae bacterium
GAGCGTGCCGCCGGGCATGAGACTGTCGTTTTCGGCTCCGCAGAATGGGCGGCTGCGGATTGCGAAAAAATCATCGTCCCCGGAAAAACACCCCGCGAGTTTGCGGACGCGCTCTCCGCTTCGCAGCCTCGTAAATCGTGCGATTTTCTTTTTTCGCTGGAGCGTGTTTGGGAGTGCGACGCCTTTCGCGCGGGCGACGGCGTCCATGCTTCGTGGCTGGAACGGCGGGCGCAGTTTGAGCCTTGGTGGAAGCCGCTGTTCCGTCGCTTTCAGCACAAACACCGCGAACTCGTGGAAATGGAGCGGGCGCTTTTCACCGGCGGCGCGGGCAAAATCATCGCGAACTCTGCGATGGTGCGCGATGAGATCGTGGCGCGGTTTTTCACGCCGAAAGAGCGCATCCATGTTGTCTATAATGGCCTCCCGCCATTCCGCTGCGAGCCTGCTGCGCGGGAGCGCACGCGCCGCGAACTTGGGATCGAGGAAGGCCGCTACGTGGTCCTTTTCACCGGCAGTGGATGGGAGCGAAAGGGGCTGCGCTTTGCGATTGATGGACTGCCCGCCGGAGCTTTGCTGCTCGTCGCTGGCGAGGGACGGCGACGCGGATTGCCCGCAAACGAAAATGTGCGTTTTCTCGGTGCACAGACTCGTGCGCAAATGGATGATCTTCTCTCCGCTGCCGACGCTTTCGTGCTGCCGACGCTTTACGAACCCTTCTCAAATGCCTGCCTCGAAGCACTCGCTGCGGGCCTGCCCGTCATCACCACGACGGCAAACGGCTTTGCGGAAATCATCCAGCCCGGCGTCGAAGGCGAAGTCGTCGCGCCCGGCGATGCGCACGCAATCCGCGCCGCGCTCACACGCTGGAGCGATGCCGCACGACGCGCCGCGATTCGCCCGCAGCTTGTGGAAAAAGGTGTGCAATTTTCCATCGAGCGCAACGTCCGCGAAACGCTGGCAGCGATTGGGGTTTCGTCAGCTTAGAACGAAAAGATTTCGCAGGCGGCAGCTTGCCGTTTGACCGCCCGCTTTCGCGCCGCTAGTGGACGCGGCACTTTATGAAACTATCCATTTTCCTCTCCGCACTGCTCGCCATTTCAGCCCACGCCCAAAAAGAACCCGTCGGCCCTGTGCCGCTGTTTAATGGAAAAGACCTCACTGGCTGGCGCGGCGGCGACACATTTGATCACCGCAAACTCCTCGCGATGCCCGAAGACAAACGCGCCGCGCAGATCGCAAAATGGACGGAAGACATGCGCAAACACTGGAGCGTCGAGAACGGCGAGATGGTGAATGATGGGAAGGGAAGCTACGCCACGACGGAGCAGGAGTTCGGCGATTTCGAGCTGAATCTCGAATACAACACGGCACCAAAAGGCGACTCCGGCATTTACCTCCGCAATGTGCCGCAGGTGCAGATTTGGGATCCGTGGGACGACGACGGCGGCAAGCTGGGCCGCACAAAAGGCAGCGGCGGACTTTGGAACAACAGCCCCGGCTCGCCCGGCAAAGACCCGCTCGTTCTCGCGGATAAAAAACCGGGTGAGTGGAATCAATTTCGCATCGTGATGGTCGGCTCGCGCACAAGCGTCTGGCTGAACGGCAAGCTCGTCGTGGACCACGCGATTTTGGAGGATTTCCACTACTCGAAAAACGCAAAACCAGTTCCCTCGAAAGGTCCGATCTGTCTGCAAACGCACGGTGCGCCGATCAAGTGGCGCAACATCACCATCCGCGAAATTGACAGCAGCGAGGCGAATCGAATCCTCGCCAGCAAAGGCGGCGAGGGCTTTCAAAGCATCTGGAATGGCAAGGACTTCGACGGCTGGCAGGGACCAATCGAAAACTACGAAATCGCGGACGGCGCAATCGTCTGCAAAAAAGAAAAAGGCGGCACCATTTTCACCAAGGAAGAATACAGCGACTTCACCGTGCGGCTCGAATTCAAGCTCCCGCCAAACGGCAACAACGGCCTCGCAATCCGCTATCCCGGCGAAGGCGACACGGCATACGTCGGCATGATGGAATCGCAAATCCTCGCTGATGATTACAAAGTCAACGACCCCCGCCAAAGCCACGGCTCCGCCTACGGAATGCTCGCCGCCGAGCGTGGCTACCAGCAGCCCATCGGCGAATGGAATTTCCACGAAGTCACCATCAAAGGTTCCACCGTCCGCGTGGAAACAAACGGCACTGTGATCCTCAATGGCGACCTCTCTAAAGTTACCGAATTCATGGGCAACAAACCGCATCCCGGCCTGAATCGCGCCAGCGGATTCTTCGGATTCGCAGGCCACGACGACCCGGTGATGTATCGCAATATCAGCATCAAAAAGCTGAAGTAAGCGGCGCGCCAACGGCATTTCCTGCTCGACTCCACATCCCGAAAACCCTACCCGCCACCGCATGAATCCAAGCACCATCCGCCGCCTGCTCACGGCAGTCGCAATCGCCATCCCCACCGCCGCACAAGCGCATCCTGGGCACGGCACTTCGGGATTTTCCTCCGGCGCACTGCATCCCATTTTTGGGACGGACCACCTTGTCGCCATGCTCGCCGTCGGCCTGCTCGCCGCCACGCTTGGCGGTCGCGCCCGCTGGGTGTTGCCCGTTTCATTTGTAGCGTCGCTCGCGCTCGGTGCGGTGGCTGGAGCCGCTGGATTTATGGTCCCCGGCATTGAGCACGGCATCGCACTCAGCGTGTTGGTCCTCGGAGCGATCCTCGCTTTCGCAGCGCGTCTCTCGCTCGCTACGGCTGCAATCATCGTCGCCCTCAGCGGAGCATTCCACGGATTCGCCCACGGGATCGAAATCCCCGCAGATGCAAACGGCCTCGTTTTCGGCCTCGGCTTCATCCTTTCCAGCGCACTTCTGCACGCCATCGGCATCGCACTTGCCCACCAATCCATCCGCAGCTCGCGCCCTTTCCTAATCCGCTACGCCGGAGCAGCCGCCGCAATGTTTGGAGCGATTATTTTTCTGAGCTGAGAAAAGTTTCTCGCGGAAAAGCTGGAAAGGCAAATGGCACAAGCAGTGCTATTACCGCTACGGAACATAACCATTCCAGACCCGATGAATTTTCTAGTTGTTGACGATAACCGCCTGCTCAATCGCTTCCTCACCACGTATCTGCGCAGCAAGGGTCATAGTTGCTCCTCTCTCACGGATCCATCGAAGGCTGTGAGCTGGCTCGATCTCAACCCTTGCGACGCCATCATCCTCGACATCGGGATGCCGAAAATCGACGGCCTCTCGCTCATTTCCATGATTCGGGAAAAATTCTCCGCAGTGCCCATCGTCATGTTCACCGGCCTCGGCTACGACGAAGAAGCTATGCAAGCCGCCCGCAAAGCCGGGGCAAACGGCTACGTCAGCAAAGGTCTCGGCCCATCCGAGATTTATTCCGCGCTGATGCGTGTCCTCACGCAAGCGACCAAAGCCGCAGACACCGCTGCGTAATCGCGCAACGCTGCGGCTGAACTCAGCGCAGCGAGTTGGATTTTCCTTTCGCTTTTCCAAATGCGGAAGTTCACCGTGTAGCGATGCGTTTCTTCCTCGCTCTTCTCTTCCTCGCGCTCCCACTCTTTGCCGCTGACAAGCCGAACATCGTGCTCATTTTCACCGATGATCTCGGGGTAAATGATCTCGGTTGCTATGGCCGCAAGGACCATCGCACGCCGAATCTCGACCGCCTTGCTTCGGAGGGTATCCGCTTTACGAATGCGTATTGTGCGCAGCCGATTTGCTCGCCCTCGCGTGCTGCGCTGATGACGGGGAAATCTCCGGCACGGCTGCATCTCACGAATTTTCTACCGGGTCGCGCAGATGCGCCAACGCAGCGGCTGAAGCAGCCGCGTATTGAAGGGCAGTTGCCGCTGGAGGAGTGGACGATTGCAGAGCTGCTGAAGGATGCCGGGTATGCGACGGGGCTGTTTGGAAAGTGGCATCTCGGCGGCGCGGAGCATTCGCCGAAAGCACAGGGTTTTGACGAAGTGGTATCGCCACCCGCGAACACGAAGCCCGTGCAAGGCGAAGGCGGGAAGGGTGAATATGCCATCACCGAGGCTGCGGAGAAATTCATGGAGGCCAACAAGGACAAGCCGTTTTTCTGCTACGTGCCGCACAACAATCCGCACATCCCCATCGGCGCGAAGCCGGAGCTGATTGCGAAAAACAAAGCAGCGTATCATCCCGAATACGCGGCGATGATCAAGACGCTGGATGATGCAGTCGGGCGCTTGATGGCGAAGGTGAAAGCGCTCGGGCTGGCGGAGAAGACGGTCTTTATTTTCACATCGGACAATGGCGGGCTGCACTGCCTGGAATTCCCCGGCACGCCCGCGACGCACAACGCGCCGTTCCGCGCGGGCAAAGGCTATCTCTACGAAGGCGGGCTGCGCGAACCGCTCATCATCCGCTGGCCCGGCGTGGCAAAACCGGGGAGCGAAAGCGCGGAGCCGGTGGTGCTCACGGACCTCATGCCCACTTTGCTGAAAGCGGCAGGAGTCGATCCGGCGAAGACGGTGGGGCCGCTGGATGGCGTGGATATTACAAAGGCGATTCGTGGCGAGGCGATGCCGCAGCGGGCGCTGTTCTGGCATTTTCCAAACTACACAAATCAAGGCGGCAGACCCGCTGGCGCAGTGCGCGAAGGGCAGTGGAAACTCGTGGAGCAATACGAGGACGGCAGCGTGGAGCTGTATGATTTGAGCAAGGACATCGGCGAGACGAAGAACGTCGCGAAAGAAAATACCGCAGTCGCGGATTCGCTGAAAAAGAAGCTCGCCGAATGGCGCACAAGCGTCGGCGCACAAATGCCGGAGCCAAACGCGGAGTTCGATGCCGCGCGGCACAAGGCGCTGTATGTGGACTTCGATCCGTCGCTGCAAAAACCCGGATACACCGCTGCGGAAGATGGCGCGAAGTGGGAAGCGTGGCGCAAGGCGATGAATGCGGCGACGAAAGGCTCGAAGGCTCGCGTGACGCCGGCAAAGGGAATCATCTCGCTCCACGCACGCGCCGCGACTGTCCACGCGACGAAGATGAAATTCGAGCCGCAGACTTACAAAAATGTGCTCGGGTTTTGGGTCAATCCGGCGGACTGGGCGGAGTGGACTTTTGAAACGACTGCCGAAGGAGCTTTCACGCTGGATATTTTGCAAGGATGCGGAAAAGGCAGCGGCGGTGCGGAGGTAGAGTTCGCAATCGGCGAGCAGAAATTCATGACAAAGATCGTGGAGACGGGGCATTTCCAGCAGATGATTCGCCGTGATCTCGGCGCGGT
>JANMLS010000398.1:0-17682 GCA_031372675.1 Verrucomicrobiaceae bacterium
ACAGCCTTCCGCCGCGCACCCTCGCTTACTATGATTGGCTGCTTACCGGACTGGGGATTTTACAAGAACAAGGTCAAATTGAGCTGAGATTGGCCGGACCGTGGTGGGACAAGCTCCTTCGCAGTCACCCCAAGGCCATACGCCTTGCGCACAGATTTTCCCCCAATTTCGTGGACGCTATTTCCCCGATTGATGCCGTCTGCGTGACCGGCAAATTCGAGCAGGGCGGAAAAGTCGCAAACTTCGCCGTGGATATTGCCGATTCCCCGTTTGTTTTCGCTACGGCGCTTCTGGAGACGGTGGATGTGTACTTCAAGCTCCAGTGCCCGAAGACCTTTGAACCCGAAGGCTTCCCGATCAATCGCAGCATCCGCGCCCCCTACCACCCGGACGTCTTCACTTTCCAAAACAAAATCCGCCCCGGAATGCTAGGCCGCCCCCTCAGCCACACTCCCAGCCTACGGAGAAACCTCGCCGTATTAAAATCATGGGAAAACGCCCCCGCAGCGAAAAAAGACATACGCATCTTTGCTTCCTTCGGCACCTTCGAGCAACCGCCCGCCCGCACACGCGATACACCGCTTCCGGCACCCTATAACTACTTCAGCGAACCTACCCTACTCGCTCGCTACCCCGGCGCGATTCACCACCCAAACCAAAAACGCGCACGCATCGTCCAAATGCTCCGAGACATGGACAAACCCGACATTGATGCCCGGCTCTGGCGTGCCAAAGACACCAGCCTCTACGGCCAAGCGCTCACCGAAGAAGAATACCACAACTACCTGGGCCGCTCCGCCTGGAATGTGAACATCTCCGGCCTCCGCCGCAGCATCCCGTATCGCCTCTGCGACACCATCCTCACCGGCGGCACCATGATTACCGACACCCTCGCAATCCGCTGGTATCAGCCCTTCGAGCCATTTGAAGTCGCAGAAATCGGCGACCTCGGCTACGAACTCGAAAGCGACGTGGACTGGGCAAATGTCAGCAACTCCCTCGAAAAAATCTACTCCGCAGGTCCACAATCCACCGAAACCGCACGCGCAATCCGCGACGCCTACGAGCGCAAATGGTCCCCCGCAGCCTTCGCCCGCTACTTCATCGCAGAGTGCGAAAAAGCACTGCCCAACTAAAACCCACCATGTCCTCCAATAACGAACCCAAAGACGTCGCCGCCGAACTCGCCTACCAAGCCCGGCACGCCGCCGTCGCTGAGCCGCTGGAAAAAAACTCCCCGGAGAAAATCGAGCGCTACCGCCAGTGCAAAAACTTCCGCGCCGACCGCAAAGAATACACCTACAAAGTCATCCACGAACTCAAGCCCGCGACCGTTCTCGATTTCGGATGTGGCGACGGCGAAATCTGCACCCAGCTTGCCCTCCTCGGCTACCAGACCACCGGCTTTGACATCTCCCCCGAACACATCCAACGCGCCAAAGAACGCGCCATCCTCGACGGCGTGGAAGACAAAGTCCGCTTCTTCGTCGCAGACGGCTCCGATGTCACCATCGAAAACCAGACCTTCGACATGGTCATCGTCCAGCTCGTCCTGCACCATGTGGACATCCCCGCGTGCCTGGAAAACGTCCGCAAACACGTCAAACCCGGCGGCTGGGTCATCATCATCGAGCCAGTCGCCTACTCCACCACCCTCCAATGGCTGCGCGACCGCTCGCCCGTGGAAAAAGACATCAGCCCCAACGAGCGCCAACTCAACCTCCGCGACCTCGCCATCATCGACAAATACTTCACCATCCACCGCCGCCAACACTTCCGGCTATTTGGGCGGCTGGACCGCGTTTTACCCAAATCCCTCTCCCGGATACTTTATGCCACCGATGCCCTCCTCCTGCGCACCGGCATCTTCGACCACTTCGCCGCAGTCGTAGTCCTGACCTGCCAGCGCCCAGCGTGAAAGCGGCGGCGATAGGAGTTAGCCAAACGCGGGAGACGTAAAGGAGCGGCGAATTCATTCGCCGACACCCAAAACGCGAAGCGCAAATCTCATTGGCTAGGAACGAAGAAAGATCGTGCGCTACGCGGTAGCGAAGGTCGGCGAATAAATTCGCCGCTCCTTTACACTTTCTGCCTTAATCGCGGCGTTCGAGTTTATCCGGGAAACGTGCGTTCGCGGCATGTTGCAGAGTGGTTTATCAGGGAAATGTGCGTGGGCGACTTGTTGCGGAGTGATTTATCCGGGAAACGTTCGTCGGCGGCATGTTGCGGAGTCGTTTATCCGTGAAAAGTGCGTGGGCGGCATGTTGCGGAGTTGTTTATCCGTGAAAAGTGCATGGGCGGCATGTTGCGGAGTTGTTTATCCGGGAAAAGTTCTGCGGGGGCATGTTGCGGAGTCATTTATCTGGGAAATACACGTTGGCGGCATTTTTTGCGGGGTTTTCTCTGTCCGCAGAGCGGGAGATTCGGGAATTGTCTGCGCGAATGGGGTGTGAGAGAGTCTGCGCTTATGAGCGATAGCATTTCTTTTCCCGCCACGCAAAATACCGTCCAAACCGTGAGCGCAGATGTTGTTTTTGCGGCACTGGGGGACCCGACGCGGCGTAGGCTGCTCGTCACGATGGCCGACCAGAAACCGCACAGTGGCAAGGCGCTCGCCGCCGTTTCCGGCAAGAAGTTCGACGCCACGCTCAAGCATCTCTTCGCCCTGCGCGATGCCGGTTTCATCACCGCCACAATCGATCCTGCGGACAAACGCCGCCAACTCTACACGCTCTCGCCCAACATAAAAATCGCCGACGCGCCCGATGGCCGGACGATGGATTTCGGCTACTGCGTGGTGCGCGTCGGTATTTGGAGGTAAGAAAATTGATGGTAAGAAAATTTTCTAAAACTTAGTCCCCATATTCTTACCCCAAATCTTCTTACCTCTGAATTGGCGCTCATTATTTTGAGGTAAGAAAATTGATGGTAAGAAAATTTTCTAAAACTTAGTCCCCATATTCTTACCCCAAATCTTCTTACCTCCGTGCTCGGAACCTGACTTCGCGTCTTGTCCGTTGACAGGGGGATGGTCATGCGATTGGTTGCGCGGGCGCGGTTCAATTCCAAATTACTCACTCTTTTTTATGCTTATTCGTAGCTCCTTACTCGCCGTTCTATTCACCGTCCTGATTTCGCCCGTTGTCCATGCGGCGAATTTTGTTGTGACGACCACCGATGAGTTCACCTTTGGTTCGCTCAACCAAGCGGTATCCCAAGCGAATGCTGCCGGGGGGACGCATACGATTACTTTCGATCCAGCGGTCACGGGCACGATTAATCCTCTGAATGCGATACCCACGATCACTTGCAACCTCACGATTATCGGGCCGGGTGTCAGCGTGCTGAAGGTGCAAAAGCAGTTTGGCCGGGTTTTCACGATTGCTTCCGGGGCTACGGTGAGCATTTCGGGGCTGACGATTGATGGTGGAAGTGCTCGTGGTGCAGCGGGAGGGCAGGGGGCTTTTCAGGGCGTCCCAGGGAATGGCGGAATGGGAACTGGCGGCGGTATTTTGAATTTGGGGACTTTGACTTTGACGGCGTGTGTGATCAGCAACAACAAAGCCTTGGGCGGCAATGCCGGCAGTGGATTTATTTCGTTTGGCCAAAATGGAGGTGCGGGTGGCGATGCGCTGGGTGGTGGTATTTATAGCGACGGAACTGCGCTAACGGTGACGGGCTGCACGTTTTTCAATAACATGGCTGGCGATGGTTCTGAAGGCCGGGGCGGGAATGGATCGTCGAGCTCTCCATCTAATGGTGGAGCCTCCGGTGTCGGCGGGCCGGGGGGAAATTCACGCGGCGGCGCGATCTACGTCGCAGCAGGGACATGCGTGATTACCAATTCCACGTTTGCTGGAAATTCCGCGAAGGCGGGCAGGGGAGGAATTGGCGGGTCACAATTCCCAAGCCCGGCTCTGCCGGGTGGAAACGGCGGCAACGCGGTGGGCGGGACGATTTACTCGGTGTTGCCGGTGACGATGACTTCCTGCACGATTGCAAACGGCCTCGCCAGTGGCGGCGGCGTCTTTGCAGGCGGCACGGCGGGAACGGGGCTGGCGGGAGGTTTGGCAAGCAGCAGCACGATGACGCTCGGGAACACGCTGGTCGCGAAAAACAACCGGAGCAGCGCCAGCACTGGGCTGGTGGCTTCGGATGTGGCGGGCACGTTTTCATCGGCAAACTTCAATCTCATCGGCGCGGTGGATGGAGCGACGGGGTTTAACGGCTCGGCGGATATTACGGGGACGGCGGCGAGTCCGATCGATCCGATCCTCGATCCGCAAACGCAATTTAACGGGCCAAACAATAATGGCGGTCCTACGCCGACTTTTGTTTTGGGTCGGAATAGTCCGGCGATTGACAAGGGCAAGGTTCTCAATGGTGCATCACTCGACCAGCGCGGGCTGGCGCGGGCTGTGAATCAGGACGATGGCACTTATCCGAATGCGGTCGGTGGAGACGGTAGTGACATCGGTGCGGTCGAGGTGCAGGGTAGCCCGAATTTTAGACCCGAACTCTTTGTGTTCAGTGCGATTACCGGCACGACGGGGAGTCTGGTTTTTTTCAATATCACTGCGTCCGATTCCGACTCGGACCCTCTCACTTTTATGGTGACTGCTGGCACACTGCCAAACGGTCTGACGCTGGATGAAAACTCCGGCTTAATCACCGGCACCGTCGCTACTCCGGTGAACACAAGCATCACGGTGGTTGCGAATGATGGAATCGAGAACAGCCTGCCGTCGGTGATACAGGTGGAAATCAAGGAGGTGCCTTCGCTAGTCGTGAACACTCTCGCAGATGTGGCTTCGGACTACGACAACGTCACCTCGCTGCGTGAGGCGATCCAGCTTGCCTCCTTCGACAGTCAGACCACGCCAGTCACTTTCGACGCCGCTTTTTTTGCCGCTCGAAAAACTATCGTGCTGACCCAGAGCCTATTCTTTCAAAGCGATGTGGACATCGTAGGCCCGGTGGCTGGGGTGACGTTGAGCGCCGACGGGGGATTCTTTAATTTGCTCAATGTATTTGTCGGGACGGTGAATATCCAGAACCTCACCTTCTCCGATTCGGCTCAAACGGGCGGAGCAGCGATCTTCAGCGCTGGAACGGTGACATTTTCCTCCTGTACGTTCAAAAATATGACTGCTGGCGCGATCTATAATGACGGCGGCGCCGTGACTCTCACAAACTGCACGCTGGCGGATAACAGCACTTCTGGTTTTGGCGGTGGTGCCATTTATCAAGGCAACAGTGGAACGATGACCGTGCTGAACTCGACGCTCACCCGCAACAGCGCGAGTTCTGGGAATGGCGGTGCGATTCTCGCAGCGGGCGGGACGACGATGCTCGGCAATAGCATCGTAGCTGGAAATTTCGTCAGCAATGGCGGCGTTCATCCAGACATCAGCGGAACCGTGGGGAGCCTCGGCTACAATCTCATCGGCGATTCTGACGGACTCACGTTCTCCGGCGATACTACGGGCAATCAGTTGAGCGTGAATCCCGGCCTCGACCCCGATGGCTTGCGCTACAACGGCGGCGCGACGGAGACCGTCCGCCTCGCCACGGGCAGCGCGGCGATTGATAAAGGCAAGGCGCTGGGAAGTGTGACGACCGACCAACGCGAAAGTGCGCGGCCTTTTGAAAATGCAGCCATCACGAATGCAACCGGCGGCGACGGCAGCGACATCGGCGCGTTTGAAGTGCAGACGGCTGCGAAGGAGATCGCCGTCGTAGTCGAGGACGTGACGGACTTGCAGGATGGTATTTCCACGATTGATCTCGGCGCGACTGAAGTGAACAGCACGACGGAGCTGCTCATCACCATCAAGAACATAGGCGGTCTTCCGCTGGCTCTCAGCGGCACGCCGAAAGTGCTGCTGTCCGGCGCGAGCGCGTCGCTTTTTGCAGTGAGCAGACAGCCCGAAGCGTCGTTGAAAGCGTTTTCGTCTGCATCGTTCACGCTGACTTTCGCGCCGACGAGCCTCGGCACAAAATCGGCGATGCTCTCGATAGTGAGCGATGACAGCGACGAGGCTACATTTGACATCGCGCTCACCAGCAACGTCGTGGAAACCGCGACCGTCCCGCCCGTCCTCACACTGCCCCGCAGCAATGGCGGCATCTTCCCGCAGGCGACGGTGAAATTTACCCTGCCCGAAGCAGCGCTGGCCGGCAGCGTGAAGATCAACTTTACGCAGCAGGTTGTTCTCTTTCCTCAATCCCCCGACTTACTTTTCGACGGGCAGGTGTTTTCGTTCACCTTGGGCACCGCGTTCGAGACGGCTGGGACGCATACCGTGACCGTCAATACGGCGACTGCGGGAATGCCCGTGGCTTTTTACAACGTGACGCTTTCGTATCAGGACACAGCCAGCCATGCGGCGGCGAGCGTGATGAATACCAAAGTGCGCATCCGACCCGCTGCGCCTTTGGTCGCGGGAGTTTTTGCCAGCGGCTCGGTGGTGCCCGGTGCTGGGACTCACGGACTGCCCGCCGACGCGAAGATCGCGACTTTTAACGTCCCGGCGATTGATGACGCTGGCAACGTCGCCTACCTCGCAAAATGGGCGAGCGTCATCGGCAAGAGCAAAGGCACGGGACTTTTCCTAAATGCCGGATGCCTCGCGACGGTGGGCGAGGCGGTGACGGGCGTGACGGGAGCGAAGTTCAAGAGCTTCAGCGACCCCGTGGTAAATGGCGCAACAGTCGCGTGCATCGCTGGATTTACGGGCGTCCCCGGCCCAAGCGCATCCGCCGTGATGAGCGGTAATCCGCTCGCGATCATCGCGCGTGCTGGTGCCGTGGCCCCGGATATTGCAGGCGCGACGCCGACGGGAACGGGAGTCTTCAAGAGCTTCAAAGCCGTATCCAACCAAGGAGACAAAATCGCTTTTCTCGCCCAACTCAGCGGCGGAATCGGCGCGGGAAAAGTGACGGGCAACAATGACATCGGACTGTGGATCAAAGACGGCGCGGCCCCGCTCAAGCTGGTCGTTCGCGAAGGGCAGATAGTCGGGAGCAAGACCATCAAGACGCTCGTGAGCTTCGCCGTGGGCAACGGCTCGCCCGGCCAAGGACGCGGCTGGCTCACACAACCCAACGGCCCGGCAGCGCTCGCGCTGGCAACCTTCACCGACAAGACGCAAGCCGTCATCTCGGCGGAAGTCGGAGGCACTGCGAACATCTTCTCGGAAACCGGCGTGACGCTCGCAGATGGTGGCCCAGACCTCGCCAACGCGACTTTTGCCAGCTACGGATTCCCCGCTGCAAACAACAGCAATAGCTCCACATTCCTCGCCTCGATGACCGTCGGCGTGGGCGCGGTGACGAAAGCCGACGCACGGGCAATTTTCCTCAGCGACAGCAGCACTGGTGCTTTCACCCCAATCGCCCGCGTAGGCAAGGCCAGCGGCGTAGGCGGTTCCAATTTCAGCCTGCTCAAAGACCCCGTGCTCTCGTCCGATGACGGCATCGCTTTTCTCGCCACGCTCAAAGGCGGCACTGTGAAAGGACTCACCGCATCCACGCTCTGGTGGCAGCCCGCTGGCGGCGCACTCACGCTGCTCGCGCAAGGCGGCACAGCATTGGGTGCCGACAGCGATCTGCCCGGCGCACAATTCAAAGCGTTCACCTCACTCGCCATCGCCGGCGCCCACCGTGGCCCGATCTTCGTCGCCACGCTCGTGCCAAATAAAACCAACGTCGCCGCCGCCACCGCAAACAGCGTTTGGGCGTGCGACCTCGCTGGCGAACCCCGCCTGCTTTTCCGCACCGGAGTTCCCAACGCCATCGTCGCGGGCAAGACGCTCAAGAGCTTCAGCCTGCTCACCGCAACAGTCGGCAGCCTCGGCGTGACGCGCAGTTTTAACGACGCGCAGAAAGTCGTATGGTTGGCGACATTTACCGACAAGAGCCAGGCGATCATCACCACCGAAGTGCCGTAGCAGATGCCAAAAGAAACGGCCTTGAATCCAAACCCCACGCGCCGCCTCCCGCCGTTGCTGCGGCGGGCGTGGTATTCGCTCAACCAAACTTTCCGCCAGCGGATCGCGCACCTCGGAATCACGCCGGACCAATTCAGCATCCTGCGATGGCTGCACGAAGGCGACACACGCGGGCTGACGCAGCAAACGCTGACCGACTTAATGGCCAGCGATCCGAATACGATTACGTCCATTCTTCAGCGGATGGAAAAAGCCCGTCTCATCTCGCGGCACGCGCACGAGACAGATCGCCGCGCCCGCCGAGTGCGAATCGAAGACGCCGGTCGCACGCACTACCTCAATGCCTGCGAAATCGCGATCTCGCTGCAAAAGCAAATCATCGGCGTGATCCCGGAATCCCGTCGCGCCCGCTTTCTCCACGATCTAGAGCTGGTCGCCAACGCATGTGTCGCGGCGCAAAACGAAGAGAGCTGATGGGGTTTGTCTAGCTGCTGTGCTTAAAACGGCAGCGGGAATTTCTTCGTGAAGCCCTTCACTTCTTCGCGAATCTTCGCGAGTTCGGCAGCGTTATCGCGGGCTTCGAGCGCACGGTGGATGAAGTCTGCGATGTCCATCATTTCTTCTTCCTTCATGCCGCGAGTCGTCACCGCAGGCGTGCCGACGCGGATGCCGCCGCCTTTGCTGATCGGCTCGGTATCAAACGGGATGCCGTTTTTGTTCACGGTGATTCCAGCGTGGTCGAGCGTCGTGCTGGCAACTGCGCCGTTGAGACCTTTCGGACGAAGGTCCACGAGCATGAGATGGTTGTCCGTGCCGCCGCTGACGATGCGGTATCCGTGATGCGCAAGCCGTGCGCTGAGAGCTTTCGCGTTTGAGACGATTTGCCGCGTGTAGGCTTGGAATGAAGGCTGGAGCGCCTCGTGGAAGCACACCGCTTTTGCCGCGATGACGTGTTCCAGCGGTCCGCCTTGGATGCCCGGGAACACTTGGCCATCAATGCCCTTCGCGTATTTTTCCTTGCAGATAATGAGGCCGCCACGCGGACCGCGCAGGCTCTTGTGCGTGGTCGTCGTCGTGAAGTCTGCGAGTGCGCAAGGGTTCGGGTGCATCCCGCCTGCGACGAGTCCGGCGATGTGCGCCATGTCCACGAAAAGCATCGCGCCGACCTTGTCCGCAATCGCGCGCATCCGCTCAAAATCAATGATTCGCGGGTATGCGCTCGCGCCAGCGGTGATCATTTTCGGCTGCACTTCCACGGCCATTTTTTCCAGCGCGTCGTAATCAATGCGCTCATCTTTTTCGCTCACGCCGTAGTGCGTCACCGCGTAGAAACGCCCGCTGAAATTCGCCTTGTGCCCGTGGGTGAGATGCCCGCCGTGCGCGAGGTTCATCGTGAGGATGCGGTCGCCCGGCTGGAGCACGGAAAAATAGACCGCCGTGTTTGCCTGCGAGCCGGAGTGCGGCTGCACGTTCACATGCTCCGCGCCTTTGAATAGCTCCTTCGCACGGTCAATCGCGAGCTGCTCGGTCACGTCCACATTTTCGCAACCACCGTACCAGCGTTTGCCGGGATAACCTTCCGCGTATTTGTTCGTGAGGCAGGAGCCTTGGGCATCCATCACCGCACGGCTCGTGAAGTTTTCCGAAGCAATCAGCTCGATGCCCTCGAACTGCCGTTTGTGCTCCTCTTGGATGGAGTGAAAAATCGCGCTGTCCACCTCGGCAAGCGAGCGTCCGCCTGCGCCGCAACCTTCAATTTTCTGCACACGCGCCGCGTGCCGTCCGCCTTCAAACTCCGTCGCGAGAAATGCCTCGACGATTGCTGCTGCCTGATTCGGAGCCACGTTCGACGATCCCATGCAGACGACGTTTGCATTATTATGGCGGCGCGTGGCGGCTGCGTCGGCGGCATTCGTCACGAGCGCGGCGCGGATTCCCGCGTGGCGATTTGCGGCGATGCTCATGCCGATTCCCGTCTTGCAGCAAAGCACGCCAAAGTCCGCCTCGCCCGCGAGCACTTGCTTGCAAACCATCCCCGCGAAATCCGGGTAATCCACGGACTCCGTGGAGTTCGTCCCTAAATCATGCACGACAAATCCCTTCGCTTTCAGTGCGTCTGCGACTGCGCGTTTCAGCTCCAGCCCGCCGTGGTCTGCGCCGAGCGCGATGCGGGTAGTTTGCTGGGTTTCCGTGGAATTATTCGATGAGGTGGTTTGGGTCATTTCTGTAGTTTCGATGTGCTTGATGATGCTGGGGATTGCTTTGGAAAGATGATCGCGAGTCGCGATGTAAGCGTGGATGCCCATGCCGATGGGGTCCGGCACTTCGGGCCGCGCCGCGAGCGATGGCTCGAACTCGCAAGCCAGCCACGCCTTTTCCTCCGCCTCCGGGAAAAAAGTGAGGATCGCGTCGAGATGCGAGCGCGTCATCCCGTAAATGTGCGTAGCCCAGCGGACCAAATCATCCGTGAGCGGCTGCGAGCGGATGTCGCGAATATCCACGCCGACTTTCCTGCAAGCCTCCACGCCGTTTTCGCTGGGGCGTTGTCCATAGCCCGTCGCCACGCCCGCGCTGGCAACCTCGATGTCGCTCCGCGAGCGCACCGCATGGCGGAAAAGCCCCTCCGCAATCGGGCTTCGGCAGATATTTCCAGTGCAGACAAAAAGGACGCGTTTATTAGTAGCCACGGTAATGAAGAGGCGGGACCGTAGGGTTCCCAAACGGCGCGATCAACTGCTGATTTTCCAGCCCGCCATGAAAATGTTTTTTCCGCACACTTGCGCTTCCGTTTTGTTTCGGCGCACGTTTCGGGATGGATATGAAACTTCCTGCTAATTTCACGGATCGAGTTTTTCCGGCATTCAGTTTGAGCCGCTTATTGAAGACAGTGTTTGCGCCGAAGGGCGGCGAGCGTGTTTGCATTCTCATCGATCTGGAAAATCCGCGCGAGGTCGCGGGGATGGGCTTTTTGAAAAACGATGCGCTTACGATTCAGCGGCACGCGCACGATGTGTTTTACCAAGGGCTGAAAGACGGCGTGCTCGCGGAGCTGAATCTGCGCGGCGGCGAGTTTTTTGCCTACGAAATTACGGGCGGCAGCAACCTCGATTTGCCGGATGCGGCTTTCGCGCCGGATGGCCGCGAGCTGAGTCTGGAGCGGGATATTTATACTAACTACGACATCATCCTCTGCATCTCCACTTACTCCGCGACTGCGCCGCTCACTGCGTTTGCGAAAAAATACGGCTTCCGTGGTGCGACGATGCACGGGATGAACCCCGTCATTCTCGCGACTGGGCTTTCCGTGAATTACGACGAAGTAAGCGTCGAAGCTGAAAAATTGCGCCTTGGAATGACGAATGCCGACTGGATCGAAATTGATCACGTTTTTGAAGACCAGACTTCCACGCTTCACATCGCTCTCGGTGGTCAGGACGCGCAGAAATCGCACGGCCTTTGCCGTGGCGGGCCGGATGTTGCGAACCTCCCGGCTGGCGAGATTTACTACGTTCCTACGGACGTCGAAGGCTCGTTCCCGATGAAATACGAGGACGGCACGATTGGCCGCCAGCATGTCACGAAAGGCCGCGTTTTCCGCGCGGAACTGCTGCGCGGAAATCCCGCGACCATCGAGGAGCACAACGCCAAGCTGCAAAGCGACCCTGTCACCGGAGAGCTGGGCGAACTGGGCTTTGGCACGCAGAAGCTGCCCGTGAGCGGGCGCGATATTCAGGACGAAAAAATCCTCGGCACCATGCACGTCGCCACCGGGCGCAGCGATCATCTCGGCGGAAAACTCACGCCCGACCGCTTTGCAAATCGCAAAAACGCCACACACGACGACATCCTTTTTTCGCCGACCAAGACGCCCGACATCCGCGTGCCGCAAGTCCGTATGCACCGCAACGGTGAGACGCTCGTGCTGATCGAAAACTACGCGCCCGCCGCCTACATGCGCGGGCTGCTGGGCGAGGCGTAGAAATTTCTCTCGTCACGCCCGATTTCCCCCGCGAAAAGGCAACGCATGACCGTCGAAGCGCGCATCACACCGATTTGGAAAAAACAGAAACTCCTGCTCGGACTTCTCATGCTCGGATTCGGAGGCTGGTTTCTTTTTGACGGTCTGATCGGCTACCCGAAAAGCGATGAGCGATACCTCACGCTTGAAAAACTGAGCAAGGACAAGACCGACTGGCCCGCGCTGGCAAAGGAGCACAAAATCGGCAGCGTCCCCGAAAAGTTCCTCGGCCCCGGAAAAGTTATCGAGCAATTTATCGCCGCTGGCATCACAGGAGCCATCGGCCTCGGCATCCTCGCCTACTGTTTTTCGCAATTAAAACGCACCGTGCGGATGGACGACGAAACCGTGACGACGGCGAGCGGAGTGCGCGTTCCATTCAGCGCGATTTCGGGCGTTGGCAAAAAACTCTGGGATAAAAAAGGCATCGCAAAAATCCGGTATTCGCTCGACGGAAAAGAAGGCGAGTTCGTCGTGGACGATTACAAATTCGACACCAAGCCCTCACGCCAAATCCTCGAAGAAATCGAGCGCCGCCTCATCGCCGGGCAAGAGAGCAAGACGGCTTAATCCAAAGACCGTGATTGGGGTCTGAAAGCGTAAAGCAGCAGCTCGCCGTTCCGTTACTACTTTTTGCTACCGGGCAGCGGCCCCCACACTTCCTCCATCACGGCGAAAATCTCCGGCTCGGCGGTTTTTAATTCACCGGCGACGAATGGATAAAAATCATTCGACCCGAAAAAAGTCTCCGTCATTTCCGCGAAGAACTCCTTCTGGTTTGTCATTCCGTAGTGCTCCTTCTTTGTGCCACGGCTGGTGAGCACGGATTTGTAGTTCCCGCTGTCGCGAAATTTTTTCCACACCGCCATGACCTTCGGGTTTTCAAATCCGAGCACTTGGTCGTGATAAGCGTGCGCAAGCTCGTGCAGGATCACCCACGGGTGGCGCTGCGCTTCAAACGGATTGAGCAAATCTTTCGCCTCCGGGAGATGGACGCATTTCACAAGGTCCGCGCTGTATCCATTGGCCCGCAGCCAGTCCGCGCCGGGGTGATACTGCATCGAAGTCAACGGGCCGTAATTTTGGTCCACTTGGATCAGCACTTTTCTCATGTCCGCAAGCTGCTTCTCCGGCATGACGAGCGTGATGAGCACGAGCTTCGATTCCAGCACACTCAGCGCACGTGCGCCGAGTGCCGCGTGCTCACCGGCGAGCAGCCGGTCATCAATTCGCACCTTCCAGCCCGCGATGTCGCGAGTCGTGTGCTTGGTGGGCAGATTGTGTTTTGGGATTTCCGTGATCGGCTCCTTCGCCACTGCGGAAGCGACGGCAAAAAAAGGAACGGCAAGGCTGAGTAAAAAGCGGAAGTTCATATTCATCGCGCGGACAAGTAAGGCAGATGGAGAAACCTTTGAAAAAGTCGCGGCAAGATTCCCATTGCCGAACAGCGAGCACCGCCCTAGCGTCCGCGTTCTTCCAAAAACGGCGCTATCGTCTAGAGGCCTAGGACACAGCCCTCTCAAGGCTGGTACACGGGTTCGAATCCCGTTAGCGCTGCCAGTTTTTCACAGGGCTTCTTGGTGCGGCATTCGCGCACTGTTCAAATTTTAGCAAAATTTTCTTACCATCAATTTTCTTACCTGCGGAGAATGAGCAGCCACTTCGGAGGTAAGAGGATTGGTGGTAAGAAAATGTGGACTAAATTTTGGTTCCTCGCTGTTTCCAGTGATGTGACTGAACTCGAACACCGCGATAATACACGTCCGAAGGCGCGGTTTTGATTCGTCGCACGCTGAAATCGTGTGAGGGCGCTTGCGGAAATGTGCGGTGCCGCTAGTGTCCGCGCCTCTTATGTCCAAAAAACTGCCAGGCAGACCACCGAAACTCAGCGGGGCGCGACGATTCGCGCTCGTCGCGAGTCTTTACAATTCCGAGTATGTGGATGGGCTTGTCGAGGCTGCGAGGAAGGAGCTGAAGGCGCTCGTGCCGAAAGCGATCATAGACCTCGTGCAGGTGCCGGGTTCGTATGAAATCCCGCTCGGCGTGAAGGCGGTGCTGGACCATGCGCCGGACGTGGAGGCGGTGCTGGCGTTTGGGCTTTTGTGGGAGGGCGAGACGCGCCACGCGGACCTCATCGCGACGGCGGTGACGAATGCGCTGATGGATATTTCTCTGAACTACGACACGCCCGTTTTGCACGAGGTGATCGTCGTAAAAACAGCAGCGCAAGCGGAGGAGCGCTGTCTTGGAACGAAGATTAACCGGGGGACTGAAGCGGCGCGTGCGGCAGTGCGCATGTGCCAGACGCTCGATGCCCTTCCCGCCAACGATACCCCATTTTAATGAGTAAACGACGCGATGGCCGCGAAGCAGCGGTGCAGTATTTGTATCAACGAGACATCCACGGCGGAGACGCCCCGGAACTGCTGGCGGATTTTTGGGGAGTGCGCGAGGCGAGCACGGGCGTGCGCGAGTTTGCGGAGAGTCTGATTCGCGGGTTCTCGGAAAAGGCGGCGGAGGTGGATGCGGTGCTGAAGCGGCACCTTCGGAATTTCGAGATGTCGCGGCTGAATACGGTGGACCGCAACATTCTGCGGCTGGCGATTTTTGAGATGTTTCACCGCTTGGAGACGCCGCCGATTGTGGCGATCAACGAGGCGATTGAGCTTGGGAAAAAGTTCGGCGGCGAGGACTCCAGCAAGTTTATCAACGGCGTGCTCGACCAAGTGAAAACGGAACTCACGCGGCCACTGCGCGATGCGGTGACGCCCTACACAAAAGGACCGAAGCCGCTGCGAAAACCGGCCAGCCCGCAGATTTAGCATGGCGCTCGGTTTTCTAAAAAACATCTGGCAGAAGTTCACGGGCAAACCTGTGGATTGGGAGGAACTGGAGGAGAGCCTCATCCGCGCAGACCTCGGTTTGCCGATGACGATGCGCATTATTAAAACGCTGCAAACAAGCGGCGAAAAGCTCACTGCGGAGTCGGTGGTGAAGGTCGCTCGCGAGGAGATCATCAAGATTTTGCCATCGGAGCAGTGGACGCTGCGGCCATTTCCCACGAAGCCGAAAGTGCTGCTGATCGTCGGCGTGAACGGCACGGGGAAAACGACCTCCACCGCGAAGCTCGCGGCACTTTTGAAAAAGCGCGGGCACAGCGTGCTGCTCGTCGCCGCAGATACATTTCGCGCCGCAGCCATCGAGCAGCTTGGGATTTGGGCGGACCGCATCGGCTGCGAAATCGTGAAGGGGCAATACAACGGCGACCCTGCCGCGCTTTGCTACGACGCTTATCAAAAGGCGGAGAAGCAGAACATTGAGTTCATCATTTGCGACACTGCTGGACGCCTGCACACGAAGCACAATCTGATGAACGAACTCGGCAAAGTGAAGCGCGTGCTCCAACGCGCCGACCCCGCTGCGCCGCACGAAAGTCTGCTCGTCGTGGACGCGACGACGGGCGCAAACGCGCTTGCGCAGGCGCGGGAATTTAAGACCTCTGCGGAGCTTACGGGCATCGTCTGCACGAAGCTCGATGGCAGCGGAAAAGGCGGCGTGATTGTCGCCATTCAGGATGAACTGAAGCTCCCGACGCGCTTCATCGGCACTGGCGAAAAGCAGGAAGATTTTGCGTTTTTCGACAACCGCGAATTTGTCGAGCGCATGGTCGAGTAGCCACGGAAAAACTGAGCCATGATTATACCAAACGTCAGCAAACTCTCGGACGAACAACTCAAGGAAGTCACCGACATCGTGGGAACGTTCGGCTGCAAAATCCAAGTCATCTACGGCGAGATGCAGTGCATTTACGCCATCATCGGCGACGAGCGGAATGACGACATGATCACGAAGCTCGAAGGTCTGCCATACGTGAACCGCGTGGACCGCATCCAAAGCCCGCACAAGCTCATGGACATTCGCTCCAGCCTCGCTTCGCACCGCGTAAAAATCGGTGGCGTCACGCTGGGGCAATCGCTTTTTGTCTGCGCCGGGCCTTGCACCATTGATCCGAAAAATCCGAGCCTCACCATCGAAACGGCGCACGCGATTAAAGAAGCTGGCGCGAACGCGCTGCGCGGCGGCGTGTGGAAGCCGCGCACAAATCCGTACAGCTACCAAGGCGATGCGAAAGCGCTCGATATTTTGATGGAAGCAGGCCGCGCAACCGGTCTGCCGGTGGATACCGAAGTGATGGACGAGGAACATCTGCGCCTCGCGCTGGATGCGGGAGTCCACTGTCTGCAAGTCGGCGCGCGCAACGCGCTCAACTACTCGCTGCTCCGCCAAATCGGGCAGGCGATTGCAAACCGCGATGTCGCCGTGTTGCTCAAGCGAAGCATCCACATGGGCGCGACGCAGGAGTTCATCGCCGCTGCGGAATACATCGTGCAGCTCGGAAATCCGAACGTCATCCTTTGTCCACGCGGCACGCAGCCTACGCTCGACGGCTATCGCAATCATCCCGACGAAAGCATCGTGCCGCTTTTGAAGGAGCGGACTTGGGCACCGGTCGTCGTGGACCCTTCGCACTCCGTCGGCAAGGCGGCGTATGTCCCGGCGGCGGCGCTTGCGGCTGTCGCGTATGGCGCGGATGGGCTTTGCATCGAGGCCAACGTCGCGCCGAGCAAGGGAATCGGCGACGACCCAAAGCAAGCAGTGACGCCGGATGTTTTGAAAAAGATCATCACCCAGGCGCGGCAGCTTTGGGAGATTCGGAGGAGCTGAGATGAGCGCGAAAGCCTGGCTCCAGCTATTTCGTGTGCCGAATCTTTTCACCGTCCCCGGTGATCCGCTTGCGGGTTTTTTGATTGCGACGGGTGGCGTGCTCGATGCGCGTGTGGTGCCTGCGGTGGTGGCGAGCATGTGCCTGTATTCGGCGGGTCTCGCGATGAATGATGTCATTGATTTCAAAGAAGACCTCGCCGAGCGACCCTCGCGCCCGCTGCCGAGTGGAGCGATTTCGCGGACTGCGGCGCTGACTGCGATTCTGGGGCTTTGCATCGCAGGGATTGCGACGCTTCACGCCGGACTTGGGCCGCGTTCTGCACTCATGGGCGTCGCGCTTTTGCTCACCATCTGGCTCTACAATTTCACCACGAAACGCCTGCCATTCGTCGGCCCTCTCACGATGGGGACATGTCGCGGACTCAGCCTGCTGCTCGGCGCAGTCGCGGGAATCGGGCCGGACCTTCGGATGATGAGCGGAGTCGCCCTGTTGCCGGATACGCTGTCCTTTCTGGTGCCGTATTTCTTTTTCCAATCGCACTCGATGGGGAGCTGGTATTTCAACAAGGCAATCCTCGCCGGAATCGCAGTCACGCTCTACATCGCCGCCGTCACGAATCTCGCCCGTCACGAGACGAAGCCCGTGATTCCAAAGCTCGCCAAAATGCTGCCGCTCGCAGCGATTTTCGCGGGTTATCTTATCGTAAAAATGTTCACAGGCCGCATCCTCATGGACCCTTCGCCGACGCTTTGGCTGGTGGCCGTCGTGCTGTGTGTGATGCAGACGGGCGATGTTTTGAAACAGCCTGCGCAATTGCTCCCGCGCGCAATCGGCGGCTACATCCGGCTGCTGCTCGTGATGCAGGCCGCGCTGTGCGTCATGCCGGATAATGTGGGCGGCGCATTTCCAAAAACGCCCGCAAGTCTGCTGTGCGCATTTGCTCTGCTGGCGATGGTCCCACTCAGCGCGTGGGCAGGCCGGAAGTT
>JANMLS010000238.1:0-2965 GCA_031372675.1 Verrucomicrobiaceae bacterium
TCGCGCCGCTCATCGGGCTGCTCGGCGCGGTTTCCGGCCTTGTCGAAGTGTTCGGCGCATTTGGCGACAGCCAGACTGCGCAAGACCCAAGAAAGATCGCAGCGGGAATCGCCGAGGCTTTGAGCACCACCGTCGTCGGCATCGGAATCGCGATCCCAAGCCTCATCGCTCACGGGCTGCTGCTGAAAAAAGTCGAGCAGATGGCTGCGGATATGGAGCTGCTCATGTCCGGCCTTATTGCGAAGTGCTACAACCAGAAATACCGCAGAGGTAATACCGTCCCCAGCCCATACAGCTACGAGGAGCAGCCAGAATGAACTTTCTCCCACGCCGCCGGAGAAAGCCGGAAATCATCATCGTCTCGCTGATCGATATTTTCGCGATCCTCCTCATTTTCGTAATCGTCAATACCACCTTCCGCCGCGAGCAGCCGGGCGTGACGATCAAACTCCCGGAATCGAAAACCGCAGTCGCAGTGGAAACTGGCAGCGAGGCGCTGAAACTGAGCATTGATGAAAAAGGCGACATTTATCTCGGCGCGGAAAAAATCCCCATCGCAGAACTTCGCGTGCGCATTGAGGAGCTGATGAAACTCCCCTCCCCGCCACGGCTCGCGCTGGCTCCCGACAAGCGTGCATCAGTCGGCACGCTCATCGGAGTGCTTGATGTGCTGAAAGAAGCTGGCATCAAAGGCGACCTTGCGGCATTCACAGAAAAAGCACCGTGAAGATTCGCAGCCGCCAAATCCATCTTGCCACAAGCAGCGGGAATACTAATTTGAAAAAACCTACTCAATGACGCTCGGTAATCTCCTATCTGCTGACACCATCCTCCCGGAGATGAAAGCCACAGAACGCTACGCCGCAATCGCGGAGCTTGTAGCATTGCTGGTCACCCAAGACCAAATCGCAGAGGAAGACCGCGAATCCGTCCTCGCCGCGCTCCGCAACCGCGAGGAAACGATGAGCACAGGCATCGGCTTCGGCATCGCGATCCCCCACGCATCTTCGGACAAGGTGGGAAAAGTCGTCGCCTGCTTCGGTCGCAGCGCAGCGGGCATCGAGTTTGAATCTCTGGACAATCAGCCTGTTAAATTTGTCGTCCTTTTTGTGGTGCCGAAAGACCAATTCCAGACTCACCTGCGCACACTCGCGGCAATCGCCAAGTTTCTAAATGATCGCGGCGTCCGCGAAAAACTCGGCAAGGCAGAAAGCGCCGCTGAAATCCTCGGCATTTTCCAGAACAGCACAAAACCCTGATGCTCCGGTCTGCGCTGGCTTTCTTATTCCTGTTGCTGCTTCCGGCGCAGGCGGAGATTTACTCGATGGAGCGATATGGTGCCACGGTGAACCTGCCGGATGGCGATGGCTGGTTCCGGCGCGGCGGCCCGACGCTATCGAGCGGCGAGTTCGCGGTATTTGCGATTAACTCCACCAACAAATCCCATTTCGGAGTGGCAGCGGTTCCGGGATTCCCTACGAGTGAAATCAGGCATTCCACGGTGCTGAATCGCGTGATGGAAGTGATGCGAACATTAGGCATCGAGCCGCAGCGACAACGCTTTGGCGAACAAGATGGACGACCCTACATCGAGATCATCGGCACAGCGACGCTCGACTCCGGGGAGACATTCGTGTCTGTCGCGCGAGGTATTCTCAAAAGCAATTTTCTTTACGCAGCAATTCACACGAAACACGGAGTGGATGCCGATGCGGACCATGTCGAATTCATGAGCAATATCGAAACATTGAACTTCGATGCTACGCCCCAAATTCTACATTTCGACATCGCTACTACGATTCCAACGCTCATCCCGTGGCACTATCGGGCCTACAGAGCGGGAGCATTGGTGGCTGTTTTGCTGATGATTGCGTTCGTAATCATGATCATCGTTTCGCGCCAAAAGAAGTCGCACTAAAATTCCCGCCTGTCTCTCGTACAGGCGAACTTTGAACCCCCCGATTGCAACCGCGCAGCGGAGCTGGCAGTATCTCCACCATGATGAATGTTGATTGGCAAAGGGTCCGCGCTGAATTCCCGATTCTTGAGCAGCAGGTGAATGGGAAACCGCTCATCTATTTTGATAACGCCGCAAGCTCGCAAAAACCGCGCACCGTGATTGATGCGATTTCGCGCTACTACGAGCACGACAACGCCAACGTGCATCGCGGACTCCACGAACTAAGCTCCCGCGCCACCGATGCCTACGAAGGTGCCCGCGCAAAACTTGCGACTTATCTCGGTGCTGAGTCGGCGGATGAAATTATTTTTACACGCGGAACCACCGAAGCCATCAACCTCGTCGCGAATACATGGGGTGCGCAAAACCTGAAGTCCGGCGACATCATTCTGCTCACGGAAATCGAGCATCACAGTAATCTCGTCCCTTGGCAGATGCTTGCCGAGCGCACCGGCGCAAAGCTGCGCTTCGTGCCGGTCACTGATGACGGCACGCTCGCATTCGAGAATGCGCTTCTGGATGGCGTGAAGGTGTTCGCTTTCACTCATATCTCAAACTCGCTCGGCACCATCAATCCAGCCGCAGAATACTGCAAAGCAGCGAGAGCGGCTGGTGCGGTGACGCTTCTCGATGGTGCGCAATCCGTCGGACACATCCCGGTGAACGTCCGCGAACTGGGCTGCGATTTCTACGCATTCTCCGGCCATAAAATGTGTGCGCCGACGGGAAGCGGTGCGCTTTACGGACGCTCGGAACTTCTCCGCGCAATGCCTCCGTGGCACGGCGGCGGTGAGATGATCGTGAGCGTCTCCTACGAACGCGCGACTTACAAGCAGCCGCCTGCTCGGTTTGAAGCAGGCACGCCAAACATCGCTGGCGCAGTCGGCTTGGGTGCCGCAGTGGACTATCTCGATTCACTCGGACGGCCTGCGATTTTTGAACACGACTCCGCACTCGCTGCACAAGCGCAGCGTCGTCGCCGCCTGGCTCCGGGCGGCCCGCGTC
>JANMLS010000284.1:0-4486 GCA_031372675.1 Verrucomicrobiaceae bacterium
GCACCGCCATCACCGCCGGGACGAGCAGGCAAATCGCAAGCACGACACGCAGCGGCGAACGACCATCCGGCCCCGGCGCGGCCCATTCGCGGACAGCCTGCGGAAGATGCGCGAGACTCTGCGACTGCTGGCCGGGAGCACCCGTCAAAACAACATCGCCGACGTGTTTGAAAACAAAAACCAGCCCCGCATTTGCAGCCGCAAAACACACACCAAAAAAGATACCCGCCCAAAACCGCCCCATATAAGGCCGCATGTATCCGAGCAGCCGCCCATACGGCCCACGCGCCGAGACGAGAAAGTCTCGGAACGACATTTTTGCCATATCTTTACGGGAAATACGTTTGGTCGCTTTGGCCATGTGCCGCTCAGTTAATCACGCCCACCCGCCACCGCCGAAGTAATTTTTCCAGAACAGGAGTGGAAATCGTTGAACCGCAAAGAACGCAAGGAGCGCAGAGATGAGGGTGGTGGGAGTCCCTCATTGCTTTTTCTTTTCCCGTTCGTGATTCCAGATGAATTTTTGGATTTGAAATTTATAGCTGCCGAAATTGATCAGCAGGCCATGCTCCAGCCTTGCGGACTTGAGGTAGCCAAGAATCTGCGCCTGATGCTCCGAGGCCAGTGCCTTCGCTGTTTTTAATTCCACAATCAGACAGTTTTCCACCAGCAGATCGGCGAAGTAATCGCCGATGAGCGTGCCGTCTTCGTCATAGACCTTAATCGGCTCCTGCTGCTTCACCTCCAAACCAGCTTTCCGCAACCGATGGACCAGCGCATTTTCATACACTTTCTCCAGATGCCCGTGTGCATGATAAACATGGATGTCGTAAGCCGTCTGCCTGACTTGGTTGCACAATGCTTTGATGTCTTTCATGATTTTGTTTCGTTGGTTTTAACCGCAAAGAACTCAGAGAACTCAAAGAATTATCCGAGTCGGCCAATGGCTATTTCCACCCTTCTTTGTGCTCTTTGCGCTCTCTGCGGTTCAACAACCGGTGCAGCACTACGGCTCTGTCGCTGGGGCGGGGATGCCGAGGCGGTCGAAGCCGTAGTTGATGAGGGTGATGGAGTCGGTCCAGATGCCGGGGTTGTTGGTGCGCAGGACGACGGAGATGATCTCGCGGCCCTCGCGTTTTGCGGAGGAGACGAGCGTCTGCCGCGCTGCATTCGTGAAGCCAGTTTTCAGCCCCGTGCAGCCGGGGAATTTCCAGAGCAGCTTGTTGTGGTTGCGAAGCTGCACGAACTTGTCGCCCTTGAGCAGCCATGCTTCCGGGGTGGCGACGATTTCGCGAAAGAGCGGATTTTTCATCGCGGTGAGCGAGATTTTTGCAAGGTCGTGCGCGGTGGTAAAGTGGTGCGTGTCGTGGAGTCCGTGCGGGTTTCTGAAATGGGAATTCGTCGCTCCGAGTTCCGCAGCGCGTTTCGTCATGCGCTCGGCGAAAGCTTCCACGCTGCCGGAGTGGTCACGGGCGAGGCACATGGCGACATCGTTCGCGCTTTTGAGGAGGAGCGCGTAGAGCAGATGCCGCCGGGAGAATTGCTCGCCGGGTTTTATGTAAAGTGCGCTCGGCTCCACTTTGGTGTCGGCGATTTCCACGGTCACGAGCTTGTCGAGATCGTCGGCTTCGATGACGAGGAGCGCGGTGAGAATCTTCGTGGTGCTCGCTGGGTAATGCACGGCGTCGGGCTTCTTCTCGTATAAAAACTCGCCGGTCTGCGAATCCACGAGCACGGCGGCTTCCGCAGCGAGCGGGATTTCTCCGGGAGCCAGCGGCGCGGGAGAAGGCAGCGGCGCAGGCTTGGGCTTTGTCGCGGCGGGTTTTTTTGTGGGGGCCCTCTTCGGCGCAGCGGTGGCGACGGCGACGAGGCCGGGCAGGATGAGCGCGGCGAGAAGCGGGAGCAGTTTACGAAGGAAGGATTTTGCCATTGAGCATCATCCATCGCACTGGCGCACGGTGCGCGAGCACGGCGGATGGGATGCCGCTGCTCGTATCATCGAGGGGAAATGCAATCAAGTCCGCCACTGCGCCGGGCGCGATTTTTCCGCCGTCAAAAGCCAGCGCACGCGCACCGTGCAGCGTCGCCATTGCGAGAATTTCCGCCGCCGCAAGCGACGGATGCGCTGCTGAGAGGCCGCGCATTTCATCAAACATGGAGAGCGAATCGGTGCTGGCGAGGCTGTCTGTGCCGAGACAAATGTTCACGCCCGTCGCACGGAGTCGCTCCAGCGGAAACGGCGTATGACCAAAATAGCGGTGGCTTCCGGGGCAATGCACGATGGAGGGTTTTGCGGGCAGCGCGGCGAGAAGCGCGAAGTCCGATTCATCCAGCTCGTTCATGTGCGCGAGCAGCCAGCGCGCGCCGAGGCGGGCATGGTGCGCGAGATGCGCCAGCGGCGTGCGGGCGTGCTGGCAGTCATACATCCAGCGCCCCAGCTTCAGCATGAACTCGTAAAGCTCGCCCGCGCCGGACTTGAACATTTCCCATTCCTCGCGCGATTCCGCGACGTGCGTGGTCACGGGCATTCCGAGATTCTCCGCCGTGCGCGAGGCGATTTCAAAAAGCGGCCCGCTTGCGGTGTAAGGCGCGTGCGGACTCAGCCCGAAGCCGCCCAGCCAGTCGGGGTGCGGCGACTCAAAATACGCCAGCGCACCAGCGACTGCATCCTCCGTGGAGAAGCGGTGGCGGATGTCAATCATCTCCATAAACCACCACGTCCGCAGCGGCGGTGCCTTCATGCGCAGGAGAAGCTCCGGGAACGATTCGATGTTTGCCACCGCAGTCGTCCCCCATTTTCGCAGCTCGGAAAAACCACGCGCAATCGCGTCGAGATAGTCCTCATCGTGCAAGGCACGCTTGTGGGAATTGATCGCACGAATCCAGTCCGTGAAACTTTTCTGCGGCGAAATCGCGTGGCGGAGTTGCGTGTAATCGAGATGGCAGTGCGCATTCACTAGCCCCGGCATCAGCACTTGCTCGCCGAGGTCCACGATGTCGCCATCGTGCTTGCGGCGGATTTCCTCGAAGCCTCCAGCGCCCACAATTTGAGCGCCTTCCACGACGACAGCACCATCGCAAATCGCGGGTGCGACAATCGGGAGGACGTGCTGTGCGCGAAGAATGACTGCCACGCGCTGTTAGATTTTGAAGCGCGGATTTTGCGACATGAAGCGCATCGGATTCCCGAAAGTGACCGCCTCAATTCGTTCCTGCGACCATCCGCGTTTGCGCATTTCCAGCGCCGTGCGCGGGACGGCGAGCGGCACAGAAACTCCCCAATCGCACGCCGAGTTCATCCAGATTTGCTCGGCGCCGTAGTTTTCCAAAATATCTATCGCCCGCGAGGAAGTGCATTTCGATTCGGGGTAAAGCGTCATGCCCGCCCACATCCCGGTATCGAGCACCATGCCGACGGTGTGCTCCTCCACATGGTCTATGATCACTCGCGCTGGATCGATGCGTTTATCGGCCTTCAGCACATCGAGGATCAGCCGCGTGCCCTTCAGCTTATCTTCGAGATGCGGCGTGTGGACGAGGATCATCTGGTCGTGCCGCGCGGCGAGGTCCACATGCCATTCCAGCACCATCAGCTCGTTGCGCGTATTTTTATTCAGCCCGATTTCGCCGATGCCGAGGACATTCGGGCGAGCGAGAAATTCCGGGATAATATCAATCACCTCCCGCGCAAGCACCGGGTCTTCGGATTCCTTGGGATTGATGCAGAGCCAGGAAAAATGCGGCAGACCAAACTTCGCTGCCCGCTTTGGCTCATAGTCCGTGAGCTGGCAGAAGTAATCGTAAAACCCCTGCGCACTGGAGCGGTCGAAGCCCGCCCAAAACGCCGGTTCGCAAACCGCAGCGCAGCCCGAAAGCGCCATCGCAGTATAGTCGTCGGTGGTCCGGGACACCATGTGTCCATGTGGTTCGATGTAGCGCACTGGTTAGTTGAGAGTTGGTAGTTGAGAGTTGAGAGGCGCAAGCGAGGCTGCGTTGTTCATTCGTCATTCGTCATTTCCTTATGCCTGCCATGCGCCGACGGCGCCTTTGCCCGGAGTTTTTGCAATCGGCTCTTCCGTGGGATCGCTGAGGGAAAGGAGCACGTTTCTCGCACGCTGCGGCTCGTTGCACGCAAGCTCCTTCATCGCGTTGAGAAAAGCAGCCAGCCGGAAGTCTGCATCGCCCGTGCCGCGATCCAGTCGGTCCAGAAATGCGGCGATGTCGATGAGCTTTGCGCGCGCATCCATGAAATAAAGGTCCAGAAGTTCGTTCCGCGTCATGATTCCGAATGTGGCTTGCGAGTTTGGCGGTAGCAAGGAGGCGTGATGAAAAAGTCGCAAAGCGAAAAGTAGCCCGCGAGTCCCTTCGCGGATTTACGCCGCTCGCGAAGCGACCAATCAAATGTGTCGCTTCGCGAGAGTCGTTGAGCCGCGGAGGGACTCGCGGGCTACTTTTCGCGTTGCGACTTTTTCATCACGCCTCCTTG
>JANMLS010000291.1:0-6389 GCA_031372675.1 Verrucomicrobiaceae bacterium
GCAGCGCGGCGAATTCGATGTGACTGCGCTGGGATGCAAGGACGGTGTGCTCAAAGTGCGGACGCCTTTTTCCGGCGACGTGACGCTCCCGATGGATGGGCTGCACGCGATTGAGTTTCCGCACAAAATGGGCGTTCTCGATCAGGAAAACGTAGTCAGCACCGATACGCTGGTTTTCAAAAACGGCGATCAACTTCGCGGCTCGCTGATCACTGCCGCGCAGGATTCCGGGCTGAAATGGAAGTCGGTAAAAGGAGGCGAGGTGCAGTTTGATAAAAAGCTGCTCGCAGGCGTCCAGTTCGCGCAACGCAAGGATGCGGAGGCTGTCGCTTCCGGCGGTGCCGCAGTGCGCTGGCGGAATGGCGACTGGCTGCCGGGTAGCCTCATCGCTTTCGACAAAGACCGGCTCAGTTTCAAAACCGCGATTGCTGAGCGGATGGAAATTTCCCGCGAGGGGCTTGCGGCAATGTATTTCGGAGCAGGCAGCGATGCGCCTGTTTGGGATGGCGCGAGCGAAAGCGAAGCATGGATGGATGGTGCCGTGGCTCCCGGCTACTGGAGCGCGAGCCGAGCGCCAAATGATAAGAGCAAAAAGCCGAAGCTTTGGCGGCAGTTCGACGGAGCATTCACGCTCATGAAAACAGGGCGAAACAGCTATTCATCGGGGCCGAATATCGGACGCAAAATCGAGGGTCTACCGGACAAGTGCGAGGTCAGTTTCAGCCTGTCTCGTGTGGGCGGGCAGGCGTCTTTTATCGGGCAGTTTTTCTTTGAGGACAACAAGCCCGGCATCCAGGTCCAGTGCTCTGGCGACTACGCCTATCTTTACGATATGAGTCCGCGCGGAGGGCGAATGTTTGGGCAGCAACAGCAGCAGATTGACTTTGGCGATGCGGTGAGCGGGGAAGGGGAATTGCGGCGTTTCACATTTTTTGCCGAGCGCAGCACAGGGCGTTTTTACATGGTCGTGAATGGAAAACTCGTCGGCCAATTGAACCGCAAGGTTGGCGTAGAAAGCCCGAAGTCTGGTAGCTCAATCTCGATTCTGCCGCAGTCCAGCACCCGGCCTACGCTCTCGAATCTTTGGATCGCGCCGTGGACTGGGATGCTCCCGCCGTCTGCTGTGAAGGCGAAAGTGGACGGTGCTACTCCGCCGCCAAAGCCAGCCGAAAAGCCAGACCCTACGCCGCAAGCCGACTTGCCGCAGGATGCAATCGCGCTGCTGAATGGCGATGAAACACGCGGCGTCCTCAAGCGAGCCACGGCAGAATCGCTTTTCGTGGAATGCGAATTTGGTGAACTCGAAGTTCCCCTGAAACGTGCGACGATGGTGGAGTTTTCGCCGGGCGCAGTCCCGGCAACAGTCGGTGTGCGGCTCCGTCTTGCGGGAAAAGGAGCCATCACTGCGGAGAAGTTTCGCTTCGAGAATGGCCGCGCTTTTTGTCAGTCCGCGCACGCTGGCGAATTTGAGATTCCCGCCGCAATGCTGCGCGAGATTGTCTTCGCGCCCGGTGCAAGTTCTCCATTTGCGGGAGCACCCGCTGCGAATTCGCCCACAGACGGCAGAGCGTTGTTTAACAGACGCATGATCATCAACGGGGGAGCGGTCATCATAAACGGGATTCGCCAGTAGGCGTTTGCCCGCCATTTACAGTATCAACATGCAGTCGCCGTAGCTGTAAAAACGGTAGCCGGTGGCGATGGCTTCGGCGTAAGCGCGGAGGATAAATTCCCGCCCTGCGAATGCGCTGACGAGCATGAGGAGCGTGCTTTTTGGGAGGTGGAAATTAGTGAGCAATGCGTCCACAGCACGCGGCTGGTAGGGAGGGAAAATGAAAATGTCCGTCTTCCCTTCGCGAGCGGTGAGGGGACGGCCAATGGATTCGAGAACCCGCGTGGTCGTGGTGCCGATGGCGATGATGCGGCTGGCGGCATTCGCAGCGGCGGCAGTTTCGGCGCTGATTGCGTAACGCTCGAAGTGCATCCGGTGTTGCGTGATGTCCTCGACTTGCACGGGGCGAAATGTCCCTGCGCCGACATGGAGCGTGAGAAATACGTGGGGGATTTTTGCGAGAATCTCCGGCGTGAAATGCAGGCCGGCAGTCGGCGCGGCGATGGCTCCGCGATTTTTTGCATAGACGGTTTGGTAGCGTTCGTCGTCGTCGGTTTCGGGAGCGCGCTCGAAGTAAGGCGGGAGCGGAAGTTCGCCCACGCGGTCGAGGTCTATGGGGTTTTCAAATGCGATGATGCGTTCGCCGTCCGGGCAGATTTCGGTGACTTTTCCGCGCACGCCGCCGAGCGTGAGTTCTGCGCCGATGCGCATTTTGCGTCCCGGTTTTACCATGCACATCCACGCATCGCCGCCTGCGGGTTCGAGGAAAAGCAGCTCGATTTTTCCATCGTCGCTGAATGCGCGGGCGGGGATCACTCGCGTATCGTTCAGCACCACTAAATCGGTGCGCTGAATGTAATCTGGAAAGTCGCCGAAGCTCCGATGCTCGATAGTCTGCGTATCGCGATGCAGCACCATCATCCGAGATTCGTCGCGTCGCGCAGCCGGGTGCCGCGCAATGCGGTCGTCCGGCAGACTGAAATCGTAATCGGCTGTGGCGAGGCTCAAGAAGCTTGCGACTATTCACTTTTCACCAGTCACCAATCACAGCCTGCCGTCCACGTTCGATAGCTGACAGATACTAAGCGCGACCGAGGTAGCTGCCGTCTTCAGTGTTCACTTTGATCTTCTCGCCTTCCTTGATGAAGAGCGGCACCTGGATGGCTTTGCCTGTTTCGAGGACCGCCATTTTTTGAACATTGTTCGCGCTATCGCCGCGCACGCCTTCGGGCGATTCGGTGACGGTGAGGATGACGGTTGCAGGAAGCTCCAAAGTCGCAGCCTTGCCTTCGACGTAGAGAATTTCCGCACGCTGGTTTTCCGTGAGGTAGTCCTTCACATCACCCACAAACGATTCGTCGAAGCTGATCGTCTCATACGTCTCCGGGTCCATGAAATGATAGCCCGCATGGTCTTTGTAACTGAAGTCGAGCTTCGTGCGCTGCACATCCACGAGGTCCACCTTGTCCGTGCTGCCAAACCGCACGTCTGCGCTTTTGCCTGTGCCGATGTAGCGGATGATGACTTGGACAAAAGCCCGCAAGTTGCCCGGCGTGCGGTGCATGACTTCGAGCACGATTGCCGGGTTGCTGTTATAGCGGATGCACATTCCTTTGCGGAGATCGTTGGCGTTGGCCATTGTGAGTAAGAGAGAGGTTAAAAGTTGAGTTGTTTGTTACCAGCTTTGGGGCCGGAAAAAGGGCGCGAACTATGCCCTCACAAGCAACTCTGGCAAGTGCGGAGTTGGGCACATTTCGCAAAGGTAAGCATCGCGCCGGGGCATCAACCAAAGCTGTGCAGGCTGGAAACAGGGCGTTGAACTTCCGCATCAGAAGGCAAAAATGGGGGTGAGAAAATTTTTGAAAAACCATTTTCTTACCACCAATTTTCTTACCTGCCTCGGATTGCTGCAAAGCAGCAACCGTAACTTCGGACTACGTGCGGGCAGCTTCGGAGGCGGCGGCGACTACGGGTTTTTGCAGCACTTTGGAGTTTCTGCCGCTTGCGTCGTAGCGCTTGCGGCGCTCGGCTGGGAGTTCGTCGGGCGAGACTTCGGCGTAGCCTCCTTTTGAGACGAAATAATTAAACGTCTGCGTGCTGAGTGCGAAGAGATGTTTGGTGCCTTTTTGCGCGGCGAGCTGCTCGGAAAAAGCCATGAGCTTCCGCCCGTAGCCCTGGCCTTCGTGGTGCTTGGAGACGTAGAGGCAGGCGAGTTCGGCTTTTTGTGCTTCGGGGTAAAAATGCACGGCGACACACGCGACGAGCTGGCGATCAATTTCGAGCACCCAGTAGTCGTCGAGCTGCGCGAGGATGTCGGCGCGAGTGCGCTTCACCAACTCGGCGTGCTCGACACTTTGCTTGATGAGTTCCAGCACGGCGCGGATGTCTTTTTTGAAAACGCGGCGTATCTGCTGGTAGTCGTTGCCGTAGATCATCGTGCCCACGCCTTCCGCGCTGAAGACTTCGGCGAGCAGTGCTTCATCGGCGTTGCCGTTGATGATGTGGACGCGCGGCACGCCGTTGCGGCAGGCGCGCGCACCGGCTTCGACTTTCGAGAGCGTGTTGCGGTCCACGAGATTGCGTTTCTTTTTCGCGATCTCGTCGGCCTCGGCGATGGAGAGCTGCTGGATGAGCGAGCCACCAATCACGACGCCGTCCCGCGCGGAAAGGTAGATGATTTTCATCGCCTGCATCGCCTCGGCGACTTCGAGCGCGATGGTGTCGCTGTTCACGCGGAACGTGCGTCCCTCGCCGTCGAAACCAATCGGCGGGATGACGGGGATGATGCCTGCATTGAGAAAAAGCGTGAGCGCCTCGCGGTCCACGCGCTCGACTTTTCCGGTGTGCTGGTGGTCCAGCCCGCCGATGATTCCCGCAGGGTGCGCGATGATGATGTTTGCGTAAGTCGCCCGCAGGTCCACGCTCGTGAGTCCCTGCATGATGTCGTTCATCAGCGTCGTCGCAGCATCCATCGAGACCTTCAGCGTAGTTTCGTCCGTGATGCCCGTGCCATCGCTGTTCGTTGGCACCACACCGCGCTCGGCAGCGAGCCGTTCGATTTGCATCGCCGCGCCGTGGACGACGATAATTTTCACGCTCAACGAACGCAGCACCGCGAGGTCCAGCAGGATGTTGGAAAAATTCGGCGAAGCAGCGACTTCGCCATCCACCGAGACTACGAAAATTTTTTCCCGGAAACGTGGGACGTAAGTAAGAATGCCGCGCAGATCAGAAACCTTCATCAATGATGCGCGTCTTGTGTGACCTTTCCCCGCCGCTGTGAAGCGAAAAGTCACAGGTGATGCGTTGCGTTGCGTACAATTTTCCGTAGAAGAACGGCGAATCCATGAAAAAAACCAATTCTTTGCACGTTCAGCCAATACGATTTATTGATTTGTTTTGTGGAATCGGAGGGTTTCGCTTTGCGATGGAAGGCGCAGCTAAAAAGTCCAACATTGAAACAGAGTGCGTTTTCTCCAGCGATATTGATATCGATTGCCAGCGTGCCTATGAAGCAAACTTTGGAGAACGTCCTGTAGGCGATGTTACGAAAGCGGACGCCGCATCCATCCCGGATCATGACATCCTTTTGGCAGGGTTTCCATGTCAACCATTCAGCATCATCGGGCAAATGAAAGGCTTTGAAGATACACGAGGAACTTTATTTTTCGATATCGCCAGAATCTTAGAAGCCAAACGTCCAAGAGCTTTTGTTTTGGAAAACGTCAAACTGCTTGCTGGACATGACCAAGGCAGAACTTTGAAGCGAATAATTAAAACACTAACAGACCTTGGCTACCAAACAGAGTATCGCGTATTAAATGCCTTGGAATTTGGTCTACCTCAAAAACGGGAACGCATCTGGATCGTAGGATTTAGTGAACCCACTTATGTAACATGGCCGCAAGGTGGCAGGCCAATGATGCCTCTGTCGCAAATACTAGAGAAAAATGTGCCACAAAGTTTTTATGCATCAGAGCGTATTCGTGAAAAGAGATGGAGTATATTTCGCCCAACATCTGAGCCTACCATTTGGCACGAAAATAAAGCAGGGCACGTAAGCGCCTATCCATACTCTTGCGCTTTGAGGGCAGGTGCTTCTTACAATTATCTTCTAGTGAATGGCGAGAGACGACTGACACCTCGCGAAATGCTGCGCCTTCAAGGTTTTCCAGAAAATTTTAAGATTGCCTGCACCAATTCACAGACTCGAAAACAAGCAGGCAACAGTCTCCCTGTAAATGTAGCTGAGGCAGTCATTTCAAGAGTTCTTTTAGCCATGAATCTATGTCTATCTAACTCAGGTGAAAATACATACGCTGAACAACTGCGTCTCCTTGAACAACCCACATTGAATCATGAAAAACCCAAAACTAAGAACCGTAGAAAAGTATCAACCACCATACCCACTAAACGAGCTTCCGAGTGACTTTGCACTCAGTCTGGGACGTGAAGTAGTTTATCATTTAGCTACTCGTACCGCTGCTATTCTTGAAGGCACAGATTGGGAGCAGATATTTGCGAGGCTAATCGGTGCGAGGTGGAAGCCTTCAAATGTTGGACTAGATGATGTGGTGCTTGAGCAAACTGCATGGGGGGCCAAAACAGTTAAGAATGATAATCCTGCTACAACAAAAAAAATCCGGCTCATTTCGGGCCGTAATTCGCCAGTTTACTCTTTTGGAGATCGGCAGGTGAGTGAGTGCCCGCCGGATGAACTCGGAGAGAAAGTCCTTTCGATTTACAATGAACGGGTTTCAGCAATTCGTAAAAATTA